>DCTK01000095.1 GCA_002329575.1 Sutterella sp. UBA1442 | reverse complement strand
TTTGTAGACTTTGTCAACAGTCTGAGGCGCGAGTAACTCGCGCCTAAGTCTGAACCTAGTTATGAGAAGATGGCCTTTTGATTATTGACCGAACCACTTCTTGTAGAGGCGATCGTATTCACCATTTTCTTTCACGGCCTTCAATCCGTCATTGACCATTTTGAGCAATTCGGGATTCTTCTTGCTAACGGCAATACCGGTTTGTTCGCTATTGAGCTGACCGGGCAGGACAACCATGTCCTTGGAGCCGCGCTTGGCAACGAAGTAGTTCACAACGGGTTTGTCGTGAACGACAGCTTCACAACCCTTGTTGTTGAGTTCCATGAAGGCTTCAGGGCCGTTGTTGAAGAGCTTGACGTTCTTGCCGCTCATCTTTTGGGCTGTAATGGCGCCCGTGGTGCCAATTTGTGCACAAAGCATTTGGCCCTTGACGTCATCGATTTGCTTATATTTGCCCGAATCGGCAGCACGTACCATCACCACCAAGCCGTTGTCATAGTACGGATCGGAGAAGCTGATGCGTTTTTTGCGTTCTTCGGTAATCGTCATGCCCGACATAGCGATGTCGATCGTGCCGGCTTGCAGAGCCGGAATCAATCCGTCAAAGGGCAAGTTGTTGAGTTCAACTTCTGCACCTTGGGTCTTCATGATGGCAACGATCAGTTCCATGTCAAAGCCTGCGGGCTTGCCATTTTCAACGAATTCAAAGGGGGCAAATGCCATGTTGGAGCCGACTTGGTAGACCTTGGGTGCGGCAAAAGCAGAAGCCGAAAGACCGACAGCGGTTACAGCCAAGGTCACAAGGGTCAGGGGTGCTTTGAATTTCATAGTGCAATTCTCCGTTTATGAAATCTTTAACATTGCCGACGGGGTCGGCGCGCGTTTTGTGACAGTCTATCGGTATTTCGATATCCATCAAGTTGATTTTGTTTAGTTTTGGGGGTGGAATAATTCCTAAAAAATATAATATTTTGTCAACTAATAGGGCAAACATTACGACAACTACTTGTTTTATCCCAAGTAGTTGTGCTCACAATGATGGACAAATTTCGGATTGGAAAATTTAAGAAAGTCCGTTACCGATTTGTTGGCGCGATTAAAAGGGTAAAAAGGGGCTTGTGCTACAAATAAAGAGAACCAATTGTCGCCAAAACAAAATTTTGATTTAAATCAAGATTGATAAAATTCGACCTGATTTTCAAGCGAAATTTAGGGCCAGAGCTTTCAAATTATTCGTTGTCTTCGACAAAAGGAACGCGAGCGGTGATGCAGCACAATAGCTCCGCAGCAATGGTGCCGCAGGCAGCAGCCACTTCGTCCACTCTTAAATGCTTTCCCCATAACTCAACGGGTGTTCCCACTGTGACTTCGGCAACATCCGTGACGTCAACCGTCATAACATCCATGGCAATGCGACCGACAACGGGGGCAAGAACGCCGTTAATCCACACGGGAGTTCCCGCCGGTGTCAAACGAAGGTAGCCATCGGCAAAACCGCATGCAACAACAGCGATCCGAGAGGGACGGGTAGCGGTAAAAGCACTGCCGTAGCCAACTGAATCACCGGGGTTAACGTCTTGAATGGCGATGATTTCTGAAGAAAGCGTCATCGCGGGTTCAATGTCTATGTCGCGAGAGGGCACCATGGGATCGGGCGTGATGCCATATAGGCTGATGCCGATTCGAACGGCATCGCCTTTGACCTGAGGTAACCAAAGGGCTGCGGCCGAATTTGCAAAGCAAGCCCCTTCTTTTCGCTCAGCGATTGCTCCTAATGCTTTGATTTGATTGGCTACAGAGACGCCATGATCCATTTCATAGAGCGGGCAGGCGTTTGCAAAATGCGTCATCACACCCATGACCGTCACGCCCTCGATGGCTTGAAGCGTTTGCCGGACAAGAGGCTCTTCTTCAGGTTTAAACCCGAAGCGGTTCATGCCGGAATTTAGTTTGATGTGTACTTGAAGATCTCTAAATGGAGCAAGTGATTGAAGGACTTTAATACCTTCTTGATTATGAATGACACATTCGGCGTCAAACGCTTGAACGATTTTGAGGTCTTCGGGCTTGAAAAATCCCTGCATCAGTAAGATTCGTTTGTCCCAGCCGGCACGTCTGGCGCGCTCAATATCAAAGAGGTCGATGACAGCAAGGCCGTCGGCCGCCTCAAAAGCTTTCACGGCGCGCTCCAGACCATGCCCGTAGGCGTTGGCCTTTACCACAGCCCAAAGCGATCTTTGGCCCGCAACGCGCTTCATTTTTTCTGCATTGCGACGCAGACTTCCCATGTGAATTGTGGCTTTAATCGGACGGGCCATGACGGCATTCCTCAGAGGATTTTCAGACGAAGAAAATTATAGAGCCGGGATACTTACGCGAGAGGAAAACATTGCAGAGATTTGCGCAATAGTGTGTAGAAGATAATTCTTTTTCGTTTAGAGCGCTTAAACAAAATAATATTAAATCAACATTGATTCGATATTGACTTGATAGTAATACACTGTTTTTTCNNATGCTACTATAAGCCGAAGGAGAAAACCGATGAAGATTTTGCTAGCGCTTGACTCATTTAAGGGGTCCATGTCTGCCCGCGAAGCCATGGATGCTTTTGCGCTCGGTGTGCACGAAGTGGCTCCCGATACTCAGATTGAGTCAATGGCAATCTCTGACGGTGGAGACGGATTGCTCGGTAGTTTATCTGCAGTGTTAAGTGACATGGGGTTTACTGAGCGAACGGTGTCTGTCACCGGCCCTTATTTGGAAAGTGTTCAAGCTCGCTACTTAATAAAAGGTGCCACGGCTGTTTTAGAGATGGCCCAAGCGAGCGGTCTTGTGTTAACCGATGAGGCGAATCGCCACACACTTGATGCCACAAGTTTCGGCACAGGTGAAATGATGCTCGATGCTATTCGTGCCGGTGCGACAAGTTTAGTGATGGGATTGGGCGGCAGTGCCACAAACGATTTAGGGCTGGGAGCCATGCAGGCGCTCGGTGTTCAATTCTATGACGAAGAGGGTCAGTTGATTCAAACACCGATCAGAGCGTCTGATTTGGGTCGTGTGTCCAGGATCGGACTCGAACCCTTTATGAATTTGACCTCTGAGATCAATGTCACTGCCGTGTGTGACGTTGACAATCCATTGTTAGGCAAGCGGGGCGCAACAGCCGTGTTCGGTCCTCAAAAAGGATTACAGGCGGGAGATTTTGAGATACTTGAAGCGGGGATGGCAAAAGTGGCTCGATTGATTGAGTCCAGTCTGGAAGTCGCCATTGCAGACCGTCCTGCTTGTGGTGCTGCCGGTGGCATGGGTGCTGCACTTTGTGCTTTCATGGATGCCGATCTATTACCGGGTATTGATTGTGTACTCGACTTATTGCAATTTGATCGTGCTTTGGTTGGTGTCGATTATGTTGTCACGGGTGAAGGGCGATTGGATTATCAATCGCTGGCCGGTAAAGCGCCCGCCGGGGTGACACGTCGAGCAAACGATGCCGGCATTAAAGTCATTGCCGTGGCAGGTCAAAATCAGCTCACTCAAGAGCACTGTCGTGCGATGGGAATTGAAGCGATTTATGACTTAATGAGTATTGCTCGTGATACTTCTGACGCGATGAAAAATGCGAAGCTCCATATGCGAACATTGGGTCGCGAGGTGGCGCAAAAACATTTTATGAACAATAACTAATGTCTATTGTTTTAATATTACTATGATATTGGTTTGATATTGGAGAAATATCATGATAATTGCAGTAGCCAATACCAAAGGCGGAACAGGAAAAACAACGACAGCGTTGCAGTTGGCACTCTTGCGTCTGCACCAAGGTTTCGATGTGTGGCTTGTGGACGGTGACGATCAGCAGTCGGCATTAACGGCTGTCAGTATCCGAAGTGAAAACGATGTAAAGCCCTCTTTGGCCTGTTCCGCTTACTCGGATGCTCGAACCATCCGTTCTCAAATCGAAGCTCAACGTAAAAAGTGGGACGATATCATTATTGATGTCGGCGGACGAGATACGGGAGCGTTGCGTGCTGCGTTACTTGTGTGCGATGTTTTGCTTGTTCCGGTTCAGCCGAGAAGCTATGACGTTTGGGCACTGTCCCGTTTGGAAGACATTATTAAAGAAGCTCGCGATATCGGTGCTGAGTTCGATGCCTACTGCTTCCTGTCTTGCGCAGACAGTCAAGGGGCCGATAATGAAGAGGCCGCAAGCGTGATGAAAGAGTGCGAAGAAATGCAATTCTTAGATTGCCCCATCGGTCGTCGTAAAGCGTTTGCGACAGCGGGTGGAGCCGGTCTCAGTGTGCTTGAAATGCGCCCGAAGGACTATAAGGCTTGCCGAGAAATTAAGGCGCTTGGGAAGTTCTTATTTAATATTTGATTGATATTTAATTGAGCTTGCTTTAATATTAAACAAGTATTTAATTAATATTTTATAAGGTGAAGTCATGGCCATTACCATGTTGCGCAAAAAGCCCGCCGTCGAACGCAAAGAACTCGATGAAAAGGCCGTGGATGATTTCTTAAGTTCAAGTCCTGCCCCGGCGAAAAAAAGACATGAAGGTTCGAGCAAGCGTAAACAAATTACGTTGACCATTTCTGAGACGCTTTTGGCTCAAGTCGATGAAGCGGCTGCCGAACTCGGTGTTTCTCGCGCCGCTTATATTAATGCTGCCGTCTCGACTGCGCTTAAAAACGGTCTGACTCGATAATAATCGTCTCCAATATTTTCTTTGATCCCGATCTTCCCTTTGAAGGTCGGGATTTTAATTGCTAAGTGTTTAACAAGGCAATGAGTTGGGGCATTTCAGAAGAATTATCATTAGAGAAAGATTTTTACCTTATTGATTTAAGTCATTTTGGTTAGATGGAATTTACTCAAGTTTTTCGGATTTCGTCAAAAGCGTAAAGACGGCCTTACCGTAGAATGAGTGCTCCTGTGGTTTTCACTACTGACCTTTTGTGTTTCTCTATCATTTGGAGGTTTGAATGAAAAAGACTTTGTTGGCCCTCGGCTTAGGTTTGGCGTTGAGTGTGACCGCCATGGCCGCCCAAGATTTCCGTTTAGTGATTCACGGTGGCGCAGGCAATATTGTAGAAGGTCGTTTTACGCCTGAGGAAGAAAAGGCCTATCACGAAGGCTTGCAGGCTGCTTTGAAAGCCGGCTATGACGTTTTAGCCAAGGGCGGTACCTCGGTTGATGCCGTTAAAGCCGCGATCAATCAAATGGAACTTAATCCGATTTTCAATGCCGGTCGTGGCGCTGTGTTCACGAACGAAGGCAAAAACGAATTGGATGCCTCCATCATGGACGGGAAAGATTTGACGGCAGGTGCTGTGGCCGGTGTCACGAATGTGAAGCACCCGATCAACTGTGCAGACTTGGTTCGTACGAAGTCGCCTCATGTCATGATGGTCACTCAAGGCGCTGAGAAGTTCTGCGCACAAAACGGTGCTGAAATTGTTGATCCCAAGTGGTTCTTTACACAACATCGCTATGACCAATTAAAGAAGGCTCAAGAAAAAGAACAAATCGTTTTGGATCATGACGGTGCTAAGAAAACGAGCAATGCAGAACTGTATATCGATCCTTTAATGTACGACTATAAATATGGTACGGTGGGTGCCGTGGCTCTCGACAAACACGGCAATCTGGCTGCTGCAACCTCCACGGGCGGTATGACCAATAAGCGTTTCGGCCGAGTGGGTGACAGCCCGATCGTTGGTGCTGGTACCTATGCTAATAACCAAACGGTGGCAGTTTCTGCTACGGGTTCCGGTGAAATGTTTATCCGAACCTCTGCTGCACACAACGTCCATACGCTCTACAAATATGTGAGCCAAGATGTGCAAAAGGCTGGCGACGCCGCTATTAAGGAAGTTGGTGAAATCGGTGGTTCTGGTGGTTTAATTATCTTGGATGCCAAGGGAAATTACGCCTTCCCGATGAATTCCAAGGGCATGCATCGTGGCACGATTGGTCCGGACGGCAAGCCTATGACTGCGATGTACGGAACCGAAAAATTGCGTCACTACAGCAGCAAATAAATAATAACTCTTTGATTTAGATGCTTTAAGACGGGCTTTCTCGTCTACGACGATCCTCGGTGAAGATCATTCACCGGGGATTTTTTCATGCAAAAGGAAACGGCGAGTTTTTAGCTTGAAAAGAAAATAGGGGAAGCCGTCAAATTGCTAGAATCTTTTCAAATGATCGTCGGGAGCTAAAAAATGAATCGATTGAAATCCACAGTTGCCGTTGTTGTCATGGCGTTGAGCACAACGCTTTTGGCTCAAACGCATCAAATTCCTGTTCCCACAACAGTCAGTAAGCCCATGGCTGCCGCTGTTGCCGCTCCTGTTGCTGATCTTTGGCTCAAGGCTCCGAAGTCCGTTTCAGACTGGCAAGCCATTGCATCCGAATATGCGGATACGGTCGGTCGGAGTGCGCTTAGTGATGCCAAAGCATTAAATGTGGATGTTCAGGCAACAAAAATTGCCTCGGTTAACGTTTATGTATTAACGCCCAAAACGATCGATCAGGATAAGGCAGATAAGATCATTTTCTATATCCACGGGGGTGGATATATATTAGGGCACGGTGCATCGGGTATTGTGGAAGCTTTGCCGATGGCCGCGGACCACCACTACAAAGTCGTCTGTGTCGACTATCGGATGGCCCCTGAATTTCCGTTTCCTGCTGCAATCGATGATGCGTTTGCCGTTTATCAAGAATTGGTGAAGACCCATGGAGCAGACAACATTGCCGTGATGGGGACTTCAACGGGAGGGGCCATGACGCTGATTTTGGCGCTTCAAGCCCATGATGCAAAAGTTCCCATGCCCGCTGCGCTCATTTCGGGAACACCTTGGTCGGATATGGACAAGATCGGGGACAGTTATTTTGTCAATGACGGCGTTGATAATGTGCTCGGTAGCTATGACGGTCTAATTAAGACAGCAGTTGAGTACTACGCTAAGGGGCACGATTTGAAGGATCCTTTGCTTTCTCCTGTCTATGCGAGCGATGACGCGTTGCAGGCTTTTCCGCCAACGTTATTGATTTCCGGTACGCGCGATCTCTTTTTAAGCAATACGGTTCGTATGCACACAAGACTGTTATTAAACAAAGCTCCAGCCGAACTTATTGTCCATGAAGCGCTCTCGCACGCTCAGTATTACTTCGTTACTGATGCGCCGGAAACAGAGAACCATTACCGATTGTTGGATGATTTCCTGGACCGTGTTTGGGTACGAAAGCCCCAAAAATGAGACTTTTAGAAAGACGCTAGTTCGATATTTGATCGCATTTGTTTTAATATTAAAACAATATTGAATGCAATTTCAAATGATATTAAAACAATGGCCCGGCAGTTTTCTCCTTAAAGAGTCTGTCGGGCCATTTTTAACTGAAAAAATCAGGCACTAATTGTTGTCTTTGGCCAGCGGTCTGAAGCCTTTAACCGTNNGCCATAATGTCATCAGTAATGGAAATTCGTAGTCCTTGATATTTACCCGTTTGACAGAGATGTTCCAGTAAGCGATACACAGGCATTTCTTCACGCCAGAATTTTTCACCCAAGAAAATCATTAAGGAAGAATGACCGTAGGTGAGGTAGTGATTCGGTACGGCTGCTTGGAAAATTTCCTGCACGGTACCGGCGCTACCGGGGGTGTAGATAAGACCGCCACGAGTAATATTTAAAAGCGTATCTTCGCGAATGCTATTGTCAAAGAATTTCGCAATGTGCGTGGCAAAGGGCGTGGCAGGCTCATGTCCATAGAGCCAAGTCGGCACCCCTAAACTGATAAAGTGGGTTTGACGGAAGCGTTGAATGACCTTAAAGGCGCTCGATAACCAACCGCGGTCTTGCCAACTGGGGCTTTCCATCAGTATTTCAAGCGCTTCTTCGACTTCTTCGTCGGTGCGCTCGGCAAGCCAGGCGCCTAAGTGCGTGGCTTCCATTGCACCGGCGCCGCCACCGCTGACCATAATAAAACCGGTTTCCGTGAGTTTTTTGCTTAAAAGAACAATTTGACGGTACATCGGATCGGTTCTCAGTAGATCGTGACCGCCCATGATGCCCACGATTTGGCGTTCATGAAAGCGTGACAAAAAGTCTTTAATGGCACTACTCATCGAGTGATCGTGCAAGTAGCGCGATAACGTTTCTTTAATATCGGCTCCATAAGCGCCTTTTTGGCGATAGTGCTCGTAGACAATGTGATCAAAGCAGTCATTGAGTGAGTCTTCATTGTCGGGATCAAATTCGTCATAAAGACTATTGGCTGAGTACAAGTGACCGCGGTACATGTCAAAGGGACTTTCCAAGCGTGGGAAGATAAGGTTGCTTTTATCCAGTGTGTTGGCGAAATTCTCCGGTAACTCGCACCCTAAAAATAAGCAATTACTAAAGCGGCACTGCTCAGCCAAATCAGCCAGTTCTGAAAAATCAATGTTTTGGAACACGTGATGATCAATGTTGCCGGGTTCGGCGACCACTCCCAAGAGCTGCGTGACGGAATCAACTTCAATGTAATCGGACATAATCTGGCTCCTTGCGCAAAAAAATTACTTTTCTTCTTTCATTCTCCCATAGAATCTAAAAAAAGGAAGATATTTTTTTTAGCGTGACGCACATATGATTGCTATCGATCGAGTAAGAATTCACGGCTTTCGAGGAATTTATCATCTGGAGATGCCTCTGGGTGAAGACTCCGTACTCATCGGTCCGAATAATTGCGGTAAATCAACAGTCCTGCGGGCTCTTGAGGCTGCGTTAAGCGAAGCGGTGCAATTAACACCAGACGATCTTCATATCAAAGCGGATCAAACGCGAGTCAGTACCATCACGGTGGACATGCGCATGATTCCGGTGGCTGACGGTCACCGCCGACAACCTGTTTTTGACAACATTTGGCGTACGGTCTTTGGTCGTGCGATATCACTTGATCGTCATCATCGTGAGTTTTTGGCGTTAAGAAGCGAGTGGACGGTTACGGACGGCACCTTTGCCCGAAAGCGGTTTTGTTTGACCAATTGGGAAACTCAAACGCCGGGCTTTGAAGTGAAAAATATTCCAGATTGCCTGAAGTTTGTTTGTGTGTACTCTGACAATACCCTTGACGGTGAATTGGAAAAACCGTTCTCTTTTATTAATCAGGCCATTGAAAAGCTTGATAAAGCCGTTAAAGCCTATCCGGAATTAGCCCGAGAGCCCATTGCGGATCTTCGCAATATGATTAATTTGCTCTCGCAAACGATTGAAGGCCCCGGTGTCACATTGCCTGAGCATATCCCGTTTACTGCCGAGCGGATCCATCATTTCTTCAAACTCATGAAAGAAAGCCCTGAGGTATTTCCCAAACTGGCATCCACGCAGGGGCACGGGCACGCCAAGACAACGCTTTTGCTTTCAACGGTGAGTTTTCTTGACATGTTCACGAAAAAGGCCGAAGCCTTAAATGAGCCCCTTTTTGTGCTTGTCTGTGCTGAAGAGCCTGAGGTGCACTTGCACCCCAATGCGCAGCGCTCTTTAATGGCACAACTGAAGACGCTTTCCAATCAACTAATCCTCACAACGCACTCGCCCTTTATTGTCTCGGCCTGCGAGCCCCATGACGTATTGGCCATGGAACGAGTTGAGAAGGGGATTCGCGTTAATTGGTTGCCTCGGAGCATGGATGCTCTGGATACGAGAATGCTTAAGCGTCTTGTGTTTCGCTATCGTGCCGAGGTGCTTTTTGCCCGCGGTCTCGTATTTGTTGAAGGGGTAACGGAAGAGCAGCTCATCCGGGGCATGTTCCAAGCCTACTTCGGTCATGATCCGAGCGAATACGGGATCAGCATCATTGGGGTAGACGGCAAGAGCTATGCGCCATTTTTAACCATGGCGATGAGTTTTAGAAAACCCTTTGTGGTCATCAGTGACAACGATGGCGATACCTCTCATGTTGTGCGTAAACAATTAGCGGATATCGAACGAAAGTTACGGTATACCCGAGACCAAAATGCCAGCGCGCTATTTTTCCTTTCGCCCGGGTTGGCCATTGAAGGGGAACTTGTTCACAAAACAAAGTTGCGACGTGAAATTGTCGATGCGTTGGTGATGAGTAATTCCACGGGCAATGAGCAACCCGACTCTCATCAACGGCTCAAGCGTCGTCGCTTGATGAACCTGCCTGATAAAGAATTGAAACGCCGACTGGAGAAGAAAAAGAGCGAGTACTCCGGATTTTTGGGGGACATCATTGCACAAAATCCCTATAACCAAACGATTGATGACATGATTCCGGTGCCGATACTTAGAGCTTTTGAAAAGATTCAAGAGTGGGTTGACATTAAAATATAACTACATTGACAATGTCTAAAGCGCCTATAGAGTTTTACTCCCAGGCGCTTTAGCTTTTATTAGTTCATTAAAAAACGNNAACTATTGATCCTATAGAAATTCAAATAAATCAATAAGATATGTTACAAATTGAGTTTCATTCTCATTTAGATTCTGATACGCTTACACCATCAAAAAGATTTATTTGTAAAAGGAGTCAATCATGACCTGCTCGAAGAAACTTAATACGTATTTGGCAAACTTGGCTGTTTGGAATGTGAAGTTACACAACTTGCACTGGAACGTGGTCGGTAAGCTTTTTGTGAGCCTTCACGAGTACACCGAGTCTCGCTACGATGCCGCTTTCGAGGCTTTTGACGAAGTCGCCGAAGTGCTCAAGATGCGAGGCGAGATGCCGCTCTCGACCATGAAGGATTATTTGGCTGTTGCCACCATTGAAGAAGTGCCTGCTCAAGACTACGGTTGCCGAGAAGTCGTGGAGATGGTGCAATCCGATATGCAATTGATGCTTGCTTTGGCAAAAGAAATCCGCGATGATGCTGCGCAAAGCGATGACTTCCAAGTCCAATCGCTTTTCGAAGGCTACATTGCAGACTTCACGAAACAGCTTTGGTTTATTCGTGCGATGACCACTGGTCACGGTCAAGCGTGTTCTAGATAATTTATCACTACTGTCCAAATAGACT
>DCTK01000013.1:5332-40726 GCA_002329575.1 Sutterella sp. UBA1442 | reverse complement strand
CAAGTCGGGGGCGACCTTAAGTGCAATCGGAACATATTTGCCGTTATTCTCATCCACCAAACGTTTACGTTCATCAGTCACAGCAGACAAAAGTTTTTCAAGCTCACTGTCGGCTTGTAACGAACGCAAATTCTTTGTGTTCGGCGAAGAAATGTTAATGGCAATATAGTCCGTGTGGTTATAGACCTTGCGTAAGCAAATCAAATAATCATCAACGGCATTTTCAATCGGGGTAACCGCATTTTTGCCGATGTTAATCCCAAGAATACCGCCGCGACTGCGGAAAGCCGCCGCACTGCGCAAATACTTGAGCACTTCATCCACACCGTGGTTATTAAAGCCCATGCGGTTGATAACACCTTCGGCAGGGATTACGCGGAAAAGACGCGGTTTGGGATTGCCCGGTTGAGCTTTGGGCGTGATCGTGCCGATCTCAACGTGACCGAATCCCAGACCTCCGAAAGCACTAACACGTTCACCGTTTTTGTCCATCCCGGCAGCTAAACCAATAACATTGGGGAAGCGCAAACCCATAACTTCAATCGGGTCTTCCACCGGATCGCGAGTCACTAACTTCGTGACTCCGAGATTAACGGCCCAGTCGAGATTGGCCATAATGATGTGGTGAGCAGTTTCAGGATCGAGTGAAAACAAGAATTTGCGGGCAATAGAGTAGAGCATAATTTTTCTCTTCGAGTTCAAAATCAGCGACTAAGCGTCGCTGAAAATACAAGATAACGGAAATTGTACACGATGGGAAAAGGCCGAGTTTGCTCTCAATCACGTAGACAAACTCTATGCACCTGATGCTGTCCGCTTTGCAAGTCTTGCAGATAACATTCAAGAGCGACTTTAACAGTCTCGAAGCTAATGTCTTCCCACGGAATTTCCTCAGGCGTAAAGAGTTTTTGTTCGAGCGTCTCGGGGCCCGGTGTTGCACTTAGCGCGTCAAAACTCGCAAGGAAGAAAAAATGAATCTGATTGGCGGGCGGCACGTCGACAATGCACAATAACGAGTCCACGCGTACGGCCTCTCCTGTCTCTTCGATTGTTTCTCTAAAAGCACCTTCAGCCAAAGTTTCGTATGCCACCATGACACCGGCAGGCAGAGTCCAATATCCACGACGAGGTTCAATCGCTCGGCGGCAAAGTAAAACCTTACCGCCACAGACTGCCACCGTTCCAACGACAGGAATTGGATTAATGTAATGCACAAAACCGCAAGCGGGACACTCGTTTCTTAGACGATTGTCCCCCGACGGGATGCGACTGATCATTTCAGTGGCACATTTCGGACAATAACGAAACTCAGAGACTGTGAGCATTCAGTATTAACGTTCCTTCGGATACAACACCCATTGTCCGTTTTGACGACGTACATAGTCATTGTCTCGATAGGTCAAAACGATCGATTGGGCATTCTCACTAACAGGGTTGGTCTGCGGAAGATCACGAACCAAATCAGCCAAAGGCACTGCTCCGCCTTCAGCCCCAAAATAATTATGCTCCAAAACTCGTCCCATCAAGGTTGCCAATGCTAAGTAGCTCGTATTACCCGAAACATGGATTTGCTCCTGAGGCAATCCGTCGATACCGAAGAATTTCACCATTACGGGTACCTGTGTAATGCGCATACTCGGAATATCGCGCAGGCGATCAGGCTGTACACGATCGCCCCTGACGGCAGCGCCATGCTCAGGCACCAGTACAAGCATCACTTTACGACCGGATTTCTCAAGCTCACCAATAAATTTATCTAAATCATCTAAAAAGACTTGAGCTCGCGGTTTAAAAGGCTCCCAAGTTGATTTGCGCGGTAAACGGTTACCATCGTGCAATGCAATAAAGTTAAAAAGTGAGAACGTCCGTGAATTGTCCTTTTGCGATGCCACGACTTGCTTCCAGTGACGCATGACAGCCAAATCATCCGAAATCGGTTCATCGTCAAAAGCTAAATAATGAACGGGAAATTTCTTATCTGCTGTCTCGTGCACTGCAGTTAATCCGGCTTTTTCACGCAACACTTGGAGATAATTGTCGTATTGGCCGGCATGGTCTAAGAATAAATGTTGTGAGTACCCGAGCTGACCAAAACGATTCATGATCTCGCACTCGGGGCGTCTTCGATCATAAAGCGTATTGTGATCACTTTGCCCACAAGCTGCATTTAAAAGTCGCAAAGTGGCCGGACCAGAATAGGCCGTTGCTGAATTGAAATGATCAAAACGGATATTAAAACGACTGAAAACAGGATGCTGAGCCAAGTTGACAGCCTCCAAATCATCGTTGGATAAAGAGCAAACGTTGAGCAAAATAATGTCAAACGGCGTGTCTTTAGCTGCAATCCCTTGCGGAATTTCAGCTCTGCGCGACGACTCATATTGCAAGAAGGCCTTATACCATTGATCAATCGTGTCACTAGTTACTGCACCGTCTGCACTAGCGGGCTGTGCAACGGGCGCTGTGCCTTGGGCAGGCATCGTCGCTTGCGCAACAGCAGGCGTCTCTTGGGCGGCTTCGGGCGCCTTTTGCCATTGTACGTAGTGCGGATAAATCAGCATAAACAAGAAGTAGCCGATCGTGAAGAAAGAAACACGAATCCAATTACAAAGTAGCAGGTACGCGAAAAGTACGCACAACACCAATGCCACCATTTTGAAATTAATGAAGTCCCAGACGAGTTGAAGGACATAAGTGGCAGAAAATCCTGCGATGGCATTAGCATTACCTGTAATACTTTCCGGTCCGGGTAGCCAACTCTCGGAATACAACAATGCCGCTCCCAAAACAACCGCAATCAGTGTACGAATAACTCGTACCTTTTTACTGGCAATTGGCAACAGAATAAATAAAAGCAGTACAGCGTTATAAAGCGGCTCAAAAGTAATGTAGCCATACTGGGCCATGATGAACTTCAAAATGAAGTACACATTCCACAGACCTAACCCAGTCCAGAAAAAGCGCCCTAATTTTTCTTTTTGCAAGTTATGCATTTGTAATTCCTACGCTCTTGGTGCTATTTCGCCGCAGCTTTCGGGAAATAAAGATAGCCGTTTTCATCAAAGGCAAAGAGCTTTTCATCAAAACCTAAACCATACAACGCCAAAACGTTGCGATAGTAGTTTTCTTTTTTGATCGGTGTCGATTTTAAAACGGTGCGAATCATATCGCGTGTCTTGCCGGGGCCGACCAATTCCATCAAGCATGCTCCGAATCCGTCCCAAGCCGGCTGATTGACTGCCAAAGTGTTGACGTCCACTTTTTCCGGCGGCATATTGAGAGCTTCGGTCAATCGCACCATCGGTTCAAAACGTGCCTTCAATTGTCGATAAACAGGATCCTTCGGCGAGAGCATGGCCGCCCAAAGATAGACACGGATCGCGTTATAGCTGCCGATAGTGTTGTCTATCGACATATTTTCAACCAACTCACCCTTTTTCGTGAAATTTACCCAATCCGGAGAAACTCCAGCCGGGGCGGAGCGAATTAGCATACGAGCAGATCCTTCAAACACTTCGTTCCAATAAGCGTCTTCTACGGCAAAGCGTTTGATCAAAAACAGCGGATAGTAGCTCGGATTGAGCTTGACTTCAGTTTCAGTTTCAAAGCCGATACGACCGGGCAATAAAACCTTTCCTAAGTTTTCAATGTCGCGAACTTGGGTACGCAACAATGCCAGCATTTGGTGAGCTTTTTCCGTGTACTCGGGTTTATTCCATAAGCGACCGGCCTCTAGCAAGCAGTAGGCAATCCACATATCGGAGTCCACGGCATTATTGTCATCAATAATCTTCCACGTATCGCCCTCTTTACCCCAAAGCCATGCGGGATAATTCTTACCAATATCACCTGCGGCCAAATTGTCTTCCGTCCAGATTAGAAGGTCTTCAAACGTTTGCTTGTCATTGGCTACCAAGGCAAAAAACATGGCATAAGACTGCCCCTCAGAGGTCGTAACCGCGCGTTGGTCGCTGTAGTCAACAACTCGGCCACCTTCCATGCTGACAGCGCGAAAATCTTCCCACAAGTCCCAAGCGTACGCGCCGGAAAGAAGGTTTGCAGTCAATAACATCGTCAAGAGTAATTTTTTCATCATCGTGAACGTCCTTTCACCCACAGACGCATGAAGTAGAAGATACTGCCGCCCACCAAAACGGCACAAATCAATGTACAGAGCGCCAGAATTAAGGGCGAATTGCTAAGACTTTGCCAAACACGGTGATACCAGGGTAAGAACCCCACGGTATAACGACTGCCGACATCAAAGCTTAAAACAGAACCTTCTTGCACAATACTGACGGATCCCGAAGCCGTGAAAAGCGCGTTGGGATCTTGCAGTTTTTCATTTAATAAGAAACTGCCCGAGTGACCTTCACTTAAAAGTGCAACGACAGTCTTGGCGCTATCAAATGCCGATTGCATCGAAACCACCGCTCCGACTCCCGCTAAAGGACTGAAAAGAACACTGCCTTCATCGGAAGCCTCTTGACCGGAAACGATCGCTTGGACGGCTTTATACAAATCCTCGGCATTCGGTTGCTTAAAGTCTGGCAACGTCAAAGGCATTTCAGAGATCAGAAGTACGTCTTTATCTTCAAGAAGCTTTTGATCGACTTTTCCGGTAACGGTCAGATGTGTCGCCACGGCCCCCGTTACTGAAGCAATACGACCCACCGTGTTCAATAACGTGGTGACCTTTTCCGCAGGAGCATCTTCTGCAATTATCGCTACCGTTTCAGACAAATCAGCGTATTGCGAGAAGGGATAGCCGCTTTGCGTAAAGAGAGCCAAATTCGGCAACTCGACAAAGTGATACACACCGTCAAGCGTAATGCTAGAGCTCGGATCAATTTCAATTTGATGCGGCAAGAGCACAACGGATTTACAGTTATCGGGCGTGCCTTCATTGAGTTCACGGTAGTAACCGATTTGGAAACTCAAATCGTTAAGCGATGCTAAAGCGGAAGGCTCAAGAAGAGAGGTCGCCAGCGGACCGTTAATGGATGGCAAGCGCCAAAGTTGTTCGCCGATCGCCGTTTTCGTGGGCAAATTCACAGACTCTGCCAAGAAGTTATTGATCAACATTCTCAGCTGTGCCGAGTCAGCGCCTTGAGGCTTTGTAAAACGATACTTCAAATTAACATCGATGCCACCCGAGCGCACCATGTACAAATCCGGCGGCAAGCGCATCGATAAATGTACGGGAGCCGGCTCATAGCCACGCGAAGTCAGCTGTCCCGGATACTCCATCAAAGAGAAAAAAACGATGGGGTTGTTGGGGTCGGCCCAATTAGGGGCGTCATAAGCTTGGCGAGCTTCAGGCAACTTATAGTCCGTGACTTTAAATCGCTCGCCAATCATAACCCGACCACTGGAAGCCAATGCGCGCGCGGCCGTTAGCAAGTCCGCTTCATCTCGACCGGCAATAATAAGCATCTTCGCATAAAGACTACCCGGAGCATCCAACATCATGACTTCGGGACCGTCAACCAGCGGAACATCTTTCAAAAAATCCGGACGATTGGAGTTGGTAGCAAAAACAAAAAAATGTCCTGCCACCGGTTGGGTGTTGTAATAAACAGGGAAATCTGCTCCGCGCCACTTCGTGTAGGTCCCCACCAAAGAAGCCATCACCGCAGCGGCCTCTTTCGTTTCACTGCCAGGAACAGAACCGAAAACAAAAGGAATAACGCTCGAAGCATTACCTGCCGTATCGATAAAAGGCAAGGGCCAACGGCTTAAATCATTAGCAACCTTAACTTTTTGCTTATGGAGCAAAAGTGCGCTGGAAGGATCAATCTCAAGCCACAAAGATTCGCTCGTGGGCGTTGTACAAATATCTTTATCGTGACCAATAAACTCAAGCGAGACTTGATTGGCTGCCTGAGCGTGTTTGGGATCAAGCTTTATCTGTGCATTAAACCGCTTGCCCAACATTTCTGGAGTAATGGCCAAAGATCGCTGTACTTGACCATTCAATAAAACATTAATTTGTGAGCGCCCTGCAATTAACGCAGGAGAGGCTGTGAAATTAAGCTCTAAGACGGCCTTTGACAAAAGCTCATCGTTGCGGACTCCAAAATCAAAGACCTGTCTGTTATTGACACCCGTTAAACGAATATTTTGCGCCTGACCGCCCGGTACGAGTTTGAACAACTCCAAACGTTGAGTGATATTGCTCGTAACATCGGTACGCCAAACGGGTTGTACGGCCTCTACCGGTTGCATCGCTTCTTGGGCGCAAGCACTACTAATGCCCCCCAATAAAGCACTTAATACACAAAGGGTTAAAGACAGTTCTTTCACTTCTCGCTCTCTCTTCAAATTAAAGGGCTATCCCATAGACTGAGGTTTTCTGGGCGCAAAAGTCGCAAGCCAACGTAAAAATTGAGTAATGTACTGCAATTTCCCTGGCAAAAACTCAATCATGGATTTAAATCCGTACCAGGCCAGTTGACCCAACTTAAGGAACCCGACCCACATCCGATCATCGATTTTCACCTCAGGCGGCACCCACATACCGCGACGGGCAAATGTACAACGATTGGAATCGCGTTCCTGATCACGACTGGCCAATAGCATTTCAAGCTCAAATTCATTGTCAGCACTGCGGTCTAAAAGACGGGCATTGAATATATAGTCATTGCCCTCATAGTGCATTTTCAACTGAATCTTATCCTCGAATGAAAGGCCAGCTGCGAAATGCTCTTTTGAAACCAAACGAACCTCTTTTTGAGAGTATTCGCTCATTGTGATGGGATGAACCTGACCGTTAAACAACACTTCAGCATCAATAGCGCAGTGTACCCGAGGGAACTGATGCGTCTGCACGTCCTCAACAGCCACCGCCATCGAAGCTCCCAATATCATCATGTTGTAGGCAATCCAGCCCAAATTGATCGCCAAAGTCAAATATTCTGGATTGGGATCAAAAATCGCTTTATAAATACCAATACCCAGGCCGATCGTATTGAGCACAAGCAAGATTAAAAATGGCTTTGAAATACTCCAGTCCAAATACTTTTCACCAATCGTGCCACCCTTTGCCGTTACGTTAAATTTGCCAACATGGGGCATGAATAGGGCCACCGTGGTCGGGATAAGGATGTACCATGCCAGCACCGTTTCATAGACACCGCTTAAGAAGGGATAACGGTGCGAGCGTTGCAAAATCTGGTTCGTTAACGCCGAGTGAATCATGTGCGGCAACACATAAGCAAAAATTGCTGCCGCAGTCGCATAAATGATATAGATGTCGGCAAACATGTAAGGCAAGGGAGCAACGAGGAAAATTAAACGCGGCAACCCATGCAAAAAGTGGAACATGGCGTTAAAGAAACACAACCGTTGCGGCAACGTCAAACCTTTGCCAATAAATGGATTGTCTAACCGGAAGATTTGAATCATTCCGCGTGCCCAACGAATGCGCTGACCAACGTGAGCGGCGAGCGTCTCCGTTGAAAGACCGGAAGCCAAGGGCACGTCTATGAAAGCAGAAGACCATCCACGACGATTCAACTTCAATGATGTATGAGCGTCTTCGGTCACGGTCTCCACAGCAATACCGCCAACCTCTTCTAAGGCTTCACGACGCATAACGGCACTGGACCCACAAAACATTGTGGCATTCCACGTGTCATTGCCCTTTTGAATGAAATCATGGAAAAGTGCATTTTCGATCGGAAGCGTACGATCCAAATGCAGATTTTTCTCAAATGGATCCGGGGAGTAGAAATGGTGCGGCGTTTGTACCAACGCAATATTGTCGTCTTTAATTAGCCAACCGACAGTCTTTTCCAAAAAGTCTGCCGATGGGACATGGTCACAGTCAAAAATCGTGATAAAGGGACTGTCTGTGACTGTCATGGCGTGATTGATGTTGCCGGCCTTAGCATGATTGTGCTCAATACGTTTAATGTAGCCCACACCAATTTCGCGAGCAAAATTTTCGATCACATCGCGACTGCCATCATCGAGCACATAGACGTGAAGCTTATCGGCAGGCCAGTTCATGTTTTGAGCGGCATAAACCGTGGGCTTAATCACATCCAACGATTCGTTATAGGTCGGGATAAAAATGTCCACATCCGGCCACAAGGCTTTATCGTCTGGCATCGGATACGGCTTACGATCAAGCACCCAACAGACTTGGAAGTATCCCAACACCATCACGACAAATGCGTAAAGTTCAGCTCCGAGCAACAGCGCACTTAAAATAATGCCCAATGCCGAACCCGTATTGAGCGTATCTGTGCACCGCCACCAGAGATAACGTCCCGACACAACAATTGATATCACGAACAGCAACATCAACGTAATACGCGCCTTGATGTTGCGAAGCAGTAACGCCAGGACCAACATGACCGATAAAAAGATCACTTGTCCTTGGATGTTAAAAGGTTGCGTAATACACAAAAAGGCAAGACCGGCAGCCAAAATTCCCAAAACCCAAGCCAAACCGATTTTCACGGATTCTGGCAAGCGAGCTCCTTGACGATCGAGCTCGTCAAAATTACCAGCACTACCTTGTAGCAACTTACCGCCGTATTCGTTAATCAATTCCCCAAGGCGATGAAATGCGTTGGCAACTGCAGTGATGGCTTTCTTGCAGCAACGGATGAAATAAAACGGGGACGAAGGCAGTGAGCAGGCGCCTAAAAATAAAAACTGGATAACAACTCGCAGACCATCTAACGCTTTAGGCGCATCCAAATTAACCTGAGGGCAATAATCAGCAAACTTTGCACGCAAAGTCCCCCAGGACTCGCGTTCTAAAGGAAGAACGATCCAGGCAAGTGATAGCAAGAAAAGGTTAATCAGTACGGCCAATCGCGAACTACCGTTTTTACGCCAATGCCGCCCTAACAACTGAAAGTAAAGTAAAAGCTCCGCCAGCCCCATAAAAACAAAAAGAAGTGTCGCTTGAACACTTCATAAACGGTGATAGGGCAATTGTACCGTAAGCAACCTCTCTTCTTTATATAACACAAAAGATTTCACCAACTTATAACCCCTGAAAATAGGCTTATTTAAAACAGCTATCTTATTTTTTGGTCTAACAATTCCTAACAATTCCAAGGTCGATTTTCTCAAACTTATGAGAAGACTTGAGAGCTCTGCCTTTCATGCGTGAAAAATGCGTCAAAGTCTTTGACAAGAATTGACAAAAATTGGCAAAAACTTGGGTTAATTCAACACCGTTGCGATAAGAGAAAAAACTACCATAAAACCGTGCCTAAAACTTTCTTATCCTGAAAGTTGCAACTTCTTAACTCGTCATTGAATCCCGAGTTTGCTCAACAGGAGCCGGTCTCGTTGCGTGTTTTCCGACGTCCAGCGCTTGCGACCGGTTTCTGTTTGAATGCACGTCTCTTCCTGGCAATCAAACCAGTCCAATATCTGCCCCAGGCTGCGCTGTTCAAGCCAACGTTTCAACCCCAGTTCATCATCGCGCTGTGTCTGCGTCAGTTGCGGATCGGTTCCCAGTGTTTCTTTGAGTTCCTTGATTTTGCTCATCAAGAAGCAGTAGTAGCCTAAAGCTACAAATTGCACGAACATCCTCCCGCGCAGACTGTCAGAGAACCACACTCGAGTGCGAGTGCCGTCGAGTCGATCCTTGTGCACCTTGAAGGCTTCCTCGATTTTCTCTCTCAAACGGTAGTCTTCAAGCGCTTGGAAGCAATCCATCGCTTTGTTTGAGATCAACACAAAGTAACCGTCGTTTTTACGAGCTTCTTTGATGGCCTCTTCGTTAAATTGAACTTGAAGACGACCGCCGCGGCCTCGATGATGTACGATCAAAAAGCGATCAGCTTTCTTTTGAGCCGAGTCCGACAGTTCAACACCGTCTGAAACCAGTTGCTTCAGCTGCCACAAGTCCTCCATGAGACGCTGATCGTCCCGAGCAACGTTAGTGCGATTGAGGAAAAAGTGAAGATAATAACGATGGGACTCCTTAACAACCTCTCCGGCTTGTGCTGCGCCTCGATTGCTTTCTCGTTGCCAGGTGATTTCGTGCATCACCGGCACCGTAATGCCATGGATAGTACTGTCCCAAGGACAGAGGCTGCCTGCCGTTTCAAGCTCTTCGCGATGATCATTTAAGTGCTTACCGATCCACTTGATGTCGATCGAAGCCAGGGTCAAAAATTGCTTATGGCGGCGCGTCATCTCAGTGATGTTACTTTGACTGTAGTAGCCGTTGTCAGTCACGATCAAAGGACGTTTAAGATCAAGAAACGTCAGCTCATTGAGCGCATTTTCCAAACTTGTGACCTCAGGCAAGTTTCCCGGTTGTTTGTTGAAAGCGATCGGTTGACGGGTTTTAACGGAGTACAGCGTTAAAAGCTTGACGGTATTGAGTCCGTCTTCTGCCTTGTTGAAACCTTGACGAGCATCGATCTGTTGATGCGAATACGTTGAGATGGTGGTTGAGTCAAAGGCAATGGACGGAGCGTCATCCAAACGCAAGGCCCGATTCTTGAAGTAATTTTGCTGAACTTGTTCATCACGACCCAGCTCATCGAATAAGCGGCTGTAGTTGCTCTCTGAAAGCCCGGCAGCGTAAGGAGTCGGATGCGTCATCTGCCACTTTTCGATGTGAGGCAGGGTCTTGCCTTCGTTGGCCAGCCAATATTGAGCCAGTGTCAAAATCTTCTGAGCGGTTGCCGTATCGGTAGCTGAATAAAGATCTTCATCAATGCCGGAAGCCTCACCGATCCACTGAAGAATTTGCGTCAATCCAACTCGTTGACGAATGGCCACCACAGGAGCGGTTTCGGCTTTATTTTTGCGAGCACGCGTGGGAACCATTTCGCTCTGACCAGCTGGAATCTTACCGATCAAACGAGTTCCGAGAGACTTTGTATAGCCTTTTTCAGGGTCATAGACGCTCTTTCTTTCAAGAACGTAAATATCGCCGTTTTTCTGCTTCACCTTGACTTGGCTTGTTTTAACGGTGCCGGAGACGGGACGAGCCATGATACGAATTCCTTTTAACGAGCTAATATAATTATATCAATTGACTCGTTAAAATGCAAACAAAACCCATCAAAATCGTTAGATATTTCAATGGGTTGTTATTGAGAAAGGTATTTAAAGTGGTGCTTGAAAACTTAGTCAGTTAAGAAACTGCAACTTTCAGGGTACATTTGAACGAGTACATCTTTGATTTCATTGACGGTCAACCCCTTTTCCAACCCATCAATTAAAGCTTGTTTCAGTTTGACCGTATCGCCGTTTGCGGTGAAGACTGCAATGGGAATCAGTTGAGTTTGCTTATTACTCAACTCAGCTGCTGCGGCAACGTTTGGCAAGCCCATACAAGCTACAGTTGCCAAAGTCATAGCCATGCGTTGAGCCGTTTTCGAAATGAAGCGATCTTTGTTGGTTGAGGCCATATTGTCTCCTTTTGATCAAAAATCAAACCGTTTTCGGTTTCATCAAGATGATCATAGGATTGACATGGTCTGGGATTTAATTGAATCTTGGCGCATTTTTGCCAATTTTCGCCAGCCTTACTCAAGCTGAAAAAATTGAGCAAAGTGATGGAATTTGCAGGCAAAAATTTAAAAATAGCCTGCAGGGGTAAATAAGCATTCGCACTTTATTGACGAGAAATGTTTCCCGTTAATATTTCTGCTTTTATTGGCGAGTGAGTCTTTAAGAATTGTTCCAAAATATCAAGTACAAACGCATCCGGTGAAGTGACATATCGACCTTCGGAAAGCATTTCGTAATGGTCTCCGCCCTTGACCAAAAAGTCTGTCAAGACAACCCGATAAGTTTGTTTCAAATCCAAGCGTTCCCAGTGGCCGTCGGGCATCAAAACCTCTGCCTTTGTGATTCGACTGCCCGGTGCGTTATCCACTTTAAACTGATAACGTAACCCTGCTACCTGTAACAAACGAGGACTAACGGCGTTATCAGCGCGGACACCATTTTCTAGTGCTGCCCACAATTGCTCGCCGGTGAAATCTCGAATCTGAGCGGAATTATTAAAAGGGAAGGCAGTCAAAAGTTGTCCTCGAGTCAGCGTACCCGCTGGAAGAGCTGCACGGACAGAACCTGCATTGAGGATGGCAATTTGTGCTCCATAGCGTCGACCAAAATCCAACATTGATTCGGCTAAAAGCATCCCAGAGAAACAAGAAGACTGGCGGCAAGCTTGCATCCCATCTGGCATGGATAACGCGTGACTACCAATTCGATCGTTTTCAAAACTCTCCAGTCCTTGGGCAAAATCAGCCACCACTTCAGTGACTGCCTTATCCCTTGGAGCTTGAACGTCTAATTCCCGCGCAACTCCGGACCAGGATTTCAGAACCCCGTCTTTATCAAAGGTCATCTGAAGTTCTCCGAGGTACTGTGTGGCATTTTTGGCTGTCACAATCAACACAGGATCTCCATTAGGCGACTTGATCACCGTCGGATACGGACCGTCGGGCGAATTCTCTCCCAAATAACTATGAGTATGTCCTCCCACTATCACATCAACACCCGAAACGCTTTTTGCCAACTCAATATCGGTTGGAAGACCTAAATGAGATATGACGATAACGTGAGAAATTCCTTGTTTTTTCAGCGTTTCAATTGCATCAACTAAAGTCTCTTTAGCAGGTTTAAAGTGCGTGTGCTTGCAAGCGCCGGATAAATTGATGACGTCGTCATTGACTAAACCTAAGACTGCTACTTGGGTTTGGCGAATATTGAAAATTTGCCAAGGTTCATAGCGAGCACCATAGAGGGCACAACCGACAGAGGGCTTTAGATTAGTAGCAACAACAGGCACCGGTTGACGCTCTAAATACCGAGCCAAGGCTTGACAACCATCGTCGAATTCGTGGTTTCCTAAAGTTATGGCATCGTAAGGGATCAGCGTATTGAGTTTTGTTTGAAGCTCTGCTTTATAGACACTATAAAAGAGTGTTCCTTGGAACATGTCGCCTGCATCGAAGGCTAATACATTATCTTTTTGGTTTTTGGCTTGTTTTATAGCGGCCGCAATACGAGCTGCGCCACCTTTGCATGACTTCTCATCTCGACACGGATTGCCGTAACGATCAAGTCCAGCCACATAACTGTGCGTGTCGTTCGTGTGTACGATTTCGAGTTCTAAACCAGTGGGGATAGTGCTACAGGCAAACAAACCGAAAAGTGTTGCGCCGATAATTCCTAAGGAGAAAGCACTTCGTTTGAGCATATAGATCTCGCAAAAACTCGTCATCTGATCGATGAGCTTAGCGAAAAAGGCGGAAATTTGCCCAGTGGGACCAGTAATTTCTTTCGCCAAAAAACAAAAAATCTCAGGAATCTCGCGACTACTGAGACTGGGAAATGGTTGCGGGGGCCGGATTTGAACCAACGACCTTCGGGTTATGAGCCCGACGAGCTACCAGACTGCTCCACCCCGCGATCAACTGAATTGCGAATATTACACATGATTTTATAAGATGTCAAGTCCTGGAGATGCTCATGCGAAATTCGATCTTAGTAGTCCTCTGGATTGGTTGCGGGGGCTGGAATTTGGCATCCCGTTTTTACGTGGGCTCATTTTTCACCATTTATTTTTGGGGCACATTTTGAACACTAGCGAAAAATTGCTTATCGAAAAAAGTAGTTCACCAAAATTCAAAATAATCTCGCGACAAGATCAATTTTTAGAATTAATAGTCAAGGTAGCAGTTAATTGCGAAATAAGAAAACGATAAATAAAATATACATTAAAAATAAATGTGTATTTTTTATTGTTCATAAATGTCAAAATCAACCCGTTCAATTCTTCTGCCAAAAAAATTGGCTGAAAAACTAAGAACTGTCGGAGAGCAGATTCGTTTAGCACGACTGAGAAGAAATATTTCTCTGGAGCTTGTTGCAGAGCGTGCACAGTGCTCTCGTATTACGGCAGCAAAAGTGGAAAAAGGCGACCCGACAGTATCCATGGGAACTTATTTACGCATCTTGTTTGCACTGCAGTTAGCAGACGATATTGAGATGATTGCTAAAAATGACCCAATCGGCAGGGATTTACAGGACTTAAAAGAACGTAAAAGAGCTTCAAGATGAAACCGCAAACTCAAACTCTCTACGTGTATTTGGATTGCTCGCTATCAGACACTCCGCAATTTCTCGGCCAACTCTACCGTGAGGTACTGCGAGGCGTGCCCAAGTACGCATTCGAATTCGATAAGCAATGGTTAAAAGATCACGCCAATATCAGGCTTTCCGCAGACTTAGAAAACTTCTCTGGACGACAGTACGTGCCAAGAGATGCGGATATGTTCGGCTGTTTTTCTGATGCTATGCCTGATCGTTGGGGTCGCCTCTTACTGAATCGAAGAGAGCAACTTGATGCCCAAAAACAGAATCGGCCGCCTAAAACTCTTACGGCTTTTGATCTGTTAAGCGGAGTTGATGACTATTCAAGAATTGGGGGGTTCCGTTTTAAAACTGATCCTGATGGGTCTTTCTTGAATGAGGAAGGAATTCTTTCTGTTCCTCCGCTTGCGGATATTAGAGTGCTGATGCAATCGGCTCAAGCAATTGAAGATAGTGAACTAAATAACTGCCTGCCTGAAGAAAAATGGTTGCTGCAGCTACTTAAGCCGGGTTCATCTTTGGGCGGAGCCAGACCCAAAGCAACAGTAAGAGACGAAAATGGAGATCTTTGGATAGCCAAGTTTCCGTCAAGAAGCGATGATCACGATCTTGAAGCATGGGAACAATTTGCCTATTTAATGGCTCGAAAGGCAGGGATCACAACTGCTGAAACTAAGCTTCTGGATATCAATGAACAAAGCCATATTTTGTTAATCAAACGCTTTGACCGAAATGGAAATAAACGCACGCACTTTGCCTCTTCGATGACATTGTTAGGATTGAAGGATGGGGATGGAGCGGCAACAGGGCATGGCTATTTGGATATAGCGGAAACGATCGTTGAAAATTGTGTAGAAGTTGAGCGTAATTTGGAAGAACTTTTTAGGCGTGTGGCTTTCAATATCTGTATTGGAAACACAGATGACCACTTTAGAAACCATGGATTTTTATTGATGAAAAAGGGCTGGACCTTATCTCCTGCCTATGATCTGAATCCAACAACTAATCGGTATCAAAGTCTATTGATCAACGACTACACTTCAAGTTCCAGCATTGATGTTCTTCGAAAAAGTGCTAAAGATTATTTTCTTTCGCAGGAAACTGTTGACACCATACTGTCAGAAGTCATAACTGCCATGAAAGAGTGGGAAAGGGTAGCTAAATGTATGAAACTCTCCCAGAGAGACATTGATATTTTCGCTTCTCGGTTTATTACCTCTTGTGAATAAGATAGTTTTGTTGTTTAAAAGGTCAGTCGCTCGGGCAAAACAATGACTTTTCACAGGTAAACGTGTAATATCAAACATAACGAATGCTCGGTTTGTTTAGGGTAATGATGACAACAATTACTTTTTCTCCGTTTCTCCTTTTGATTATTTCTATTTGTGCAGAAGTGTTTGGAACGATGAGTTTAGGAAAATCTTCAGGATTCCATCATATCGGTTGGGGATTGGTAGCTTTGATTTTGTATGGAATATCGTTTTGGTTTTTATCAAAGGTGGTAACAGCGATGCCAATAGCTGTGGCATACGCTATTTGGGCAGGGTTGGGGAATGTTTTTACGGTTTTGTTAGCTTGGATGCTTTTTAGTCAAGTTCCATCATTGGGGACAATCGCCGGCATTTCTTTAATTGTTCTCGGTGTTCTGGTTTTGCAGTTTTTTGGAGTTTCTCATTAATTCGTGAGGTTGAAGATGTCAGTAGTGTCAAAAGAATCAGAAAAGTTAAACCCTCATAAGAGACCCAAAGAGCCGGGAAAGGTCAGGAAGTTAATTTTGCGGGCAGCTGAAAAATTAGCGAGCGCAGGCGGTGAGGATTCGGTGAGTTTTGCCAAAATTGCCAAAATGGTAGGAATTTCAACAGGAGCGGTTATTCACCATTTTCCTAATAAAAATGCACTGCTTGAAGCGGTTGTTGAAATAGCCATTGACAGCATTGAAAAAGCTTATGAAGAAAAACTAAAACAAGCAACGAATAAAAAGTACTTGTTTACCAAGGTGTATGTGGAAACAGCTCTACGGGGAAGTGATGAGTTTACGACATTGTTGAAGCTTAGCCTGACATCGGTTGATTTAAGTGCACGGTGGCAGGAACGAATAACAGAAATTCTTTCTAGAGCAGACCCAACAGATTGCTCGGAGAAAGCGGAGCTTTTGCGGTTCTGTGCGGATGGAATTTGGCTGACAAAAATTTCTTCACAATCGACAAAGCACACACAACGAGCAGAGGCTTTATTAATGGGAAAGTTGGATCAGCTTAAATTGAAATAAAAAATCACAGAGGCCTTTCGACTACTGAGACATGGAATTGGTTACGGGGGCCGGATTTGAACCTACGACATTTAAATGGACTACGCTTCAACGTTCTCGGCCGTTGAATCGTTAAGGAGAAAATCCTATCTAAATCATTTCCTAAAGTCGCTATACTTTTAAGATTGCTTTAATTCATTGACTGGAAACGCTATGCGTGATACTTACTCTCCGCAAATTGTTGAGTCCGAAGTACAGGCTGCTTGGGAAAAAGCTGATGCTTACCGTGCTACGGAACACGTTAAAGATGCTCAAGGCAACGAAAAGCCAAAGTTTTATGTATTGTCCATGTTGCCCTACCCTAGCGGTAAGCTACACATGGGTCACGTTCGTAATTACACCTTAAATGACGTCATGTACCGCTACCTTCGCATGAAGGGTTACAACGTTATGACGCCGATGGGTTGGGATGCCTTCGGCCTGCCCGCAGAAAATGCCGCAATCAACAACGGCATTGCTCCGGCCAAATGGACGTTCTCCAACATCGCTGACATGAAAGGTCAGATGAAGCCGCTGGGCTTGGCATTTGACTGGTCTCGCGAAGTTGCCACCTGCACTCCTGAATACTATCGCTGGAATCAGTGGATGTTCTTAAAGATGCTGGAAAAAGGCATCTGCTACCGCAAAACTCAAATTGTTAACTGGGACCCGGTCGACAAGACTGTTCTGGCCAATGAACAAGTGGTTGACGGTAAAGGCTGGCGATCGGGCGCTGTCGTTGAAAAACGCGAAATTCCCGGCTACTACCTCGGCATCACTCAATATGCCGACGAGCTCTTAAAAGCTTTGGATGACTTGCCGGGCTGGCCTGAGCAGGTCCGCAGTATGCAATCTCACTGGATTGGCAAATCTGTTGGTGTAAAGATTTCCTTCCCCTACACCATTGACGGCGAAGACAAGGTTCTCAAAGTATTTACCACGCGTGCCGACACGTTAATGGGCGCCACGTTTATGGCCATTGCTGCGGAACATCCGTTAGCCAAACGTCTTGCTAAAGACAAGCCTGAATTACAAGCCTTTATCGATGAATGCGCCAAGGGTGGCGTCAGTGAAGCCGACTTGGCCACACGTGAAAAAGAAGGTGTACCCACAGGCTTTTATGTCAAGCATCCGCTCACGGGCAAAGATCTTGAAGTCTGGATCGGTAATTACGTGTTGATGAGCTACGGTGAAGGCGCTGTGATGGGCGTACCCTCCCATGATGAACGCGACTTTGCTTTTGCGCTCAAATACAACTTACCCATTATCCAAGTAGTCAGCTTGCCTGGTCACGAATATTCCACGGCTCAGTGGCAAGACTGGTATGGCGACAAGAGCGATGAAACAGCACTTGTAAATTCCGGGGAGTTTGACGGTCTGACTGTCTCTCAAGGTATTGAGAAGATCGCTGAAGCTTTGCAAGCAAAGGGCTTGGGAGAAAAGCAAGTCCAGTTCCGCATTCGCGACTGGGGTATCAGTCGTCAACGTTATTGGGGCACGCCGATTCCCATCATCAACTGCCCGCATTGCGGTCCTGTTCCAGTACC
This sequence comes from Sutterella sp. UBA1442, assembly GCA_002329575.1. Taxonomy (GTDB): domain Bacteria; phylum Pseudomonadota; class Gammaproteobacteria; order Burkholderiales; family Burkholderiaceae_F; genus Aphodousia. The sequence continues at coordinate 22,795 of DCTK01000013.1, read as the reverse complement.
TGAAGAAGATTTGCCTGTCGTTTTACCCACGGACTTAGTACCCGATGGTTCCGGCAATCCTCTGAACAAATGTGAGTCGTTCTTAAAGTGTAAGTGCCCGAAGTGTGGAGCTGATGCTCAACGCGAAACTGACACGATGGATACGTTTGTAGACTCGTCGTGGTACTTCATGCGTTACTGTTCGCCTGACTGCGACCACGCGATGGTCGACGAACGCAACGATTACTGGGCTCCTGTTGATCAATACATCGGCGGCATTGAGCACGCCGTGCTTCACTTACTTTATGCCCGCTTCTGGACGAAGGTCATGCGTGATTTAGGCTTAGTGAAGTTTGACGAACCGTTTACGCGTCTTTTCACTCAAGGGATGTTGACGGCCGAGTGTTACTATCGTCTGATGCCCGATGGCAAAAAGCGCTGGTACTACCCGGACGAAATTGAGATCTTCTACGATGAAAAAGCTCGTCCGATCAAGGCCATCAGCAAAGAAGACGGTTTGCCCGTCACGATGGGTGGCGTTGAAAAGATGAGTAAGTCCAAGAACAATGTGGTCGAACCCAAGGCCATTATTAATAAGTTTGGCGCCGATACCGCTCGTAGCTTTGTGATGTTTGCCGGCCCTCCCGATCAATCTGCCGCTTGGAGCAACTCCGGGGCCGAAGGTACCTTCCGCTTCCTCCGTCGCCTTTGGAACTGGTGCTTCAAGCATCAAGCAACGATGGGTACTGCAAAGCCTGTCGATGCTGTGGAGTTGACCGCCGAACATAAGAATTTGCGTCGCGACATCTATCAAGCACTCAAACAAGCCAGTGCTGACATTGATCGCATGCAATATAACACTGTGGTCTCTGCCACAATGAAGATGCTCAACGCGTTGGAGACGGCCAAATTGCCGGCCTCTGAAGCAAGTGATGCCGTACTTAAAGAATGTGCCAGCATCCTTATTCGTACGCTCTACCCAATCGCTCCTCATATTACTACGCAATTGTGGAGCGATTTAGGCTTTGAAGCCGAAATGGGCTCCTTGCTAGATGCCGCTTGGCCTGGAGTCATTGAGTCTGCTTTAGTGGCCGATGAAATGACTCTAGTAATTCAAGTAAACGGCAAGTTGCGCGGCTCAATCACTGTTTCAGCTGACGCCGACAAGGCCACGATTGAACAAGCTGCTCAAGATAATGAAAACGTTCGCAAGTTCACCGACGGTAAGACGATTAAGAAGATCATCGTTGTGCCCAAGAAACTCGTGAACATTGTGGCTGTCTAGTCATTAGAACGGTTGCTTCGTGATCCCGAGGTCATCGAATTTTGACCTCGGGATTTTTCTTTAGCCTTTATAATGGCGCTATTGAGACTTTACTTTCGGAATTCTTATTATGGCTTTGGCTCGACGCACGTTTTTATTGACCGCATTATCAAGCTGTCTGATTACGACCGGTTGCGGTTTCCATCTTCGGGGAAGAGTTAATCTCCCTGTAAAGACCATGTACGTTAACATGCCGAAAAATAACAAAATGGCCGCCGACATCCGCAGAATGTTAACGGCTGGTACCAACGTCATGTTAGTCGACAATGCCAAGGAAGCAGAAGCCATTTTGGAACTGATTAATTCAAATCGTCAACGCCATGAACTTTCTTATAACATGGAAGGTGATGTGCGTGAGTATGAACTAACGCTCCAACTAACTTTCCGATTAACCGATCCGAACGGCAACGAGTTCTTCCCGCCGACTACATTTGCGAGCTCTCGCAATATGTACTACAACGATGAAGACTACCTGACTCGTAACGCCGAAGAATCGCTCTTATACAATGAAATGCAACAAGACTTGATCTCTCAACTCTTAAATCGCATTTCGACTATTGAGCCGATCCCCAATGAATATTAATAGCGGCGATTTACCCCGAACTCTTGAACGGGAAAGTGCATCCGGCGCACTTTCCCCGATTTGGATCATTCTTGACAATGAACCCCTTTTAGCGTTAGAAGCAGGGGATTTATTGCGAGATAACGCAAAATCGCTCGGTTACACAGAAAGAGTCTCTTTGGGGTACTCGGCTACAAGTGACTGGTCTGGTTTATTAGACGCTCTGACTTCCGTTTCTCTTTTTGATGACCGCAAGCTCATCGAATTGCGCTTTTTATCGTCGGGGCCTGGTGTTAAAGGGGCAAAAATCTTGGCTGAATTTGCCAAACTTGCCCCTACGATCGATTCCATTGCGACCGTCATTTACCTCCCCTCGCCCGACTACACATTGCTTCGAAGCGCTTGGTACAAAGCGTTAAGTGCCAATGCCAACGTTATTAACTGTGAAGCTATTGCTCGGTCCCAATATCCCCAATGGATTGCGACTCGCTTACGACAACAAAACCAAAGCATGGAAGCGCAAGCATTGGACTTTTTTGCTGAGCAAACCGAAGGCAACCTTTTGGCCGCTAAGCAAGAATTGATGAAACTTGCGCTACTGTATCCCCAAAGGGAACTCACGCTACAGGAAGTTCAAAACTGTGTCATGAACGTTTCTCGTTACAGCCCCGATGACTTAATTGAATCGATTGGGTTAGGCGATGTTGCCCGAGTAGCGCGTACGATTAACGGCATGCAAGCTGAAGATGAACCCTTACCGTTTATCTTGATGTATTTAACAGGATATTTACGAGATACGCTGTCATTGACCCTTGATCAGCGTGCATTTGTCCGTAAAAACATGCAACGTAGTGCTTCTGCCTTAGCCAGAAGAAGTTCCTCAGCAAAAATTGCCAACATGCTCGGACGCTGCGCAGACTTAGACCGTTTAAGCAAAGGGTTGACGGTAAAAAATCGCGACACCGCTTGGTCTGAACTTAAAACTCTTTGTGTCTTTTTGGCCCACGGCCGCTAATATCATGGCTTCTTATCACTTTTTTGCCGTCTGTCCCCGAACACTCGAGCCCATCTTGGCTCAAGAATTGGACAAACTTGGTGCTCAGAGCATCCAACAAAATCCTGGCGGTGTACTTTTTGAAGGACCGTTGCACCTTGCAATGAGCGTCTGCCTTCACAGCCGTTACGCCAGTCGCATACTGCTTCGCGTAGCTACGCGTCGCTACTACGACAGCCACGACATCTACGACATGGCCTATGCACTGCCCTGGGAGAGATTTTTCACAACTGAAGAAACGCTCCGTGTGGACGTGACAGCCCGCAACTCACCACTAGAAAGTTTGGACTTCACAACGCTTCGGATTAAAGACGGCATCTGTGACCATTTCCGAGACGGTTGTGGAAGACGTCCTGACATTGCCAAGTCCAACCCTGATGTCCGTATCCATGCTTTTATCACGGAAAGCCACTGCACGTTTTATTTGAACTTGTCCGGTGAACCGCTCTTTAAGAGAGGTTGGCGCATCGAAAAAGGCGAAGCACCGTTAAAAGAGAACTTGGCAGCCGGTCTTTTAGCACTTTCGGCATGGGATCCAGCCTCACCTTTACAAGATATTTTCTGCGGCTCAGGCACCATCGCCATTGAAGCGGCGCAAATTGCCTGCAATATGGCTCCGGGTCTAAATCGATCTTTTGGTTTTGAAAAACTTCAAATTTTTGATCTGGACTTGTGGCAGGAAATGAAGGAAGATGCCAAGGCTGCAATTAACCTTCATGCACAAGTCAAAATTGCCGCTAGCGACATTTCTTCCATTGTTGTGGCCAAGGCTGAAAGCAATGCGCTTCGAGCCGGTCTTCAACCTCTGCTTGATGACGGTCGCTTGAGCTTTACAAGGTGCGATGCTCGTGAGGTAGCGCCTATTGCCGAAGTTGGCACCATCGTCAGCAACCCTCCGTATGGCGAACAGTCCAATCCGAAAAGCGCCAGCGTAGCGAGCATGATGAAAAACGTTGCCGATAATCTCAAAAAGCAATTCTCCGGCTGGACTGCCTGGATGCTTACAAGCGATCGCAAGCTTCCCAGCCAAATGCGATTGTCGGAGTCTCGAAAGATTGTGATCTTCAACGGCCCGCTTGAGTGCCGATTCTTTAAATTTGAAATGGTGCGAGGTTCTTTCAGAAAGACAGACAAGACACCAAAAGCCTAAAAGCAGTAGTTAGCAAAACGGCGGCCAAATTTTGATCCGGCCGCCGTTTTCTTTTCCTAAAACTGCATTTAGTCTTCAAGCCCCTTGGCAACAATTTCTGCCAACTCTTCGATGTCCATCCCAGAGAGTACCTTATCATCGCTCATGGCGCTCTCAAACATTGTCAGACAATGTGGGCAAGCAACCGCCACAGTCGATGCACTCTTACGAAGGTCTGTCAAGCGTATGAAGTTAATTTTCTTTGTCGAGCTTTCCATCCACATTTGACCGCCACCGGCACCACAACACATTGCAGTCTTTCCGCGCTTTAAGCTCTCAACACGGCTGATTCCTTCAATAGAGTCGAAAATCTTACGAGGAGTGCCTACGCTATCGTTATAACGAGCCATATAGCATGGGTCATGGAAAACAAGCTTTTCCGCTTGCTTCAAGCGTGGCTTAATTCGTCCAGACTCAATTAATTCGAAAATCAATTTCGTGTGGCTAACCACTTCAAACTTACCGCCTTCGAATTGCGGATACTCATTTTTCAAAGTATTGAAGCAGTGAGGGCAATGCGCCAGAATTCGCTTGAAACTGTATTTGCGAAGATTTTCTATATTTTCTTGTGCTGCCAACTGATAGGTGTACTCTTCCCCACTTCGACGGGCAAAGTCTCCGTGGCAGCGCTCTTCACGCATTACAGCAAAGGAAACACCGGCAGCGCGCAAAATTTTAACCATCGCCTTGGCGATTTTCTGCGCACGACGATCATAGGAAGCTGAGCATCCAACCCAGTAGAGAAAATCAACAGGCTGACCTTCTTTAGCCACCGGGACGTCCAACCCTTTCGCCCAATTGAGACGATCTGCAGGATCCATCCCCCAAGGATTGCCAACGTTTTGTGTGTGTTGTAAAGCTTTGGCAAAACCGGCAGGGAACTCCCCTTCTTCAAGCGCTAAATGACGGCGCATGTCAACAATAGCTGTCGGTAAATCAAGACGTGCCGGACAAGCTTGAACGCAGGCACCACAAGTCGTACAACTCCAGATCGATTCTTTAGAAATGACTTCGCCAACCAACTGCTTACCAGAGGGCTCGCGCAATTCTTTCTTCAAAGTCATCACCATTGACTTCGGATCAAGTGGAGCTCCTGACAACAATGCCGGACAAACTTCCGAACAACGACCACACTCGGTGCAAGCGTCAAAATCCAAACGTTGTTTCCAATTAAATTGTTTGAAATCGGACACGCCGAACGTTTCTTGCTCTTCAATATCTTCAATTTTCTCGATACGCCCCTTGGGGGTTAACTTGCGCCAATAGATATTAACGGGCGCCTTAAACATATGACCGAAGAAGGTAAAGGGAATAAGCGCAATAAAAATCAGAGCAGCTGCACCATGCACCAACCACAAGGTAAAGTGCACGCCTTGGAGCTGCTCGGGCGGGAAAATCAACGTAAAGAGTTTTGCAAAAACATAACCTACCGGAGAGAAATGTGCCCAGGCGGGTTGTTGCACGGCCAAACGCAGCCCTTCGACTACAAATCCTGTCAGGATAATCAAAAATAACGACGAAAGAATCGCGAAGAATCGCCATGATCTTTCCAGATGCTTTTTAGGGCATCCCCAACGTCGAAGCGCGGCGACAATGATCGCAATCAGAGACAAAAGCCCGGCAATATCCAAAATCAGCTTATAGACTAAATAGACATTACCCTTGAGGATTCGGGCATCAAACAAGTAATGTGCAATATCCCAGTCGATGGTTGCGGTGGCGGTACCAAAAAATAAAAAAACAAATCCCCAAAAAATGACAAAGTGAATGAGGCCACCCGGTGACTTTAAGAGCCGTCGATGCATAAACGCATCTCGCCACAAACCGCTTAAACGCTCCTTGGGCGATTTTTCAAGTGTTTTCGGAGCGCCTTGTTTCCATAATTGAACGCAACGCACAACTCCCGCTATGCAAATTAACAAAGCGGAAATCCCTACGACGTATACGGCGATTTCTGCCCAAGTGGGCACATTCCAAAAGGCCGGTCTAAGCGGCATGTGTGTCATTAAGATTCTCTTTATTCAATAGTTTCAACTTATCCTCATGCGCAATGACTAGTAGCGCATGGCGGCCCAGACCTTATCTAAGCGTTTCACGCTCACTGGCATGGGAGTACGAAGCTTTTGTGCAAATAACGATACTCGCAATTCTTCAATCAACCATCTGAAGTCTTGTAAGCGAGCATCGGCCACTCCTTTTCGGGAGAAGAGCTCTCGTTCATACATCGTCACAAAACGTCCCACATCGCGCATTTTTTCAGCATCTTTAATGCGATCGTCTTGCCACTTGTCCAGACGTTGCAAAATCGCATTCAAGTAGCGCGGGTAATGAACAAGATGAGCGTAGCCTATTGTAAGCAAAAAGTGCTTAAAGAACAGCCCCTCGAGTTGGTGGCGAATGTCTTCAACAACCGCTTTATCAGGGCAATTTTTCAGTTTTTTGGTTATCAGCACACAAGATTGCACAAGTTCGGTCACCAGTCGAGCGATTTCCTGTGCCACTAAATTTAGCTTTCCTTTTGCCACCTGACGACGTTCTTCAAACATTTCTGCATTGGTCGGCCAAGGCTCTTGTAACGCAGATTGCAACATCGAGGCGTCAATGACCGCTTGCAAAAGCTCTTCATAGCTATCAAAGACTTTGTCCAAAAAATCAACAGTTGCCGCTTGCATTTGCACGCTTTGCAAAGGCTTAAGTGTTTTTTCCAAATAGCGAATTTGCTCACGAAGTTGAAGCTTGAAAAGTCGCAAAAGACCCGCCCTATGTTGCCGCTTGGCGTGATCAGGGTCATCGAATACTTCAAGCGTGCAATGGTCGCCGCAGTCCACCAATGCCGGATGACCAATTAAAGAGACGCCCTTTCGCTCAATTTCCGTGATTTCGGGTAATTCACCAAAACTCCAACTGGTAATCGCATCACCGAGTTCTTGCCCTGATGCCGTTTCAACCACCGCAGAAGCTTGAAAGGACTTTTGCGCTTGAGCCCCTAGAGTTGAGCGAAGCGCCGACAGATTGCGCCCCATGTCGATTTGTCGCCCATAGTCATCGACCACTTTGAAATTCATACTCAAGTGTGCAGGCAATTGCTCAAGCTTGAAGTCCGATACTTTGGGTTCAATGGCAAACTGCTCTTTCATGTCTTCGCAAAGAGCTTTCAGTAGCTCCATTTGACCTACCTTGTCAGCATATCGAGCAACAAATCCCTTGGCGTATTCGGGCAAAGGCACGCAATGACGACGATAGCGTTGTGGCATTGATTTCACAAGTAGCTGTACCTTTTCTTTGAGCATTCCCGGCACTAGCCATTGCACACGCACATCATCAACGAGATTAAGGGCATAAAGAGGTACCGTCAACGTTACCCCATCTCGAGCAGCACCAGGCTCAAAGTGGTACGTCAAGGGCATTTCCACCGATTTCATCGTGAGTGCCTTGGGGAAATATTCTGTCGTAATGCCGCTAGCCTCATGACGCATCAATTCATCGCGACTTAAATAGAGCTTCTTTGGATCACTTTTTTCAACCTGTTTTCGCCACTGCTCGAATGTGACTGCGCTCACAACCTCTGGTGGCAAAATGGCGTCGTAGAACTGCACAATTAATTCATCGTCAACGAGAACGTCCAAGCGTCTTGACTTATGCTCTAAATTACGGATTTCACGCACTAGTTGTTGGTTATGTCGGAAAAAAGCCGCAGCCGTTTCCAACTCCCCTGCAACTAACCCTTCACGAATGAAAAGTTCTCGACAAAGCGCAGGATCCTTGTCTGTGTAGGTCACCTTACGCTGGGCGTATACGGTCAACCCATAGAGCGTGCCGCGCTCCATTGCCATCACGGCACCTGCCTTTTTCTCCCAGTGAGGTTCTGAGTAATTTTTTCGAATCAAATGACCTGCAGCCTGCTCAATCCACTCTACTTCCACATCGGCAACCGTGCGAGCAAAAAGCCTTGAAGTCTCGACGATTTCTGCAGCCATAATCCAACGGCCACACTTCTTAGCACGTGGAGAACCGGGCCAAATGAAGAACTTAATGCCTCGAGCGCCCAAAAAGGGTGCCGCTTTAGGCTCTGCATCGGGCATTTTATAGCCCAAATTGCCCAAAAGTCCGGCCAGTAATGCTCGATGAATTTGTTCATAAGTAGCCGGTTTTTCATTAATCTTCCAACCGAGCTCCCGAGTCAGTTCAAGCAATTGCTTATACACATCTTTCCACTCGCGAAGACGTCTTGGACTGAGGAATTTCCGACGGAACTCTTCGGTTAATTTTCGATTGCTTTCCTTGTGTGCAGTGGCATTTTCCACATACCGCCACAATTTGACGATAGTTGAAAAATCACTTTTATCATCGGCCATGGAGCGGTGAACGTTATCGGCCGCCTCTTGTCTGTCAACGGGTCTTTCTCTGGGATCTTGTACCGATAAGGCGGCAGCGATAATGAGCACTTCAGCCAATGAGTCATAATCATGTGCGGCCAGTAGCATTCGAGCCACTTTCGGGTCAACGGGCAACTTCGCCAAATCCCGACCAATTGCAGTGAGCCGTTCATGGTCATCGAGCGCATTTAATTCTTTGAGTAATGAAACACCATCAACGATTGCTCGATTAGGAGGCGCCTGCACAAAAGAGAACTGACGAACGTCACCAAGCTTTAACGCCTTCATGCGTAAGATAACGGCCGCCAAATTCGTGCGCATAATTTCTGAATCGGTAAATGCAGAACGACGTGCAAAATCCTCTTCACTGTATAAGCGAATACAAATACCGTTGGCCACACGACCGCACCGACCGCTTCGTTGATTGGCCGATGCTTGACTAATAGGCTCAAGCAGTAACTGATCGACCTTATTGCGGTATGAGTAGCGCTTGATTCGCGCCAGTCCGGTATCCACCACGTAATGAATCCCCGGTACCGTGATGGAGGTTTCTGCCACGTTGGTCGCTAACACAATGCGACGATTATCAGATGGTTTAAACACCGCCTCTTGCTCAGCGGCCGACAGCCGAGCAAACAAAGGCAAAATTTCTGTACTCGAGGGCTGCGATCCTCGAAGTATTTCGGCTGCTTCACGGATCTCGCGCTCGCCGGGCAAAAAGACCAAAATATCCCCCGGACCTTCACGACAAAGCTCATCACAGGCGTTAGAAATCGCGTGCATGAGGTTCTTGTCATCGGCTTCATCATCATCGTCTTCAAGAGGACGATAACGAATCTCCACAGGGTAGGTTCTGCCCGAGACCGTTAAAACAGGGGCGGGACGGCCCTTGTCATCAGCAAAATGAGCTGCGAAACGCTCACTATCAATCGTAGCCGACGTGACAATGACTTTTAAATCGGGGCGTTTCCTTAATAGTCCCTTGAGATAGCCAAGTAAAAAGTCAATATTGATGCTTCGCTCGTGCGCTTCGTCAATGATGATCGTGTCGTAGGCTCGAAGTAACGGATCGCCCTGCGTTTCTGCAAGCAATATTCCGTCTGTCATTAATTTAACTTTTGCCGAACGCTCCGTTTTATCGGTAAAGCGTACCTTAAAGCCTACCCATTGCCCCAATTCGGTCCGGGTTTCTTCTGCCAGGCGTTTAGCGATGGAAGAAGCTGCGATACGTCTAGGTTGCGTATGGGCAATCATGGCGCGCTTACCACGGCCAGCGAGCGCACAAAGCTTGGGCAATTGCGTGGTTTTACCTGAGCCCGNNGCCTTGATAATTTCCTGGGCTCGCTCCGAGACAGGAAGCCCTGGCATGGGTTTTAAGTACGGTTTAGTTGCTTGAACGACTACTTTGGATTTTTCGTTTAAAGGAGCTGCATAAGCCCCTTTTTTCGACGCAGTCTTATGAGCCGCCTTGAGCTTTTCGCGCTCAGCCTGCTCTTGACGCGCCTTTTCAATGCTCGCCTGTCGCAGACCGCTTAATTGTTCTCTTAACGATTGACCGCTCATCAAAAATCCTCAAAATTGTCGCGCAGACAAATTGTGCCATAGCCCTTACAATATGGCCCATTAATAATTATGTCGGGAGATTTTAGCCATGACCCGTATGGTTTTTTGCGCGAAACTCAAAAAAGAAGCCGAAGGCTTACAGTTTGCCCCGTTGCCCGGTCCTCTCGGTCAGAAAGTTTACGAAAATATTTCCAAAGAGGCTTGGGACGAATGGATTAAATTGCAAACCATGATGGTCAACGAATATCAGCTTAACTTGGCTGATATTAATGCCCGCAAGCATTTGCTTGATCAAATGCAGAAGTATCTTTTTGGCGACGGTGTTGAAACGGTTCCTAACTACACGCCGCCGAAAAGCTAATCTTTAACCAAGCCGCATAAGGGTAGCCGTCGGCTCTCATCCGACGGCTTTTCTTATTTCTCGAACGTTTTTACACCTTGCTCAGTGCCTAAGAGCAAAACGTCTGCGCTACGTTTGGCGAAAAGCCCCACAGTTACAACACCCACAATTTGGTTTAAACGCTCTTCCCACATACGCGCATCGTGCATTTGCCAACCATGGACATCAATAATTTTATTGCCGTTATCGGTGGTGAAATCACGAACAACAGGCTCTCCCCCCATTTCTTCTATCACACGACTGACTGCACGCACTGCCATCGGGATAACTTCAATCGGCAACGGGAATTTGCCCAAAACGTCTACTTTTTTACTTTCATCAGCGATACACACAAAGGTATCGGAGACCATTGCAACAATTTTTTCCCGCGTCAACGCACCGCCGCCGCCTTTGATCATGGCAAAAGAAGGATCAATTTCATCGGCGCCATCAATATAGACGCTGATACGCTCAACTTCATTGAGATCGACGACTTTGTAGCCTAAAGCTTGAAGTTTTTCAGTGGAACGCACGCTACTGGAAACACAAGCCGGCACTTCAATGCCACTTTCTTTTAAGGCATCGATAAAGCAGTCCACGGTCGAGCCGGTACCTACTCCCAAAATTTCTCCCGGTTTTACGTAGGCTACTGCTGCCTGTCCTACGGCTCGTTTCAATTCTTGTTGGTTCATGTCAACCCCTTTTTGCGATGAAATTCTTCGGACATCCTTGTCCGCACACGTGCATGAATTTTAAAGGACGGCTATCATAGAGTGTTAACAATTTCTCAGACCTAAAGTATCCATCGTGGAAAGACCCACTCCGATTTTTGCCGTTGAGACCTTCAAAAGCTTAGGAGACAAAGCTTTTAGAGGACAAAGTATGTTCGGGGTCATCATGACCTGGATCATGCTGATCTTTGTGATCATCGGCTTGATATTTATCGGACGCGTCATTCAACAAGAAGACCAAAAATCCCAACTCTCTCAACTGCAACGTACGACCGAACTCTGGGCTGAATCCTTTTCCATTCGACTGTCATCGGATCTTGATCGCCTTGGACAATTAACTGAAAGTCTTCCTCAAGGCTCGTCTTTTGAAAACGTCCTGCCTCGCTTACGAGTCAATGCTCGAGCCTTAATGATTGACCGCGATGAAATTGTCGAAATTAATTTTGTTGATACATCCAATCGGGTCTTGGCCTCTTTTGCCTCTCCTCACCCGTATGGCGATATCACTTTAAGTAAAGGTGAAATTTATCGTCGCACTGACTCCAATGATGCAATCTGGCGGACACTTCGTACGGGATCTTCATCATTTTCTCAACCCTATTCCCTACCCTTGGAAGGGACCCCATTTATTGACTTAGTGCTACCGACCTTGGTCAATGGAGAACGCGTATTACAGATTTCTCGATTATCGCTTTGGTCACTCGTCAGACACGCTACACACGGTGGTCGTGGCGAAGGCTTCCGAATCGCACTACTGTATAACGACACCCCGATTATTACCCCCAATACCGACTCTCGTCGAGAAACAATCAGCCACTCGATGACATTGGCACCATTGCCTGCCGGGTTCTCTCTACATGTCTCAAGCTATGCTCAGGGGCTCATGACCCAAAACACTCTATTCTGGGTGATCAGTGCTCTCGGCATTTTCCTTGTTGTCGCTTTATTGGGGCTTATTCGCTTTAACTGGAGACAAAACACTACCGAAACAGCCCTTCGCGCGGAGTCTGCCCTACGTAAAACTATTGCAGATAGTCAGCTATCCGGCTTACAAGTGACGGATCGTTATGGACGTATTGTTTATACCAACAAAACGTTTTCAGAAATTCTCTCCATTGAGGACGCGCAGGCACTTCTCGGACAAATGCCCCCTTATTCCTATTGGCCGGAGGGTAACGAAGGATTCCGTCTAACAGAGCTCTTTGAAGCTCTGATTAAGGGACAAATGAGTAGTGCAAGTTATGAATTTCAACCTCTACGAACAGACGGCTCTTCGTTTAGCGCCCTGTTACACATCACTCCGATGATCTCCGTTGAAGGCTCTCAATTAGGATGGCTTTGGACGCTGACTGATATTACTGAGATCCGCCAAGCGCAAGAACGAGTCACGGCAGCTCATGAACGCTTCACCCGTGTATTGGAGTCAATGCAAGACTCAATCAGTGTGATTGATTTGCAAAGCAATCTGTTACTTTTTTCCAACTCTACCTATGACACATATTTCGGCGAAAACAGTGATGCCAACGTTCAAATTCACTCAGATCTAATCTCGCAGTACTACAAAGATGTCTCCCCAGACGATCACTCGGACAAACATGGCGATATCTATTGGGAAGCACTTGATCGTTGGTTCGCAGTCGATGAACGCATCATTACTTGGACCGATCGCACGGATGTACGCTTGCAAATTCTCTCCGATATTACTGAGCGGCGTAAAAATGAAATGCTCATCGTGGAGCAACAAGCCCGCGCAGAACTCAACTCACGTTTGGTTACGATGGGGGAAATGGCCAGTTCTTTGGCCCATGAACTTAATCAGCCCCTTACGGCGATCTCCAACTACGCCTTTGTCGTCTCTTCGATGATGAAAAAGGCCGGCGTGCCTGAGGATCACGAGATGTTTTACTCCATCTCGCGTATTGAAGCACAAGCCGAACGAGCCGCGGGCATCATCCGGCGCATCCGCTCTTTTACAAAACGCAGTGAACCGCACATGGAATCCATTCCTGTCAATACGCTTGTGAAAGAAGTAATGGAATTGGCTGTCATCCAGGCCCGTCGTCATAAGGCAAAGTTACAGTGCTTTATCGCACCCGATATCGCTAATGTTTACTGTGACGAAATTATGATTGAGCAAGTATTGCTCAATCTAATTAAAAACGGGATCGAAGCCAGTGTCGACGTAGACAATGAAAAACCTGAAGTGACGCTTACGATTTACTCGGACATTAATCACCATATTGTTTTCGAAGTCGCCGATAACGGCACGGGCATTAGCGATGAACACAAGGCTCACCTCTTTGACCCGTTCTTTACGACAAAGTCTGCAGGTATGGGAATGGGGTTAAACATTTGCCGTACCATTGTAGAGTTGCATCACGGACGATTGACGATTTCGGATAACATCGGCCGGGGAACGATCTTTACACTGACGCTACCGCCTGCTCACTCGGAAATCACCGACAATGAAACGGCTTCGCCCAGCGTTTCTCAATCTGATGCCTAGAAGAAAAATTTTGATAAAATCCGTTTGTTTAGAGTAAACCATCCGGTATAACGAAGAGATCACTATGCCTTTTCCTACTTTCAATTTTGACAGCATCCGCAAAGAACCCTTAGGTACGGTTTACGTTGTTGATGACGATGCCGATGTGCGCGACTCACTGCGCCGGCTTTTGGAGTCGCAAGACTATCGAGTTGAAGCTTTCGATAGCGGAGAGTCTTTTATTGCAAAGTATGATCCTAATGCGATCGCAGTGGTGTTGCTTGATCAACGCATGCCCGGGATGCCCGGCACTGAAGTTCAAGACCATTTGATTGCCCGAAAGGCTACGATTCCCGTTGTGTTCTTAACGGGGCACGGCGATGTGCCGATGGCAGTAAGTGCACTCAAAAAAGGTGCCGCAGACTTCTTACAAAAACCCGTTAAAGTCGAAACGCTCATGCCGCTTATCTCCCGTCTCTTAGGAGAAGCCCGTGAACGTCGCATGGCTAGCGAACGCCAATCGCTCAATGAAGCCATGCTCTCGAAATTAACGCCACGCGAGCAACAAGTGCTTGAGCGTATTGTGGCCGGCCGCCTCAATAAGCAAATTGCCGATGACCTCGGCATCTCCATCAAGACTGTAGAAGCTCACCGAGCCAGCATCATGGACAAAACCAATTCGGGTACCGTTGCTGACTTGATGCGTGTGGTGATCGGCGCCAACCAGTTCTAATCGCGCCGGTTGTTGTTTTAGTTTTCAAAGCAATCCGCCGGCAGTTGCCGGGCGGATTGTTTTTTTCTCTGGAGGTGACATGACTGCACGAATTATTGACGGTAAAGCCGTCGCAACCCAGATTCGAGCCCGAACCAAAGAGGCGGTCGCAAAACTTAAACGAGCCCCGGCGCTAGCAGTCATCATGGTAGGAGAAAATCCCGCCAGCAGAGTTTACGTCCGAAACAAAATTAGAGCCTGCAATGAAGCCGGCATCATCTCTATTGAACGCCACTTACCCGATACCTGCTCCGAGGAAACGCTGTTAGCGCAAATTGAAGCTCTCAATCACGACGATACAGTTGACGGCATTTTGGTGCAGCTTCCCCTGCCGCCTCAAATTCGCTCTGGACTTGTACTCGAAAAAATTGATCCTGATAAGGATGTTGATGGCTTCCACATCTATAACACCGGCAAGCTCGTGACCACGGGTGGCGGTTTTAAACCCTGCACACCGGCCGGAATCATGGAACTGCTTCAGGCCATCGGCTATGACGTAGAAGGCAAGCACGCCGTCATCATCGGCCGATCCAACATTGTCGGCAAACCCTTATCAATGCTGATGCTTCAGGCTAATGCCACGGTCACCATGACTCATAGTCACACGGCTGATTTAAGGCGTTATACGACTGACGCGGATATTTTGGTTGCCGCCATCGGCAAACCCAAATTTGTCACGGCCGACATGATTAAAGAGGGAGCAGTGGTCATTGACGTTGGCGTCAATCGCGATGAGAACGGAAAGCTTTGCGGGGACGTTGACACGGAAGCGGCAAAGGAAGTCGCCGGCTGGATTACGCCCGTGCCTGGCGGCGTGGGTCCCATGACCATTGCCATGTTATTACACAACACGCTTATCTCGGCACAAAAACGTCAAGGATTGAGCGATTAATAATCCTCTTCGTCAAAAGAGACCTGGGAGCCGCTTGCAATAGCGGCTTTCGCCGCTTGAAGAGAAAATCCTCGAGATAATAAATAACGAACTTGCTTGGCATAACCTTTGTAATCGTCAGCAGGAACGCCAAATTTTCGCTGCCAAAGTGCTTTAGCACGCTCAAGCTCACTGCCTGCCTCTTCTTGAATAACCTCGCGAATCACCTCTGATGAAAGTCCCTTCTCTTTCATTTGAGCAATTAGTTTGAGATTGCCAGTGCGGGCGGCTTTCGTGCGAGTAAAAGAACGCGCAAAACGTTCATCAGATAAGTAACCCTTTTCCTGTAACTCGTCTAACAGATGTTCTAACTCATCGTTATCAATCGCCTCTTCACTCAAACGCGTCAGTTTGCGAGCCAATTCACTACGTGAATACTCGCGTCGTGCCAAACACTTTACCGCTTGAGCTTTTAAGCTCAACGGTTTTTCGGTTTTTCTTCGCTGACGTAACTTTTTTGTATTCTCACCAGCAAAAATGTCGTCTGAGGGCTCTTGGGTCATACATTGAGAAACTCAGTGCGCAGAAGCCGCCTCGCCCTGCGCACCGGTTTTAATAAAAATTGGGGTTACTCTTCGTCGGTTTGGCCACTTGCGCGATCAAGCGAGGCTGCCGTCACCTTTGCTTTAATGCCCTTTAATTCACGAATCTTATTTTCAATATCGGCCATCTTTTCGGGATTAGCCTTTAAAAATTCGCGTGCATTGTCACGACCTTGACCGATTTTTTCACCTTCATAGCTGTACCAAGAACCGGACTTTTGCATCAAATCCAATTCGACGGCCATATCGATCACTTCGCCCTCATGCGAGATACCGTCGCCATACAAAATGTCGAATTGAGCCGTCTTGAAGGGAGGTGCTACCTTGTTTTTAACAACCTTAACTTTTGTATCGGAGCCGATTACCTCATCGCCCTTTTTAAGAGCACCGGTGCGACGAATGTCCAAGCGTACGGAACTGTAGAACTTCAGTGCATTACCGCCCGTCGTCGTTTCAGGATTGCCGTAACTCACTCCGATCTTCATACGAATTTGGTTAATGAAGACCACCAAAGTGTTCGTGCGCTTAATTGAAGCGGTCAATTTGCGCAACGCTTGGCTCATCAAGCGGGCTTGAAGACCCGGCAATGCCTCGCCCATCTCGCCTTCGATTTCAGCCTGCGGGGTCAAGGCTGCCACAGAGTCAATAACCACCATGTCAACAGAGCCCGAACGCACGAGCGCGTCACAAATCTCCAAAGCTTGTTCACCGGTATCCGGTTGGGAGATTAGTAACTCGCTCAAATTCACTCCCAAGCGTTGAGCATATTGAATGTCGAGAGCGTGTTCCGCGTCAATGTATGCACAGGTACCACCCGTTTTTTGCATTTGCGAGACAACGTGCAATGCCAAAGTGGTCTTACCAGAGGATTCCGGCCCGTAAATTTCAACAATACGTCCGCGAGGCAAACCGCCCACACCTAAAGCCAAGTCCAGTCCGAGCGACCCCGTGGAAACCACATCGATATCTTCATTCATGCCCTTATCACCCATGCGCATGATTGAACCTTTGCCGAACTGTTTTTCGATTTGAGCCAATGCTGCGCTTAATGCTTTTTTACGCTCATCGCCTTCAACGCGTTCCACTCGAGGTAAGGTGCGCTTTTCTGCCATTTTCAGTTTCCTTATTCTATGAGTCCAAAGACAGAACTCTTTTTAAAAACAATATAGATTTTAATAACTTTCCAATTTAAAACTACACATTCAATTTGAAGTGCTTTAATTCGGGCAATCGGCGTTATCTACTGGAAACATTATCCACAATAAAAGATCAAATGTCGAGACTTTTATCGGTTATTTTTGTTATCGTTTACCCTAACACCTGTACCAACATTTGATCTTATTGTTAAAACCGATAAAAAACAAATCAAACACCAGGGGTTGACAAACCTATTTTTATCGGGCATCATTCCGAACTCGGTTGGCGCGATGCCTTCGGGCTTGTCCCGGATGTTTTGACAACGGGTCGTTAGCTCAGTCGGTAGAGCAGCGGACTTTTAATCCGTTGGTCGTGAGTTCGAATCTCGCACGACCCACCACTTCGATTAATCGCCTGGGAGCGTAGCTCAGTTGGTAGA
>DCTK01000013.1:0-5251 GCA_002329575.1 Sutterella sp. UBA1442 | reverse complement strand
TTCGAGTCTCTGCGCTCCCACCAACGCCACTTTCTCCACCACGCAATCCCCTGAAAACGCTTTTGTTTCAATCGTTAGCATTTTTTTGTTACTAACGCTTTCACAAAGCCCTCCGTTGTCTCTACAATACGTTCATTTAGTATTTAACTCGCAATATTCTGCAGATTACCAATGCAACTGGAATTGTCTACCCCACAGCACACCGATGAATTCGGCGCACTGTTGGCGCGTTGCGCACTTCAATATCGCAACCGCATTATTGATTCGGGTCTGAATATTCGACTCGAAGGCAATCTTGGTGCCGGCAAAACCAGTATGGCACGTGCAATGCTTCGTGCTTTAGGCGTCGAGGGGCGGATCAAGAGCCCAACATTTACTTTGCTCGAAACCTACCCTATCGACGAGTCGATTGAGGTCTTTCACTTTGACTTCTACCGTTTTGAATCTCCTGAAGAGTTTCTTGACGCGGGTTTTCGTGATCATTTTGCCGCCGCTCACATCACTCTTGTTGAATGGAGTGAAAAAGCCGGTGATTGCCTCCCGGCGGCAGACCTGACCTTAATTTTGGAACCCTCAGGCGACGGAAGAACACTTACACTTATCGCAGGCAGTAATCTAGGTAGCGAACTGGCAGATTCGGTGACAGCAGCATGGCAATCACACGTAGAACACTCTTAAGCACCACCACGGGATCGTTGATTTTGTCTTTGTGCCCTGCGCTTGAAGCGCAAGCTGCACAGATGGTCGACGTGCGTATGTGGCCAGCAAAAGAATATACGCGCGTCACACTTGAACACGATCAACCCATCAAGTTCAAATACTTCATGGTTCGCTCGCCCATGCCTTACCGCTTGGTCGTGGATATTGAAGGATTAACACTGACAGCCCGACTTCAGAAAATGATTTCTGATGTCTCGCCCAATGACCCATACATCAAGGCCGTTCGTATTGGACAGTACACTTCCAGTGTCGTGCGCCTTGTGATGGATCTTAAGGCAGAGGTGCGCCCTGAAGTCTTTTCTCTTAAGCCTGTAGCTAATTACAAATACCGGTTAATTTTCGACCTCTATCCGCTCGATACGGCCGATCCGATCGCCGGCGTAATCGCAGGCCTAGACAATACGAGCAAACCGGGCGATCCGTTAAGCGAATTAATCGCCAAAAGTCAAAAAGAAACGGGCCAAAAAACGACTGCGACAACGCCTAAAACACCGAGTAAGCCGTCTACATCAACAACAAAACCGGCCACACAGGTGGCGTCAAAACCGGCTTCAAAGCCTGCAACTAAACCGGCAGCTAAACCCGTTACCAAAAAGAAACGTGACATTGTCGTTGTGGTTGATGCTGGACACGGCGGCGAAGACCCCGGTGCAATTGGCAGAGCAAAAACGTACGAAAAACACATCACGCTCTCCATTGCCAAGCGACTGGAGCGACTTATCAAGAAAGAGCCCGGCATGAAAGTCGTCATGACGCGTTCCTCTGATCACTTCGTCAGCTTGAGCCAACGCGTCATGATTGCTCAAAAAGCCAAGGCACACTTGTTTGTCAGTATCCACGCCGATGCTTGGACAAAGCCCACTGCTAAAGGATCTTCCGTTTATGCATTATCAGAACGCGGAGCGACAAGCTCGGCGGCTCAATGGTTAGCAAAAAACCAAAACGAAGCGGACTTAATCGGGGGCGCTAGTTTTAAAGAAGTCGATAATCGCCTGCGCAACGTGCTCGTTGATATGACAACTGACTGGAAAATCAGCTACAGCTTGGAATTGGGACACAGCGTTCTTCAAAACTTGAGCAAAATTAATACATTACATCGTCGCCAGGTAGAACAAGCGGGCTTTTTAGTGCTGAAATCTCCCGGTATTCCTTCCATCTTGGTGGAAACCGCATTTATCAGCAACCCTCAGGAGGAAAAGAAACTTAAAACCTCCTCCTACCAACAAAAGGTTGCCGTAGCCATTTTGAACGGAATTCGCACTCAAGTGAAGAAAAATGACTCCATTATGCAAGGGTAATCGAGAAATTGGAGTTAAAAATTAACACGTTTTTTACTAGATACCGCTAGAATAGATCCATTACGCATGTTGTTTTCTTTAGGACACCTCCATTATGGCTCTTGTCTCTTTACGTCAATTACTTGATCATGCCGCCGAAAACGGCTATGGCGTGCCGGCTTTCAACGTCAACAATTTGGAGCAAGTTCAGGCAATCATGTCTGCCGCTCAAGAAGTCGGTGCTCCCGTTATCATGCAAGCCTCGGCCGGCGCTCGTCGCTATGCCGGTGAGATTTTCCTGAAAAACTTGATCCAAGCGGCCGTTGAAACGTATCCCGACGTGCCCGTTTGTATGCACCAAGACCATGGTCAAAGTCCCGCGGTTTGCCAAGGTGCTATGCGCATGGGCTTTACTTCCGTGATGATGGACGGCTCCTTGCAAGCCGATGGCAAGACGATTGCCTCATACGACTATAACGTGGACGTAACGCGTCAAGTCGTTGAAATGGCCCACTGCATTGGCGTCAGCGTTGAAGGCGAACTCGGTTGCCTCGGCTCCCTTGAAACGCTCAAGGGTGACAAGGAAGACGGTCACGGTACAGACGCCGTCATGACGCGAGATCAATTGCTCACCGATCCTGACCAAGCTGCTGATTTCGTAGAACGCACGCAATTGGATGCTCTGGCCATCGCTATTGGTACGAGCCATGGTGCCTACAAGTTCTCCCGTAAGCCCACTGGCGACATTCTGTCCATTGAACGCGTTAAGGAAATTCACCGTCGTCTGCCTAACACTCACTTGGTAATGCACGGTTCTTCCTCTGTGCCTCAAGAATATTTGGCAGAAATCCGTCAATTTGGCGGCGATATGCGTGAAACATACGGCGTTCCCGTGGAAGAAATTCAAGAAGCAATCAAACACGGTGTTCGCAAGGTCAATATCGACACGGACATTCGCTTAGGTATGACAGCAGCCGTGCGTCGTTACCTCGTAGAAAACCCCTCGAAGTTTGACCCGCGCGAATATCTCAAGGTTGCTCGCAAGGCCGCCTACGAACTTTGCAAACAACGCTATCTCGAGTTCGGTTGTGAAGGTCAAGGTGCTCGCATCAAGCCCATCGATCTCTTTACGATGGCTAAGAAGTACTCGAGTGGCGAACTCAAACAACAAATTCTCTAACATCACACAAGGGGAGCAACGCTCCCCTTTTTGAATTCCCTATGACTGAACATAAAGATGCAACCGATTTGAAGGGTAAAACCGGTATCGTTCGCTTGATGAATGCCTTCGGTTACTCCAAGGATGGCTTTTTAGCGGCTTATCGAAACGAAGAAGCTTTTCGGCAAGAGTTTTGGCTTTTAATCATTGCAACAGTTGTCGTTTGCTTTTTACCGGTAACGCTCTCCCAAGCCGCAGCAGTCATCGCCGCTCACCTTTTCCTGCTCATCGTCGAAATCCTCAATTCTGCCATTGAGGCCTGTATTGATCGCATTGGACCGGAGTTGCATCCCCTTTCCAAACGCGCTAAAGACATGGGCAGTTGTGCCGTTTTGATGGCATGTTTTGCTGTTGCCGGCACGTGGCTTCTTGTGCTTTGGCAAACCTTCTTCATCTAAGCATTTTTTTGCCTCGGATACAAAGAAAAAACGCTACAATACTTTTTTGTGTGCAAGGCCGGCAACGGGCCGGCCCCGCTTTTTTGAACGGAACTGACGATCATGCCCATTCTCGATACTTCCCTGCACTCTTTAAAGCGCATTTATCGCGGCAAAGTCCGTGACAGCTACGAGCTCGGTGATGACAAACTTTTAATTGTCGTTACGGACCGCATCTCTGCTTTTGACGTAATTCTTGACGACCCGATTCCCTATAAGGGTCAAGTCCTTCAAGCACTCACCGATTTTTGGTTCGAGAAACTCGACGGTGTCTGTCCGAATCACTTGACGGGCATTGATCCGACGAGCGTTGTTGCTCCTGACGAAGTCGAACAAGTCAAAGGACGCGCCGTCGTTGCCATGAAGCTCAAACCCATTCCGATCGAATGTGTTGTTCGTGGCTACATTATCGGTGGCGGCTGGAAAGACTATCAAGCCACTGGCAAAATTTGTGGCATTGAATTACCCAAAGGCCTCAAGCAAGCTCAACAATTGCCCGAACCGATCTTCACTCCTGCAGGCAAAGCCGAAATCGGCACTCACGATGAAAATATTACATTTGAAAAAGCTTGCGAAATGGTTGGTCGCGATGTTGCCGAGAAGATCCGTGACTATTCGATCGAACTTTACAAGCGTGCTGCAGAATATGCCCGCACCAAGGGCATTATCATTGCGGACACGAAGTTTGAATTCGGTCTTGATGAAAACGGAGTCGTTCGTTTAATGGACGAAGTTCTCACACCGGACTCCTCTCGTTTCTGGCCTGCTGATCAGTACCAAGAAGGTATTTCGCCTCCGTCTTTTGATAAGCAATTCGTTCGCGATTGGCTCGAAACACAACCGTGGGACAAGAAGGCTCCGGCCCCTCGCGCTCCGGCAGAAGTTATCGAGAAAACGTCTGACAAATATCGCGAAGCTCTGCGTCGCCTGGCTGATCGGGATGTTGCCTGATCTGTGTAACTGTTGATCATCGGATCGGCGCGAAAGCAACGAAGCTTTTCGCGCCGCTCTTATTCTTTAGCCTGAAGGAATTTAGTCATGCAAAACACCCCTGTGATCGGTGTAGTAATGGGATCAAACTCTGACTGGGAAGTCATGAAAAACGCTTGTGACATCCTCAAAGAATTCAATGTCCCGTTTGAGGCTCGGGTTGTCTCTGCACACCGCATGCCCGATGAAATGTTTGAGTACGCCGAAACCGCACGTGCTCGCGGCTTAAAAGCCATCATCGCCGGCGCAGGCGGCGCTGCGCATCTGCCGGGTATGCTTGCGGCGAAAACAACAGTTCCCGTTCTCGGCGTACCTATTCCTTCCCGATACCTCCGAGGAGAAGACTCTCTGCTATCTATCGTGCAGATGCCCAAGGGAGTCCCTGTAGCCACCTTTGCCATCGGAGAGGCCGGTGCGGGTAATGCAGCCCTTTTTGCTATTGAAATGCTCTCTGTGCAGGACATTCAGATGCGTGAAAAAATCGAAGCTTTCCGTCGTGCACAAAACGAAAAAGCCAGAAACGTCAACCTTCCCCTTTAGTCACCCCCCCTGTCTGATGACAGAGGCTTGTGAAAGCAAGCCGATTGACCAGCCTAAGTGATCCGCAA
>DCTK01000025.1 GCA_002329575.1 Sutterella sp. UBA1442 | reverse complement strand
TTCGAATCCCGCCGCCCCGACCACAGAATTCGAAATAAGGAGATGACGAAAGTTGTCTCCTTTTTCACATCTAGAGAAACATTTCTTGCAAATCGGATAAAAACGCCCAGCCTTTTCCCGTTGCTTTAATGCGAGAGGCTCCCTCAGGCATCAATCCAAGCCCTCTGGCGCGATTGAGGTTTTCTTGAATGTCTTCCATCGTCAAATGCGTGCGTTGCGTCAGAAGGGNNATCGACGCCCTCCTTGAGTCTTAACACATTGAGCATAAATTCGAAGGCTTGTTCGTCTTTTTCTACGACTCGGCTTTCTGCGACAGCATTGCCGGCAAGGGCGTGTGAGATGAAACTCTCAGGATTGCTAAAACGTCTTTCTCGGACAATGGTGTCATTTGTAAGCGTGATTTTGGAGTGAGCGCCTGCGCCGCACGCAATGTAGTCCCCAAATTGCCAGTAGTTGAGATTGTGGCGGCAATGTTTACCTGGGCGCGCGTAACCCGAGACTTCATAATGTTCAAATCCGGCCGCTTCCAACGTCTCAATCACAGTATCTTGCATCAGCGCACAGAGATCTTCGTCAGGAAGATCATTGGGCGTATGTTTAGCAAAGACAGTATTGGGTTCAATCGTGAGCTGATAGAAGGACAAATGTGTTGACTCGGCGGATAAAGCCTCAGCAAGGTCAAATTTAAGCCCTGAGAGCGTTTGACCGGGCAGGGCAAACATCAGGTCCAAGTTAAAGTTCTCAAACGTTTCTCGGGCGATTTTGATGGCTTTAAGAGCCTCCGCTCGATTGTGTACCCGTCCGAGGCGCTTAAGAAGGCTATCGTCAAAGCTTTGAATGCCCATCGAGAGGCGATTGACGCCACTTTGTCGATACGATTTGAAGTTGGCGACATCTACCGTGCCAGGATTGGCTTCAAGCGTAATTTCGATGTCGTTGGCGAAAGAAAACAGATCGTTTGCTCGAGTCAGAAACTGATCGAGCAAATTGGGTGCAATGAGTGAAGGCGTTCCTCCGCCGATAAAAATGCTTTGAAGTGCTCGATTGGCCGTCAAAGGAAGACTTTTTTCGAGATCGAGAATTAACGCTTCGATATAACGCTCTGCCGGGTTGTCCTCCTTGGGCAGAGCGTGCGAATTAAAGTCGCAATAAGGGCACTTTTGAAGGCACCAAGGCCAGTGAACGTAAAGGGAGAGGGGTATAGCGGTTACGTCCATCTTTAAAGCGCCCAGCGGCGTTTAATTTNNATTTCTTCAATGAGTTTAACCATGGCTTGGCCACGGTGACTGATGGCATTTTTTTCGTCAGCCGTCAATTCGGCAGCCGTTTTGCCGAGTTCGGGAAGGAAAAAATAGGGATCGTATCCGAAACCGCCTTCGCCAGCCGGAGTGTCAATCACTTCGCCATACCAGCGCCCTTCCGCGATGACGGGCTCAGGATCGTCGGCATGACGAACGGCCACGAGAACACAAGTGTAATGAGCACCACGGTCGGCGGCGTTTTGAAGTTTTTGAACTAAAAGGGCGTTGTTTTTATCGTCGGTTGCGCCTTCTCCGCTAAAGCGCGCGGAATAGACTCCGGGAGCGCCGCCCAAAGCATTGACGCAAATGCCGGAATCGTCAGCGATAGCGGGCAGCCCCGTGATTTTTGCGGCATGTCTGGCTTTCAAAAGACAATTTTCGATAAAAGTGCCGTAGGGTTCTTCGGCCGGCGGAACATTAAATTCGCCTTGCGGGTGAACTTCGATCTTAAGCGGTTCCAAAAGCCGAGTGAATTCTCGGAGTTTGCCTTTATTGTTACTGGCTAAAACGATTTTCACAGTAGATACTCCCCTTAGGCGTTTTGAAGCGTTTCGTTTTGAAGGGCAATGATTTGGGCGATTGCCCCTTTAGCAAGTTGAGTCATGGCGGCCATTTCTTCTTCGGAGAAGGGTTCGCCTTCGGCAGTTCCTTGAATTTCAACGAAACGACCGTCACTTGTCATCACAAAGTTCATGTCTGTTTCACAGTGACTGTCTTCGGCATAGTCAAGATCGGCTACGGGGGTGCCTTCAAAAATGCCGACGCTGACCGCGGCCACATTGCCCTTAATGGGGGATTCGGTGATTTGTTGCTTTTCAAGCATTTTTCGAACAGCCAAAGCCAGTGCAACCCAGGCGCCGGAAATAGACGCACAGCGCGTACCGCCATCGGCTTGGATAACATCACAGTCTAAGTGAATGGTGAACCCTTGAATTTTGGTTCGATCAACAACCGCACGGAGTGCTCGACCGATCAAGCGCTGAATCTCTTGTGTGCGGCCGGATTGTTTACCCTTGGCAGCCTCGCGGTCACAGCGAGTGTGCGTGGCGCGTGGCAGAAGTCCGTATTCGGCCGTTAGCCACCCTTCAGGCTTGTCTTTTAGAAAACGCGGCACACCTTCTAACACCGAAGCCGTGCAGATGACCTTGGTGTCACCCACTTCAACTAAAACAGAGCCTTCGGCGTGTTTTGTGTAGTGCGGTGTAAACCGCACGGTGCGAATCTCATCGGGAAGGCGTTCAGAAGGACGAATCATGGTGAATTCTCCGAAATTATTAGTGTTTTGCTTTTATGCTGCTATTGGTTTTGTTTTGCCGTTGGGTCGGTTTTGGGGAAAAGAGCATCGTTCCGCCCATGGCAGCCGTCCAGGGGCCGGCAAGGCCTGTGTGAGGTTGCCAGTGCTGACCACCGTCGTCGCTCACTAAATAGCCCTTATCGGTTTGGGCGTAAAGCATTGTCTCTTTGGCGTCAAGCGCCAAGAATCTGCCGAAATCTTTGCTGACAAAACGCGGGTGCCAGAAGCGAGCCTCTTGCGAGGAGACATAAACACCTTTTTCTGTGGCGGCAAAAAGCTTATTTTGGAATGTCAGTAGTGAAAAGAATTGCCCACAGAGGTTGCCGTCATACTTTAAGCGCCAGCGGGAGCCCGAGGATGCCTGATAAATTGCACTGTTTGTGCAGGCATAAAGCATATTGTCAAAGCTTTCGATATCCACAAAAGGAGCATCCTTTCGGGGAGGACAAATTTGTTGAGCGACGGGACTCTCAAGGTCAAACGCATGAATACCTGAGTCACTGACCACGAAAAGCTGGTTGCGGTGAACGGTCAGGCCGAAGAGTTTGCCGAGAGAGTCGGTTTCATCGTCAAAAAATATTGACCAGTTCTCACGGCCATCGTGGCTGACTTCTATGCGATTGAAAAGGTAATTGAGGCGAAAGCTCACGCCTTCGGGCCCATTTGTCACTAAAGGCATTATGTGATGTTCCGTTGGCAGATAGACCCAAGGATTGTAGCCCAAAAGTTAGCGTTGGTTGGAACTTTGTATTTGTACGGATGGCTCAAATTTATTGTTAACGGAGAGTGCGATGATGCGGTTTTCTCAAAATTGTGTTGTTATTTAGCAACAGTCAAAGAAAAAGTCTTGTGAAGTTTCTTGACAAACGGGGGGGGGCACATTTAGCCACTAGTTGTCAAGTGATAGATTAAGAAAAAACGAATCCCTGGCATAGTTGGCGCCACGGGAAATAGAGCAGGCAGTGAAGGATTTATGGTTTGGCTTTAGGGGCTGATATTCCCTTGGCTGGCGGTACATTGACGGTAGGTGGCTCATACACGGATGGTGAAGATACGGGCGATGTTTATGCGGCTGATACCGAATTCAACGGTTACAACGTTGCTGCCCAATACAAGTATCCGTTGAGCAAGCGCACCCGCTTATACGGCACGGTTGGTTATACCCACCTCGAATGGGATTATCAAGATGCTCAAGACAAAGCTGAATACGAAAGTTTCGGCGCCAATGTTGGTATCGCCCACTACTTCTAATCTGAGTTAGGCAGTTTCCTACTACCTTCTGCCAAACTTNNAGGCAACTTCCTCGGGACGACGGTTCCGAGGGGTTGCCTTTTGTTGTTTTTAGGCAACAAGCTGATAATTGTATGGTTATATTTTCTTGACAGACGGGGGGTGGTAGTGTAAGAGAATTTCAGACAGCAAAGCAATTGTCTTTCTGATGATTGACTTTCAAACAAAGAAACATTCCATTCTTAAAAGGAATAATTGCTATGAAAAAGACTTTAGCTGCTGTTGCTGTCTTAGGCGCCTTTGCTGGTTCCGCCTTCGCTGCCGATGTGACGATTTATGGTCGTCTTGATACCGGTTTGTTGTACCAAGATTCTGAAGTGAAGTTCAATGGCGACGTTATTGCCGAAGATACTTCCGTGTCTATGGAGTCCGGTGGTTCCACAACGAGCCGTTTGGGCATCAAGGGCTCCGAAGAAATTTCCGAAAACTTGACAGTTGGTTTTGTTCTTGAAAAGAAATTGATGTCTGATGACGGTACGGGCGATAACGATCGATTCTTTGATCGTGAATCTACTGTCTATGCCAAGACCAACTTCGGTACGTTCTATTTCGGGCGAGTCAACTCTATGTGGTCTGATGGCGGTTCTACGAACTTCTGGGCTGGTAACTATGTTGTGTTCGGTACCGGCACGGGTGGCTCCATTGGTGCAGGTACTGGTTTGATGGTTAGCCACAGCCGTGCTGACAACCGTATCAGCTACATCTCTCCGGAATTCGCTGGATTCACGGTTTATGCTGAATACTCCATGGGGGCCGACGAAGTAACAAACGGTACTCGTGAAGAAAACACGCGTGAAGGCGATCGTCCTGCTGCTTTAGGTGTGAATTATAAGAACGGTGCTTTTGGTGCTGGTTTAGTGGTGTCCACAGTTTTTGAAAACGACGGCTACACCTGGACGAACGGCGTTTTGAATCATGAACATGGCACCGATCCCGAAGATCAATGGACGGTTAACCTTGGTACGAGCTATGACTTCGGTTTCGCAAAGGTGATGTTAGCAGGTCAATACTACAAGGATGCGAATACTGTCGGCTTGTTCACGGACGAAGATTTGCTTGGTACGTTCGATGAACTCGAGGGTTATGCAGTTGCCTTGGGTGCTGATATTCCGTTGGCTGGCGGTACGTTGACGGTTGGTGCAACCTATGGCGACGGTGAAGATAAGGCTGATGGTTCGACGGTCGAATTTGACGGCTACAACGTTGCTGCTCAATACAAGTACCCGCTCAGCAAGCGTACCCGTATTTATGGCACCATCGGTTATACCGACTTGGATGCAAATGATGATACGGATGACGCTGAATACAAGTCCTTCGGCGCTAACATCGGTATCGCTCACTACTTCTAATCTAGGTAGGGCAGTTTCCTACTACCTTCTGCCAAACTTAGTTAGTCGATAGGCAACTTCCTCGGGACGACGGTCTCGGGGAGTTGCTTTTTGTTGTTTTTGTACAACAGTTTTGCTTGTGTACTTTTGGAGTGAAAATTCTTTAAAAATCATATAATTAAGCATTTTTAAGAATAGTGGTGGTTGTTTGGGAGTCTATAACAAAAGCAGCTAGAAGTTTGACTAAAAGTTGCCTTAGGCGCAACAATGCATCTCAAGCAGAAGACGTTCTGCGTTTTCCTCTAGAGGAAAATTCTTTTTTCAAAAAGGTAGTAATTATGAAAAAGACTTTAGCTGCTGTCGCCGTACTCGGCGCATTTGCCGGCTCCGCTTTGGCTGCCGACGTTACCCTCTATGGTAAGGTTGACTTTGGTTTCGTCTATGATAACGTCCAAAACAAGGGTGGCGTTGACGGTGCTGACAATAATTCCGTGGGTCTTGAATCCGGTGTTAGTTCTGGTTCCCGTTTCGGTTTGAAGGGTTCCGAACAAATCTCTGAAGGTTTGACGGTTGGTTTCCAATTGGAACAAGGTTTCAATGCTGATGATGGTACGTTCAGCTCTGACCGTATGTTCCATCGTGAAGCTCGTGCCTATGTTGCTACAGACTACGGTACTTTCCATTTTGGTCGCTTTGGTGCATTAGATTCTGGTACGGGCTCTTTGGACGTCGTTGGTGGTTTCTCAGCTTCTGGCACGGGTTATGCTGGCACGTTGGACCAAAGCACGGTGTTGCGCACATACAGCCGTATGGACAACTCCATCGCTTACACCTCGCCTGAATTTGCTGGCCTCCAATTAAGTGCAATGGTTTCTTTGAAGACTGCTGCATTTGATTCTGATGGCAAAAAAAATGACACGGAAGAATCGAATCATGAATCTGATCGTTACTACGGTGTTGGTTTGACAGGTCAATGGGGTAATTTTGGTGCTGGCTTGGTCGTGAGCCAATCTGACGTCAGCGTTTTGAAGACCAAAGATAAAGTTGGTGATGGAACAGCCTATAGCGATGATGTGCTGAATATTACTGCTGGCGTGAACTACGATTTTGGTGTAGCTAAGGCTTTCTTAGCTGCCAACTATTATGATGCTGGTGAAATTTTCTCTGTTGCTGGCAATACAGCGGTTTCTGCCGCTAAGGGCGGTGTGTCTGACCTCACGGGTTGGGGTGTTGTAGCTAGCGTCGAGGCCCCTGTTGCAGCTGGTACTCTAGAAGCAATGGTTGGCTATGGTGTTGATTCCTATGACTTGGAAGCTGGTGAAGACATCGATGAAGCAACTTGGACGGTGGGCGCTTTCTATAAGTATCCGCTTAGCAAGCGTACGTACATGTACGCCGGTGCTGGTTATACGACGACCGACTACGATGTGAAAGATGCTGAAGACGAAAACGTTACGACCGTTTACACTGGCATCTGCCACAACTTCTAATCTGATCGCGTAAATCTCCGATTTACTGATTAGTTGAGGTCCTGCCCCGATAGTTTCGACTATCGGGGCTTTTCGCATCTAAATCCCTGATATACTTCGCCACTTAACCATTTGATCAACCTGCATCTAATATATAGATACTTTTTGTGCAACGGATGTAAACCGTGACCGCGAAAAAATTATTTTTACGTAGCTTCGGCTGCCAAATGAACGACTATGACTCCGAAAAAATTATTGATCTCATGGTCGAGCACGGCTATGAACGAACGGACGTCATTGAAGAAGCCGATTTAGTTGTTTTTAACACTTGTTCTATCCGAGAAAAATCTCAAGAAAAGGTTTTCTCTGACTTAGGCCGCGTGCGTGAAGCCAAGCGTGAATCCGGCAAAGACGATATGGTGATTGCCGTGGGTGGCTGCGTGGCCAGTCAAGAAGGCAAAAAGATTCTTTCTCGTGCGCCATACGTCAATATTGTTTTTGGCCCGCAGACATTGCATCGACTGCCTAAGATGCTTAAAAAGTATATTGAAACCAAACGCGCTCAGGTCGATATTCGCTTCCCTGAAATTGAAAAGTTTGACCACTTGGCCGCTCCCAAAGCCCGTGGTGCAACAGCTTTCGTATCCATCATGGAAGGTTGCAGTAAATATTGCTCTTACTGTGTCGTACCCTATACACGAGGCGAAGAAATTTCTCGTCCTTTGGCCGATGTCTTAATTGAAGTGGCCACCTTAGCAGGTCAAGGTGTTAAAGAAGTGACACTTTTAGGCCAAAACGTGAATGCCTATCGTGGTATTGCGCCTGATGGTGAAATCGCCGACTTTGCCATGTTGCTTGAATATGTGGCTGAGATTGACGGTATTGAGCGTATCCGTTATACAACCTCTCACCCCAAAGAATTCACGCAACGTTTGATTGATGCTTACGGCAAAATTGATAAGCTCGTTAATCACGTGCACTTGCCTGTGCAATCGGGCTCCGACAGAATTTTGGCGGCGATGAAACGCGGCTACACGGTGCTTGAATATAAGTCCATCATTCGCCGTTTGCGTGCCGTGCGCCCGGATATCTCTATTGCGACAGATATTATTGTGGGGTTCCCCGGCGAGACTGAAGAAGACTATCAAGCAACTTTAAAACTCATGGATGATGTGGGTTTTGATGCGAGTTTCTCGTTTGTTTTCAGCCAGCGCCCTGGCACTCCTGCGGCCTATTTACCCGATGACACGCCGCAAGAATTAAAACTCAAACGCCTGAAATTTTTGCAAGCAAAAAATGAAGCGAAAGCCACGGAAATTTCTCAATCGATGTTGGGTACCGTGCAACGCGTGCTCGTTGTTGGGCCTTCTAAACGGGGTCGAGGCATGATGGCTGCTCGTACAGACAACAATCGAATTGTGAATTTTGTGGGCGACGAGTCATTAACCGATACAATGGTGAATGTAAAGATCACTGAAGTTTTCCCGCACACATTGGGCGGTGAATTGGTAGAAAAATAATGACTGAAGAAGAAAAGGTTCTTTCCCTAACGCTTGATTTGGACAATACAGCATTGGCCTCATTGGTGGGGCCAATGGATGCTAATGTCCGTCAAATCGAAGTGATTACGGAAACGACGATTTCTCGTCGCAATCAGACGTTTCGCATCGCTGGGCCCTTAACTGCGGCCAGAGAGGCGATGCATGCGTTGCAAGTTTTGGCGCAAAAAGCTTCTCAAGCCGGAGACGATCTCACAAGCGATGACGTTCAACTCTTTTTTGTGGGCGAAAACGCTAAAAAGCAAGACGGCGATTCGGTTGCTAATGCCGTACTTCACACAAAGCGCCGCGAGTTGCAAGGCAGAACGCCTCGCCAAAATGACTACATCAAAGCCATTCTTGATCATGACATTGCCTTTGGCATCGGTCCTGCCGGGACCGGCAAAACGTATTTGGCTGTAGCAGCCGCGGTGGACGCTTATGAGCGTGACCGTATCGAACGCATTATTTTGACGCGTCCAGCGGTTGAAGCCGGTGAGCGTTTGGGCTTTTTGCCGGGCGATCTTTCTCAAAAAGTGGATCCCTATTTGCGCCCGCTCTACGATGCATTATTTGATCTTTTGGGCTTTGATAAGACGCAGCGATTGCTTGAGCGTCAGACGATTGAAATTGCTCCATTGGCCTATATGCGTGGTCGAACGCTCAACAATGCTTTCGTGATTTTGGATGAAGCGCAAAATACAACGCCCGAGCAAATGAAGATGTTTTTAACCCGTATTGGTTTTGGTTCAAAAGCTGTAATTACGGGTGATGTGACGCAGATTGACTTGCCGCGCGGCGTGCGATCGGGGCTTGTTGAAGCGCAACACGTTTTGGCCGATGTCAGAGGTATTGCCATGACTTACTTTACGGCAGCTGACGTGGTGCGCCATCCGCTCGTGGCCCGTATTGTTCAGGCTTATGCCAAGGCTGATGAAGAACGCGCCAAAGCTCGAAAAGATCAAAAAGAATAGAAGACTGATTAGGATAGAGAACATGCCCGAAGTACACATCAATGTCTTTAAGCACGGCGACTTTAAGTTGCCGTCAAAAAAGACGATGAAAAAATGGATTGAAAAAGCGGCCGAACGCGACACGGAACTCAATATTTTGTTTGTCGGCAAAGACGAAGGTCGCGAATTAAATTCACACTTTCGGCATAAAGACTATGCGACCAACGTGTTGACGTTTGATTATCAACACGAACCCGTTGCCGTTGCCGATTTGGTCATTTGTGTCCCGGTGCTCAAGCACGAAGCCAAAGAGCAAAAGAAGTCTTTCAAGGAGCATTTGGCTCACTTACTTATTCACGGTACTCTTCATGCTCACGGTTACGATCACATGACCGATGACGAAGCCGATGTTATGGAAGATAAAGAAATCAGAGCACTTTTAAAGCTTGATTTTGATAATCCTTATGCTGACCGCATAGTGCTCAAGTAAGGAAACTTAATAACATCGACACTTCTGGAGTTGACAGAAAAACAACGGTAGGGGCCCAAAACCTTTGCGGTTTCTGCAAATATTGCAAATCCTTGTTATCATTAAACTTCCGTTTGTTTTAATTCATTCAATACATGAGTAACGAACCACCCCAGAAAACGGGAACTTCAAAACACCGTACATTTTTTGAACGACTTTCCGGTGTTTTTCACACGCCCACGCGCGAAGATTTCATCGACACGTTGCACGAAGCCAACGAACAAAAACTCATTGACGATTCCGCTTTAAAAATGATGGAAGGGGTCATGAGGTATTCAAGTTTGCGAGCCTGTGACTTGATGGTGCCGCGCTCTCAGATGCGTGTTGTGGATTTGAGTGAACCGCGTGAAGTGTGGTTGCCGCAAATGATCGAATCCGGTCACTCGCGTTTTCCTGTGATTCTCGATGATGATCGTGACAATGTGATCGGCATTTTGCACGCCAAATCCATATTGCCTGTATTAATTGATCCGAACTTTAAAGCGAAGGATCATTTACGTCCCGCGAAATTTATTCCTGAGAGTATGCCTTTGAATGATCTCTTGCGAGATTTTCGTCTTGAAAGAAATCATATGGCGATTGTTGTCAATGAGTTTGGCAACGTCTCAGGACTCATCACCATTGAAGACGTGCTCGAGCAAATTGTGGGTGAGATCGACGACGAATTCGATGAAATCGACGAAGATGCCGACAATATACTGGAAGATACCAAACATGCTTGTTGGCGTGTGAAGGCATTGACCGAAATCGAGCAATTTAACGAATATTTCCAAACGCAAATCAACACTGACGAAGATTGTCACTGCGAAACCATTGGCGGGTTGATTGCAGACCGTCTGGAGCACATGCCCAAGACCGGTGAAGTTGTCAGGATTGAGAATTTCCGTTTCACGGTGCTTCGCGCCGATGAACGTCAAGTGCGTTTGTTGAAGGTTGAACGCGTATCGCCGGAAGAGGCGCCCGCGCAAGAAAAGAAAGAATAATCGTAATGAACTTTTTATCCCCCGCGCAAAAGTATTTCTTTTACCGCGCAGGCTTAAGCTTTGCCTGCGGTGTTGCGCTCTCGAGTGCTTTTGCGCCGGCGCACGCACCGTATTATTTATTGGCCGCTCTGATCGTACAGTTTTATTTAGTGGCCANNGGCTTTTGGTTTCGGCTGGTTTGTCACGGGGATTAATTGGGTCTATTTCAGTATGTACCACTATGGCTACATGCCTCTGGAGTGGACTTACGTTACGACGGCTGTTTTCTCTCTCGCATTAGCCCTTTTCCCAACTGTAGCTTTTGTTGTTGCCAATAAAGTGACGTGCAATCCTGCGCTTCGCATGGCGTTATCCATTCCGGGGGCTTTTGTTCTATCAGAGTGGCTTCGTAGTTGGGTGCTGACCGGCTTTCCGTGGTTAAACCCTGCTTACGGTGTGGTGGATTGGGCGCTCGCAGGCTGGGCCCCGCTATTGGGGGCCTTTGGCGTTCTTGTGGCTTTGAGTTGGATTTCGGGGTTGGTTGCCGCAGCTTGGTTTGTCCGCCGACAATGGATTTATTCGATTGCCTGTTTAATCACTGTTTTCTCAATTTTGTTATTGGGCATGACAGGTCGTCAGGTCACGTGGAGTGAACCGGCTGGTGAAGTGACTCTTCGTCTTGTGCAACCTAATTTTGAACCTCGCCTGTTGCAACAATCCATCAGCGAGCGGTTCGATGAAGTCTATTTCTACTTAGACAATGTGACAGTGGAAAAGGCCGAAGTGGATGCGGTTGTTTTACCCGAGTCGGTGTATCCGCTAGCTTGGCAACAGATGCCCGCAAAAGAGCATGATCGCTTGATGCAATGGGTTAAAACCGAACAAAAAGATCTGATCTTTAATGCTTTCTGGTTTAATGAGTCGACTGGTCGATTTGCCAATGCTGCGATGCAATTGGATAAAAACGGCAATACAACGGTTTACCAAAAACGCCACCTGGTGCCCTTCGGGGAATTTGTGCCTTGGGGCTTTCATTGGTTTATTGAAGCAATGCGCATTCCGATGGCCGATTTGGAAGCCGGCTCTGCACAACAGCCTTTGATGAATATCGCCGGTCATACCGCATCGGTTAATCTTTGCTACGAAAATCTTTTTGGTAGTGAGTGGATTGAAGTCTTTGAGAAAGGCAATCCTGCTTTCTTAATGAACCTTTCAAATCTCAAGTGGTTCGGTCCCGTGAAAGCGGCCGAGCAACACTTGCAAGTCTCGCAAATGCGCGCACTTGAAATGGCCCGACCCTTGGTGAGCGTCAC
Organism: Sutterella sp. UBA1442; assembly: GCA_002329575.1. Taxonomy (GTDB): domain Bacteria; phylum Pseudomonadota; class Gammaproteobacteria; order Burkholderiales; family Burkholderiaceae_F; genus Aphodousia. Next base: position 20,490 of record DCTK01000025.1, on the reverse strand, counting down.
CAATAGCGGAGCAACGGCTTTGATTGATGAAAAGGGGATCGTGCAAAAACGTCTTCCCACTGATCAAGAAGGCGTGCTTGATGTGACCGTGATCGCTGTTAAGGGAGAGCCAACGCCCTATGTCAAATTAGGCGACTGGCCCGCACTTTTATTGGCTTTGGCCATGTTTGTCGTAGCTGGGCTTATCTGCTTATTCAAAAAACGCTCTCAAAAGGGCTAAAATTAGCTTTTTCATGCCTTTAGAAGCGCCGTGCGTTTTCTTTAGGCCCGATGAATTTTTAACGTTCGGACAAGAAATGATTACGTTTCAGGAAGTCATTCTGCGTTTGCAGCAGTATTGGAATCAACAAGGTTGTGCTTTGTTGCAACCGATTGATATGGAGGTGGGGGCCGGGACCTCTCACACGGCAACGTTTTTGCGCGCTTTAGGGCCTGAACCCTGGCGTGCTGCCTATGTGCAGCCGTCTCGCCGTCCTAAAGATGCTCGTTATGGCGAAAATCCCAATCGCTTGCATCAACACCACCAATACCAAGTGGTTCTGAAACCGTCTCCTGTCAACATCGTTGATTTGTACTTGGGAAGTCTCCGCGCCCTTGGCATTGATACTGAAGTCAATGACATTCGCTTCGTGGAAGACAACTGGGAAAACCCGACATTGGGTGCCTGGGGGCTTGGCTGGGAAGTCTGGATGAATGGGATGGAAGTGACGCAGTTTACGTACTTCCAACAAGTCGGTGGCCTTGAGTGTAAACCTATCACGGGCGAAATCACCTACGGTCTGGAACGTTTGACGATGTATTTGCAAAACTGCGACAACGTTTTTGATTTGGTTTACACGACTTGGACCGATGCAGACGGTACCGAACGTAAGCTCACCTACGGTGACGTGTTCCATCAAAACGAAGTTGAACAAAGTCACTACAACTTTGAAGCCAGTGATCCGGAAAAGCTTTTGAAGCAATTCGATTACTTTGAAAGCGAAGCCAAGCGCATGATGGATTTGAACTTGGCATTGCCGGCCTATGAAATGGTGTTAAAGGCCGGTCACACATTCAATCTCTTGGATGCTCGCGGTGCTATCAGCGTCACCGAACGCGCTGCTTACATTGCTCGTATTCGTACGATCAGCCGTGCTGTGGCTCAAAGCTACTACGATGCCCGTGAACGTTTGGGCTTCCCGATGTTAAAGAAGAATTCCTAAAGAGGCGCCGGAAATGACTTGTTTGTTAGTTGAATTACAAACCGAAGAATTGCCGCCGAAGGCATTAAAGAAGTTGTCTGAAGCGTTTGCCCGTCAATTGACGGCGTCATTAGCCGCTCAACATTTCCTAGAAGAAGGCTCAGCCACAACGACTTACGGTGCTCCGCGACGTTTGGCTGCATTGGTAACCGGTGTTTTGGCCAAGTCTCCTGATGAAGCATTTAAGCAAAAGTTGGTTCCCGTTAAAGTGGGTTTGGACGCAGAAGGGAAGGCCACGCCCGCATTGACAAAGAAGATGAATGCGGTGGGCATTACGGCTGATGTGAGTGAACTTTTGCGTGTCAATGACGGCAAAAATGAACAATTGGTCTACGAAGGTGTTCGTCCGGGTGTTGAATTGGCGGCAGGCCTTCAAACTGCACTGGATGCTGCACTCAATAACCTTCCGATTCCGAAGGTGATGCACTATCAATTGTCCGATGGTGAAACGACGGTTTCGTTTGTTCGTCCTGCGAAGCACTTGACGGCTTTGTATGGCGAAGAGATTGTGCCTGTATCTGTATTAGGTTTGAAAGCTGATCGCGTTACCTCGGGTCACCGCTTCCATACGCACGAATTAATCAGCTTGCGCTCGGCAGAGGCTTACGAAGCTCAAATGCATGACGAAGGTAAAGTCATGGTGTCCTTTGAAGCTCGTCGTGCAAAGATTTTGGCCGATGTTAACGCCAGAGCTAACGCCTTGAATGCTCAAGCGATTGTGCCGGAGGACTTACTCGATGAAGTGACGGCCTTGACCGAATGGCCTGTCATTTATGAATCCGGTTTTGAAGAAGAATTCTTGGAAGTGCCGCAAGAATGCTTGATTTTGACCATGCAACAAAATCAAAAGTATTTTGCCTTGGAAGACAAAGAAGGTCGTTTGATCAATCGCTTCTTTTTGGTCTCCCAACTTGAAGCCAAGGACGGCGGCAACGCGATCAGTTCGGGTAACGCCCGCGTGGTTCGCGCCCGTTTGGCCGATGCCAAGTTCTTCTACGACCAAGACCGCTTAACAACGTTGGAAAGCCGTATCGGTCAGCTGAAAAATGTGGTCTACCACAATAAGTTAGGTACCCAAGCCGAACGCGTTGAGCGCGTTAAGGCCATTGCTGCTCGCGTGGCAGATTTAATCGGTGCAGACCGTGACGAAGCTGTTCGCGCCGCTCAATTGGCAAAAGTGGATTTGTTGACGTTGATGGTGGGCGAATTCCCGGAATTGCAAGGCATTATGGGTGAATACTATGCTTTGCATGACGGCGAAAGTGAAACGGTGGCTAAGGCTATTCGTGAGCACTATCAACCGCGCTTTGCTGGCGATGCGTTGCCTTCCACGCCTGTTAGCCTTGCCGTTGCATTGGCTGACAAGCTTGAAACGCTCTCCGGTCTTTTCGGTATCGGTCAAATGCCTACGGGTGACAAGGATCCCTTCGCACTTCGTCGTCACGCTTTAGGCGTACTTCGCATGTTGCTTGAGAAAAACCTCAATGTGGCTCTCGGTGACTTGATTGACATCGGTTACGAAGCCATGGGTACGGTTGCCGGCGTTAAAGACTCTCGCGCTGAATTGGCCGCTTTCTTTGAAGACCGTTTGCGTGTCATGTTTAAGGAAAAGGGTTACTCGGTGCAAGAAATTGACGCCGTTTTGGCCGCTCATCCTGCTACCGTCATTGACGTGCCGGCTCGCCTGGATGCTGTTCGTGCCTTTGTGGCCTTGCCTGAAGCTGAAGCACTTGCTGCTGCCAATAAGCGCATCGGTAACATCCTCAAGAAAAACGAAGAACAATTGCCTGATGTTGATGCAGGCTTGTTTGAGTTGGATGCCGAGAAGACCTTGTGGACGATGTTGCAAGCTGCAGACGTTGATGTGAAGGCCCTTTATGAAAAGGGTGCCTACACTGACGTGCTCAAGCGCTTGGCTCCGATGAAGGCAGCTGTGGATCAGTTCTTTGAAGACGTGATGGTCAATGTGGATAACGTTCAAATTCGTTTGAATCGTCTCGCCCTTTTGGACCGTTTACACCGTACAATGAACAAAGTGGCTGAGCTTTCTCGCTTGGCAAAATGATCTGAGTTAATTGTCTGGCAAAGGCTCCGATCCGGGGCCTTTGTCATTTTAAAGGTAGCTCTTATGGCCGTGCTTCGCGGGTGGATTTATTATCTTGTTTTGGCAGTGACGCTTGTTCCGTTGGCTATCGTCATTTTGCTACTCTATCCTTTTTCGCTTTCTGTGCGCTATCGTCTGGCGATGAGCTGGGCACGCTTTATGCTCGAAGTCGGACGTGTTGTCTGTGGAATGCGCTATCGCGTCAAGGGCCTGGAGAATTTCCCGACGGACGATACCTCGGTGCTTGTTTTAAGTAAACATCAATCGGCTTGGGACGTGTTTGCACTGGGCGCCTTAATTCCTCACCAAACCAGTTTTGTTTATAAACGCGAATTGCACTACGTGCCGGTTTTCGGACAAGCCTTGGCAACGCTTCACATGATGGCCATTAATCGTGCGGCGGGTGCCTCGGCTTACTCACAATTTATGCGCCAAGGCAAAAGCTTTTTAGAAAAGGGCTGGTGGCTAGCGATGTTTCCGGAAGGCACTCGCACGGCACCGGGTGCTAAAACGCACTATAAGACAGGCGGCGCTCGTTTTGCAGTGGCAACCGGCACGCCCATCATTCCGATTGCACTTAATTCCGGAGAGTGCTGGCCTAGAAACAGCATTGCCAAGAAGCCGGGTCTTATTACGTTGTCCGTGGGTCCCATGATTAAGACCGAAGGCCGAACGTTTGAAGAGGTCCAAGCTGAGCTTGTCAATTGGATTGAAGAAGAAATGCATGTCATTTCGCCCGAACTTTATAAAGGCCGCATCACTAGCGAATTACCTCGTCCATGAGTGACTTCAAGCAGTTAATTTTGGATTTGTTTGGCGATGCCGAGCTTGGGCATCGTGAGACTGCTGACGCTCCTTTTTCTCAAAGCCCAAAGAAATCGCCTCAATCGGATCGTGTAACGGATTTTCGTGCACGAGAGGATGATTTTTCGTTGACTCCTGTTTTCAGTTATCACTTGGAGCGCGCTCGTCGCCGTACCGTCGGTTTTACGATTGATGAGCGAGGCCTAACTGTACGCGCACCACGCTGGGTCAGCGTTGCAGAGATTGAATCAATGTTGCGCCGCAAGTCCTCTTGGATTGAACGCAAGATGGCCGAATTTGCTGATTGGCAGAAAAAAGTGGGCACCCAAAGCGTGCGTTTTGTTGATGGAGCTGAGATTCCTTACTTGGGGCGTCCCTTGCGTCTTCATTTGGATGCTACGGTCACTCGCCCAGAGTTACGAGAAACAAGTGACGGCACTGTGCTTTTCATTCACGACGCGGGCGACAACGATGAGGCTCGTATCAAAGACTGGGCGCAGAGTTGGTTTAAAAATGAAGCCAAGCGCTACATTGGCGCGCGACTATTAGCCATCTCTGAGGCCTCTGGTCTAAAGTATCGAGGCTGGGCCCTTTCAAGCGCTAAAGGACGATGGGGATCGTGCTCAAGTGACAAAAAGATCCGTCTTAATTGGCGTTTGATTCATCTGACTCCCGAGATCATTGATTATGTGATTTCGCACGAATTGGCTCACTTGCAGCACATGGACCACAGTCCGGCTTTTTGGGCAAAGGTTGGGGAGTTGTTTCCGAATTACGAAAGCGCCAGAGCGCAACTCAAAGGCGTCTATATTCCGACGTTACCTTTTTGAGCCACGGCATTCGCCAAGCGAACGAAAGCTTCTACTCCAAGGGCCTCAGCACGAGCGCCAGGATCAACCTCACAGTTTCGAATATCTTCTTCCGTTAAGAAGCTTGAAATAGCATTGCGAAGCGTTTTACGGCGTTGATTAAAGGCGGCAGCCACCACGTCGGAGAAGGCTTGGTAGTTCACGGGTAATAAGTCTTCCGTTTTTTTTGGGATCATGCGTACGATGGAACTTGTCACCTTGGGGGCAGGCGTAAAGGCGCCCGGCGGCACATCGAACATTTTTTGCATTCGATAGCGATACTGCAACATCACAGAGAGTCGCCCATAGACCTTACTGCCGGGCGCAGCCACCATTCTATCGACCACTTCTTTTTGAAGCATAAAGTGCTGATCAATAACGCGATCAGCCACCGCCATTAAATGAAAAAGTAGGGGACTGGAGATGTTGTAGGGGAGGTTGCCGATGATGCGAATACGTTTATCGGGATAGACCGTTTGCCAGTCAAGCTTTAACGCATCGACTTCAATTAACGTTAATGTCTCAGGAAAGGTCTCGCGAAGCCACGCGGCCAAGTCACGGTCAATTTCTACGGCCGTGACATGACCGGCTTGTTCAATCATTTTGCGCGTCAGCGCGGCTTGGCCTGGCCCGATTTCTACAACGGTGTCAGCGGGCGTAGCATCAATCGTACGTGCGATGCGTCCGATCCAATGCTCGTCATGCAAAAAATTCTGACCGAAGCGTTTTCGGGCCTTGTGCCCTGCCAGTCCTTTCTGAGTCATTGCTAACTTTATTGCAAAGCGTCACGACGAATGTCAACGTAAGCGCGGTCGCGCAGCTCACGTTGCCAGGTAGCCGTTGCTTCTGCGAGTTTACGTTGACGCAAAATTTGTTGGGCCATGTAACGCATACGTTCGTCATCCATGGCTTCTTCGCGACGATCAACCACTTGAATTAAGTGGTAACCGTATTGCGTGCGCACCGGTTGACTGATTTCGCCCGGTTGCAACGTGTTCATTGCGGACTCAAATTCAGGAACCGTGTCGCCGGGGTGCAACCAACCGAGATCACCACCACGGGTGGCAGAACTGTCAACGGAGTGCAAGCGAGCCAAGGTGGCAAAGTCTTCTTGCTTACTGACCAAACGTTGACGAAGTTCGTTTAAGCGGGTGAGTACGGTTGCTTCGTCGGCGGTGTTGGTCACGGCCATCAAAATATGACGAGCGTGCGTTTGAGTGACGGGACCGCCCGCTAACTTCGTTTTCACGCCGTCGCGTTGGTCGTTGATCTTGACGATGTAGTAGCCGTCAGAGCTCACATTCATGGCAATGCGAGTTTTTTCTTGACGAGCATCACGCACGGCAGCAGCAATACCGCTCGGCAATTGAGAGAGCGTATGCCAGCCAATGTTGCCACCGTCTAAGGCGTCAGAGGCTTTAGAGTAGGTCGCAGCCAATTGACCGAAGTCTTCGCCATCGCGGGCACGATCAAGAATGTCTTCAGCCGTGTCACGAGCACGATTAAGTTCTTCGGTGCTCATGCTTTCAGACGTGGGAATGGCGATGTGCGAGATGTTGTACTCCACCGTGTCATTGATGCTAAAGCCGGCTTGGTCGGCTAAGAATGCATCAATTTCACTTTCCGGAATTTGAATGGCACTGTCGACTTCGCGCTCACGCAAACGTTGTGTGACGATTTGACTGCGGATTTCTTCGCGGAATTGATTAAAGGGTACGCCGTCTAATTGCAAGCGTCGACGAAGTTCGGCCACCGAGATCTTATTTTGGCTTGCGATACGTTCAATGGTGGCGTTGACTAAATTATCATCAACGCGAATGCCGGTTTCACGGGCACGTTGCTCAATAGCTCGTTCGAGGATTAATTGTTCGAGCACTTGAGCTTGTAACTGTTCCATCGGCGGTAATTGGATCTTTTGGCGACGAAGGTTCAACGCGACCGAGTGTGTACGCTCAAAGAGTTCACCGGCGGTAATGACGTCATTGTTGACCACCGCCACCACGGCATTTAATACCTGAGCTTGCGGTTCGGCGCTTTTTGCCGGTTGGGTTTGTGCGAAGCACACGCTTGCGGAAAAGGCGGCAAGCAACGCAGCTAATTTAAACTTATTCATAGTAGTCATAAAGCCCGGATTGTTCAGGCATCACAGTTGTAGCACGATAGCCCGGGATACTGCGACGCAATGTGTCAATGGGGTTGGAGCCGATACCGCCTAAGCCGGTCAACTCCAATTGGATAAAGTACGTGTTGTCGTAAATCAGATCGCCGTCCGGATCTCCGTTTCTTCTGCCGTCCACTTCGCGTTGAGCCACTAAGCGCAACGCCCAGCAGTCGGCCACGTACTCAATCCCGCCCAAGATTTCCACCGGTTGGTTTTCATCAAGAGCGTAATTGTAGCGTGCCAAGGCATAAAGTCGATTGGTAATCGGCCATTGAACTGAGAAGTCGAGTTGTTTTATGCGGTCCACTTCTGCTGTGGTATACAAATCGTCATACCGATAGTACAAACCGATGATAGACGACGGCTTGGGACTCCATCGAATACCGGCGTTGATACGGTTGAAGCGATCTTCGCTCTTGGCGTACTGAGCCGCAACGGAAGCAGAAATGTCTTTGGTTAACTTAACGCTGATAGCGCCTAAGTAATCACTTTCATCGTCTCTGACAAGTCCTCGGGCGGCCAGTTGCTCTGGCGTGTAATAGCGAGAAGAATCGCCCGGGAGAATACTGACATCCTGATCGTCAAAGTAAATGCGTTGACCGATAGCGGCACGCAAGAATTCAGAACCTGACTTGCGATCCAAGTATCGGGAGGTCAACATCAACGTCAGTTGGTTCGCTTGCGAGACACGGTCGTGACCCGTGAACGCATTTTCGGTAAAGAAGCTACCGAAACTTAAATCGGCGACTGACGTGTCAAAGTCCGGCATATCGCTTTGATCACGATAGGGCGTATAGGCATAGAAAATGCGGGGCTCTAACGTTTGTGTCGCAGCTCGGCCAAACCAGCTTGCGTCGCGCTCAAAGATCAAGCCGGCATCAAGGCTAAAGGTCGGCACCACGATTTGTGCGTGCTCATCATAGACGGATTGTTGATTGCCGTTGAGTTGATCTAAGTTATAAGCAATGCCTGTGAGCATGGCCTTTGGTGTAATGAACCAACCGGCCCCTCGCATCGGATAGGCTACCGAGTGTTGCATGTAGAAGCGATCGCCTTCGACTCGCCCTTCATCACGATGCTTAAACTTCGTGACTTCAAAGGTGCTCGAGACTTCAAAGCCGTTGATATCAGCCAAATAAGCCCGCCAATTCAATTGCGGCACTTTTTCATAGGGGCGGCTCACCGGCGAGTGGTCTTCACGTTGCAGAACTTGGTTTTTCTGTACCGAGAGCGATGCAGACCAAAAATCTCGACCATAACTGATGGCGTAGTCTTGCGGCAGAATCGAATCTTCACTTTCTTGCATCAAGGGTGAGAAGTCATCGAGATACTCGCCATCGCTGACGCGGTTGTAGTTTGTGTAGAAATTAAAGCCGTTCCACTGCCCATTTAAACGAATCATCGAGCCGTAGCGACTTTCCCCCTCTTTTCTGTCATGAGGCATGTAGTCGTAGACGATTTGACCGGAGAGGTGTTCCGTTAAGAATCGGAATTCGTTGCCAAGCAAAATCCCGCGCTTACCTAACACACGTGGTGTGAAGGTGTAGTCATAGTTGGGCGCAAGATTAAAGTAAATGGGCTGCGAGTAATCAAAACCCGTATCGGAGCTATAGCCCACGGAAGGCACAAGCAGACCGCTTTGGCGTTGTGTGCCGACAGGGAAAAACGCATAAGGCAGTCCCATGACAGGGAGGCCAGCGACATGAAGGCTTGCGTCCTGCGCCGTAGCCATATTGGTCATTTCATCAATGGTGAGCGTATCGGCTTCAATCCACCAAGCCTTACTGCCGGGTTTGCACGTGGTGATCGTTGCATCACGCAACTGCGTTTTTTCGCCCGTGACAAACTGGGCATGCTTTGATTGACCTCGAATGCCACGGACGGCATATTCGTACTGTACTTCTTGCATCTCACCGGATTGAGATTCAAGCACGTAAGAGAGCTCAGGCCCTCTAAAGCGGGCGCCTTCACGGGCAACATACGCATTGCCTTTTACATTAACCGTATCAGTTGATTGGGTGAAGGTGATTGTGTCGCCTCGGACAACAGTCCCGGCACGTCGGATTTCAGCATCGCCTCTGAGATAAATTTCATCATCGGTCGTTTCCATTTGGTCGGCCGAAACAAAACTTGCCGTGTTTTCATTAACAAGAGCAGGAGAGTCACTCAGAGAGCTCGCGGTGCGTAAACGCACGCCGGTTTCGGCGTGGGCAAATGCGCTCAAGGCCAACGTGCAAGCAATGGCGAGCACGCTTAGAGCCGGGCGCGAGGTCAGGCGTTTAGCAGACAATTGCGGCATGAAAAAATTCTTTTCGTTTCAGATCGTTGATACCGCCTCATTATAACGAAGCCTCTCGTCAAAACGGGCCGATCATACGCACGGATCCGTACTCGGCATGCGATAATTTGCAACATTGCGTATTTTTGCTTCTGTAAGGTATCACAATGGATCAACGTCAAACTCAACGTCATGCGTGGTTAAACACCTTTGCCGATCGCTACGGTTTAAAGCTTGAGAGCGAGGCTAGCGCCAGTGCCGATGCGAGTTTTCGTCAGTACTTTCGTCTTTTAGGAGCCGAGGGCAAAAGTTTTATTGTGATGGATGCACCGCCCGCATTCGAAGACGTTCGTCCTTTTATAAAAGTGACGGGGCTTTTTGAAAAAGCCGGCTTAAATGTTCCTACAATCTTCGAAAGTGATGTCGAAAACGGCTTTTTGTTGTTATCGGATCTGGGCCGCTATACCTATCTGGATGTCTTAAATGAAGACAATGCTCGTGATTTGATGCTTCAAGCCATTGACGCTCTCGTGAAATGGCAATTGATTTCCGAAGAAGGGGTGTTGCCGGAATATAACCGTGAGGTGCTCAGCCGCGAACTCAATCTATTCCCCGAATGGTACATCGCTAAACATCGTCAAAAAGTGCTCGATGATCGTCAGGCAGCTATCCTGAAAATGTGCTTTGAGCGCATCTTGCAAAATAACCTTGCGCAACCGAAGGTGTTCGTGCATCGCGACTTTATGCCCCGTAATTTAATGGCAGTCGCCGACAACGGCCCTGGGATTCTTGACTATCAAGACGCACTCTACGGTCCGATTTCCTACGATATCGCTTCTTTATTAAGAGATGCGTTTATCAGTTGGGGAGAGACCTTTGTCATTGATATGACGATTCGCTATTGGGAAAAGGCGCGTGCGGCAGGATTGCCTGTGAACGCCGACTTCGGACTTTTCTGGCGCGATGTGGAGTGGATGGGACTGCAAAGACATCTCAAAGTGTTGGGCATCTTTGCCCGCATCAATTATCGTGACGGAAAGCCTAAGTATTTAGCCGATACGCCTCGGTTTGTCGCCTATGTACGAGAGACGGCCAATCGTTACGACGAGTTAAAGCCTTTGCTTTATCTCATGGACCAAATTGAAGATACGGTGCCGCAATACGGTTATACCTTCTAAGGATCAATCTCGTGAAAGCACTCGTACTGGCAGCCGGTCGCGGCAAACGCATGCGTCCTTTAACCGACACACTGCCTAAGCCTCTGTTACAGGCCGGCTCCCGCCGTTTAATTGATTTCTCGATTGATGCATTGGTAGCTGCCGGGATCACCGACATTGTTATTAATGCGGCGCATCTTTCGCACACCTTTGAGCCTTTGCTAGGACGTCAGTACCGAGGAGCCCGGATTGAGTACTCCATCGAAGGGCCGAACTATGATCAGTCGCTAGAGACTTTGGGCGGCATTGCCAAAGCCCTGCCGCTTCTGACCGATGGCTCAGAGCCTTTTATCGTGACAGCGGGAGATATTGCCAGCGATTTTGATTTCAAACGATTACTTGCTCAGGCTCAAGTTCTTAAAAAGGGCGAAGCCGATGCTCATCTCGTTTTGGTTCCTAATCCGGATTTTCACCCGCAAGGCGATATGGGGCTCGTTGATGGTCGAGTCACTCGGCAAACGCGTGACTTTACATTTTCAAGCATAGGGCTTTATGCGCCGAGACTTTTTGAGGGCGTTCCAGCCGTATTTGCAAAACTTTTCCCGTGGCTGGATACGGCAATTGAAGCCGGGCGTGTGACCGGCGAAGTGTTTTACGGTCGTTGGGATAACGTAGGAACGCCCGAGGCACTGACTGAACTAGCTTCGCGTGAAGCAAAAAGTCGCGACTAAATTTCAGTACAATGCACAATTTTTAAGCAAAGCGACTACAATTTAACCTGCTTTTCGTAATGTGTAGTCGATTGAATTTTCGAGGCTTTTTTCAATGTCGATTACTCTAGGGCAGCACCGCATTGAGGGCGGGCTTTTCCTTGCTCCGATGGCTGGAGTCACTGATGCGGCCTTTCGTTCCCTATGTCGAAGCTACGGAGCCGACTACGCGGTCAGTGAAATGCTTGCGGCCGATGCCTCGTTGCGACACACTCGAAAAAGTCGTCAGCGGCTCATTTTCAGTGATGATGATTGTCCGCGCGCAGTGCAAATCCTGGGCGCAGATCCTGCGTTGCTTGCCGATGCCTTTGATTGGGTTTGTGATCAGGGGGCTCAGGTGGTGGACTTCAATATGGGATGCCCCGCAAAAAAAGTCTGCAACGTGGCCTGCGGCTCTGCACTGATGCGAGATGAGAAGCAGGCGGCCGCCATTATTGAGGCTTTGGGTAAGGTTTCTGCGGCCCGTGCAGTTCCCGTTACACTGAAATGCCGAACGGGCTGGGATGACTCGCATACGAATGCAGTGACTATCGCAAAAATGGCGCAAGACGCCGGTTTTGCCATGGTGACCGTGCACGGCAGAAGTCGAGCCGGAGGTTATACCTCGGCCGTGAATTACTCGACTATTGCCGAAGTGGTGCGTGCAGTGGACATTCCCGTTGTTGCTAACGGTGATATCACTGATGCCAATCGAGCCGCTGCAGTGCTTAAATTTACGAAAGCCGCCGCCCTGATGATTGGGCGAGGAGCTTTAGGGCGCCCGTGGGTTTTTCAGCAAATTCGGCAATCGCTCGAAACAGGTGAATGTTCGCCGATTAGCATGAAACAAAAGGTGCAAACCGTATTGAAGCATTGGGCGCTTCACCATGCGCATTACGATGCGGCGGTTGCGACATTGAGCTTTAGAAAGCACCTTTTATGGTACTTGGCTGATTTTGAAGATTTTGCTCGCTATAAGGCGCAGTTGTGCTCGGCCAAGAATTCGCAGGAGCAATACGGATTGCTCGTTGATTGGTTTAGTCTTAAAGGTTGGATGTGAACACTATGGAACGAATCGCTGATAACGAGATGGATTTTGATGCCGTGAAGCTTCAGCAGGCACGGATTGCCGTCCCCGCCAATGCTAGAGAGCCCATTAAGAACGGGGAGTCGTTGCGCGATGCGGTTATTCGCAATTTAGATGAATATTTTGAAATGCTCAACGGCGCCCAGCCGCACCACGAACTGTATCCGATGGTGATTCAAGCCGTTGAAAAACCCTTATTAGAAATTGCCATGAAGCGTTGCGGCAATAACAAATGTGCCGCAGCTCATCTTTTGGGCATTAATCGCAACACGCTTCATCGCAAACTTCAGTTCTACAAAATCGGCTGAAGTTGAACCGAATTTTTAATTTGTTTTTGTTTTTAACTTTTTTGAAGGACTAGTCCATTATGCGTAAACAAGCTCTTTTGAGCGTTTCGGACAAAACCGGCGTTGTCGATTTTGCCCGTGAACTCTCTGCATTGGGTTATCACTTGCTCTCTACGGGCGGCACGGCAAAGTTAATTGCCGAAGCCGGCATTGAAGTGCAAGAAGTTGCCGACTACACGGGTTTTCCGGAAATGCNNGTGAAGACTTTAAATCCGAAGATTCACGCGGGGCTTCTCGCTCGCCGTCCCGTGCCCGAGCACATGAAAGCGTTGGCCGATCACGGCATTGATCCGATCGACATCGTGGTCGTTAACCTCTATCCCTTCGAAGCTACCGTTGCCAAACCCGATTGCACGTTCGAAGATGCCGTTGAAAATATCGATATCGGCGGTCCGACGATGATCCGTGCAGCTGCAAAAAATCACGAAAGTGTGGCCGTGGTGGTCGATCCGGCCGACTATGGTCGTATCGTGGAAGAGTTGAAAGCTCACGGTGAAGTGACGCCTGCCACGCGTTTGGCTTTGGCGAAGAAAGTCTTCTGTCATACGGCTCGCTACGATGCCATGATTTCCAACTATTTGACGTCTTTGGACGATGAAGGCACGAGGCACCAATTCCCGGATACCTTTACCCGTCAATTCGTCAAAGTGCAGGACATGCGCTATGGTGAAAATCCCCACCAAAACGCCGCGTTCTACCGTGAAGTGAATGTGGGCTCGGGTCTTTTGGCCGGCTACAAACAATTGCACGGCAAAGCCCTGTCCTACAACAACATTGCCGATAGCGATGCAGCTTGGGAAGCCGTGCGTCAATTTGATGAACCTGCCTGCGTGATCATCAAACACGCTAATCCTTGTGGCGTGGCCGTGGGTGTTGACAGCGCCGAGGCTTATGCCAAGGCCTTTAAGACGGACTCCAAGAGTGCCTTTGGCGGTATTTTGGCCTTCAATAGCCCCGTGACGGGCGCATGTGCTGAAATGATTGCCAAGCAATTTGCTGAAGTGATCATGGCCCCGTCCTTTACCGAAGAAGCACTGGCCGTTTTGACGAAGAAGCCCAATTTGCGTCTGTTGACGATCGAAATGGGTACCGCTACTAATGACTTTGACTTCAAGCGTGTCGGTGGCGGTCTTTTGGTACAAACGCCTGATTTGCAAGTGGTCTCCGCTGATGCTCTTCGCGTCGTCACTGAAAAGGTGCCGACAGCCGAAGAACTCAAGGATATGCTCTTTGCTTGGAAGGTCGCCAAGTTTGTGAAGTCCAATACGATCGTCTTTGCCAAAGACGGTATGACGATGGGTGTCGGTGCTGGTCAAATGAGCCGTGTCGACAGTGCTCGAATTGCTTCCATTAAGGCTGAAGAAGCTGGTTTGAGCTTGCAAGGTACGGCCGTGGCCAGTGATGCCTTCTTCCCGTTCCGTGACGGTTTAGACGTGGTGGTCGATGCCGGAGCGACGTGCGTTATTCAACCGGGCGGCTCTGTGCGTGACGAAGAAGTCATTGCTGCTGCAAACGAACGCGGCATCGCCATGGTCTTTACCGGCGAACGTCATTTCCGTCACTAATAGGTTGTCCTTGCGCGACGTATAACAGTCGCTCAATGTAACTAATCGAAAAAAGGGGGCGATAGCACACGTTATCGCCCCTCATTGATTTACAATCTGCCTATTGACTGGTCTTTATCGAAGACGGATATTTCTGATGAAAATTAATCGACGAATGTTTATGGCCTCAGGTGCTTTAGCTTCTGCGACTGCAGTGGTTCCTGCCTGGGCTCAACTTCGCATTGAAATTACGGGGGTGGGTGCCAATCAAATGCCGATTGCCATCCCCCGATTTCAAGGAACCAATAACGCACCGCTGGATATCGCCTCGGTGGTCACCGCGGACCTTGAGCGAAGTGGGGTCTTTCGCGCCATCAAAATTCAAGGCGAGTTAACGGCTGAAGACATGAAAACGCCCCGTGCGCAATTCTGGCGTACGATGGGGGCAAGTTATCTCGTGATCGGCTCTGTTGAAAAATTGACCGAGACACGTTACGCCGTCAACTATCGCTTATTTGGCACAACTGAAGACAAGATCATTGATCAGAAAGAATTTGTGGTCAATCACGCCGACTTGCGTTTGACAGCTCACCGCATTGCGGATGCAATCTATGAAAAATTAACCGGAGAGGGTGGAATTTTTGCTTCCCGCTTGGCTTACGTACTGCAACGGGGTCAAAACTCTTACGAGTTAGTTGTTTCCGACAGCGATGGAGAAAATCCCCAGACGGCGTTGCAAAGCACCCAGTCCATTATTTCTCCCATGTGGTCGCCGGACGGGATGCTTTTGACTTACGTTTCATTTGAAGCGAATAAGCCTGTGATTTATTTGCACGATGTGCGCACGGGCAATCGTCGATTGATCGCCAGTTTCAAGGGCAATAATTCTGCACCGGCTTTCTCGCCCGACGGGAAAACCATGGCCGTAGCACTCTCAATGGGTGGTGGCACACATATTTATTTGATGAACACGAACGGCACGAATGTTCGCCCATTTACGCGCAGTGCCGGCATCGATACTGAGCCCATTTTCAGTCCTGACGGTCAGTTTATTTACTTCACGAGCGACCGTGGCGGCTCGCCGCAAATTTATCGTCAACCCGTAGCGGGCGGCGCTGCCGAACGCGTTACTTATAATTGTGGGTACGCCATTAGCCCTGCGGTTAGCCCTAAGGGTGATAAGCTTGCCTATATCGCTCGATTTGACGGAGCGTTCCGAGTGACCACGTTGGATTTAACAACGGGGGCTCAGCTTGTTTTGACCGATACCAATCGGGACGAATCGCCGACCTTTGCGCCTAACGGTAAGATTTTGGTTTACGCAACGCGTGATGGTGGACGGGGAGTGCTCTCGACGGTGAGTTTGGATGGTCACGTGAGAACGCGTTTGTCGGGACAAAACGGTGATATTCAAGAGCCGACTTGGGGACCGCTTCTGAAATAAGCGGACAAAAGAATTTAAATAACGCAAAATGAAAGCATTTTGCGACAGTTAAGGAGTTTTTCGATGCAATTGAAGATGAAAATGTTGTTGGTTGCGATGGGCGCCGGTGCCGTGATGTTAACGGGTTGCTCCTCGGTGGATTTAAACCCCAATGGGCCTGATGCTCAATATGCCGGTGACCCGTTTACCAATCCTGCCTCTCCGTTGAGCGNNCAAAGCATCTACTTTGCTTTTGACAGCTACACGGTGCCCGCTGACTCTCAAGCCATGATGGAAGCACACGCTCAATATTTGGCAACGCATCCGAGCGCTCGTGTTGTTTTGGAAGGTAACACCGACGAACGCGGCGGCCGTGAATACAACTTGGCTCTCGGTCAAAAGCGTAGCGACAGCGTGAAAAACCGCTTGCAATTGTTGGGCGTGCCTGAAGATCGTATGGAAAGCATCAGCTTCGGTAAGGAACGTCCCCGTGCCTTGGGCCACGATGAAGAGTCGTACCAAGAAAACCGTCGCGTTGATATCAAGTACACCGCTAAGTAACGCCTGTTTATGAAGAAATTATTGTTGGTTGCGACGGCGACCGTTTTGGCACTTCAAGCTGGCAGTGCAATGGCTTTTGCCGATGATGAGGCTCGTCAGGCCATTTTGGAATTGCGCGAGCAACTCAAAGCAAGCCAACGTGCTCAGATTGACCTCATGACGCAAGTCGAGTCCATGCGTGCAGAAAATCAACGCATGATCGGTGAGATGCAAGAGCTCAATCGTAAGTACGAATTACTCGATAAGCGTTTGGTGGAAGTGGAACCGGCTCAGGTGCAGTTAAACGGTCGCATGATTACGGTAAAGCCTGCCGAGCGACGTGAATTCAATGAGGCCGTATCGCACTTTACCGAACGCGATTTTAAGGGCTGTTTGACGGCATTAAACGATTTCAAGAAAAATTGGCCTAAGTCGCCTTACTTGGCCGATGCCGATTACTGGCGCGCCAGTGCCTACTTTGCGTTGGAAGACTACAAGAGCACTGTGGCCGTAACCAATAATCTTTACCGTGTTTATCCAAAATCGGATAAGGCGCCCGAGGCGTTGCTTTTGAAAGCTAACGCCGAATTGAGCCAAGGCTTGATTGAAGAGGCGAAAAAGAGTTTGAATAATCTTATTAATCGTTATCCGAAATCTGAACACGTTAAAACGGCCAAGCAACGCTTGGCTCAAATCGAAAAACTCGGTTAAAACTGTCGGGACTGTTGGCAAAGCTCAGCAGTCCCGATACTGTTGTGAAAAAGGGGCATGACCCCGAACTTTTATTTTGGGACTTTGTAAATGACTTGCAATTGCCGCGGCTCAAATTTGTTACGTGATCCGCTTAAAAATCACGGTACTGCTTTTACGCAACAACAACGTTGCGAAAACGGTTTGCGCGGGCTTTTACCCGCACGTGTGGAAACCCTGCAGGAGCAGGCAGACCGCATGATGACACTTTTGCGCTCTTTTCCCTTGCCGATTCAGCGCTATATTGTGCTCGACTCGTTGCATAACACCAATGAGACGCTTTTCTTTAAGCTCGTATGTGATCACGTCGAAGAGTTGATGCCGATCATTTACACCCCGACAGTCGGTGAAGCTTGCCAAAAATTCAGTCACGACTTCATCCAAGCCCGTGGCCTATTTATTTCAATTAATGATAAGGGCAAAGTGGCCGAGATTTTGAACAACATCCCCGAAGATGACATGGCCGTGATTGTGGTTACGGACGGTCAACGAATTTTGGGTTTAGGTGACCAAGGGGTCAACGGTATGGGTATTCCGATCGGCAAGCTGGCTTTGTACACCGCTTGCGCTGGTATCCCGCCGGAAAAGACCTTGCCCGTGGTGATCGACGTCGGTACGAATAATCCTGACTACTTGCTCGATCCCTTGTATTTGGGGTTGCGTCATGAACGCGTCACGGGGTTGGCCTACGATGAGCTCATTGATGAATTCATGCTTTGTGCACGTCGCCGCTGGCCCAACGTGCTGATTCAGTTTGAAGACTTCGGCAATAGTAACGCCTTCCGTTTGCTCGATCGCTGGAAAAATGACACGCTGTGTTTTAACGACGACATTCAAGGGACTGCTTGCGTGGCATTGAGCGGCTTTTACTCTGCCGTTCGTGTCAAAGGTGAAAAGCTCTCCGATCAACGTGTACTCTTTTTAGGCGCCGGTGAAGCAGCCACCGGTATCGCCAATTTGATTGCCGATGCTATTGCTGATGAAGAAGGCATTTCTGTTGAAGAGGCTCGCCGTTGTTGCTATCTCTTTGACTCCAAAGGTTTGGTGACCGCCGCCCGCGATAACCTCACCCCGCACAAGCGTGAGTTTGCTCACGAAGCCGAGCCTGCCGAAACATTCTTGCAAGCCATCCAACAATTGCGTCCGACGGCCATTGTCGGCGTGGCGGCTCAGCACAACGCGTTTGATTCGATGGTAATCGCAGAAATGAGCGCGATTAACGAGCGTCCGATTATTTTCGCACTCTCGAATCCAACCTCTAAGGCCGAATGTACGGCACAGATGGCTTATCAATTCTCGGAAGGTCGTGCACTCTTTGCCTCTGGTTCGCCCTTCGATCCCGTCGTGTGTCACGGTCAAACGTTTGTGCCGCGTCAAGGCAACAATTCCTACGTATTCCCGGCCTTAGGGTTGGCAGCGACTTTCGTGAAAGCCAAAACGATGCCGACGGGGATGTTCTTGGCAGCAGCTCGTCGCCTGGCAGAGTTAGTTAGCGACGAAGAGTTGGCTCAAGGTAGTCTTTATCCTTCGTTGTCAGACATTCGTGCTATTTCGACTGACATTGCAATCGCTGTGGCTCGTTGGTGCTACGACAATAAGGTCGCTACAGGGACAGAACCGCAAGACTTGGCAAAAGCCATCACCAGCAGTCTCTACACGCCGTCCTACTAACGTCGTCGAATAATGCAATTAGCGGGCGAGCTCTAAAATAACAGACTCGCCCGCGATTGATTTTTAGGGCATTTGCAACGTGAAAAATAATCGCTTAATTGACGTTGACCCGCTTTTTATTCCGGATACGACTCCTGCGATCGAGGACGTCGTGGCGGTGGCACGTCTCAAGGGTGAGCCACTTTTGCACTTTCCCGAAGATCTCTATATTCCGCCGGATGCTTTAAAGCTTTTCTTGCAGTCTTTCGAAGGACCGTTTGACTTACTGCTGTATCTTATCCGCAAGCAGCGGCTTGATCTAAACGAAATCTCCGTGGCAGCTGTGACCGATCAATACATGCAGTACGTTGAGCAAATTCGCGCTCATAACATGGAGTTGGCAAGCGATTACTTAGTGATGGCGGCTGATTTGATGATGATTAAGAGCCGGATGTTATTGCCTGTGCCGGTCAATGAAGACGGGGAACAGGAAGAAGATCCTACGGCTCGTATTTTGCGGGAAGTGGCCGAATACGAAAAGATTCAAGTAGCCGCACAATTACTCAATGCGTTGCCGACGATGGGCGATGGGTTTTGGCGTGCTTTTGTTGCTGAACCCGAGGAAGCGCCGCCAGAGCCCGATGTATTGCCGCAGGAGTTGGCTCGGGTGTGGTTATCGGTTGTGAAAACGGCCAACTTAAAAATTAACCATACTGTCAGTCGCCAAGAGCTCTCGATTCACGAGTTTATGTCTGCAATCGTTAAACGTTTGGATAGCAATCCGTTCATCAGTTTTGATCGGTTGGTGCAGGAGCAGGCAACGATGCAAGAACGTGTGGTGAGCTTTTTGGCGATCTTGGAGCTTTCGCGCGAAGGACTGATCAGTATCACGCAAGCAGCGCCCTATGCGCCGATTTATTGTTCGCGCAAGACAGCCCAACAGTCGTTTGCAAATTTTTAGCCCGATGGTGTCTTCTAAGACGGGTTAAATGCGTTAAACTTTCATCTCCAATTTTTAATAAAGGACTCAAGATATTATGGAATGGTTGACCGAGCTGATTACCACGATGCACTGGGGTGCGGTAGCTCAGATCATCATGATTGATATTCTCTTGGGCGGCGACAATGCCGTGGTGATTGCTCTGGCTTGCCGCAATTTGCCGCCTGCACAACGGCGACAAGGGATTTTCTGGGGTGTTTTCGGTGCTATCGCCCTGCGTGTGGTGCTGATTACCTGCGCGGTGTACTTGTTACAGTTGCCGATGCTCAAGGTCGTTGCTGGCCTGCTTTTGATTTGGATCGGTGTAAAACTGTTGATTCCGCACGATGAAGACGATAAACACATTGAGGCTAGTACTCAAGTGCTTTCGGCCATTAAGACGATTATTGTCGCAGACCTTGTGATGAGTATCGATAATGTGATCGGTATTGCCGGTGCTGCGCAGGCCGCTCATGAACATCATCAAACGCTTTTGATTATCTTCGGTCTTGTCGTGAGCGTGCCGTTTATCGTGTTCGGTAGCCAAGTCATTCTCAAGCTCTTTGACCGATTCCCGATCATTGTGACATTTGGCGGTGCTCTCTTAGGTTGGATCGGCGGTGGTTTGGTTTCGTCGGATATTGTCTTGCATGACATTGTTCCGCAAACCTCAACGCTGCATTATGCTTCATGCATAGTCGGTGCTATTTTGGTGGTGTTGATTGCCCGTTTGGTCATTAGCAGACGAAAAGCCAATTAACGAACATCTCATTGTTACGTTGACATTAGGGCTCCTTCGGGAGCCCTCAGACTGTTGACAAAGTCTAC
>DCTK01000047.1 GCA_002329575.1 Sutterella sp. UBA1442 | reverse complement strand
ACTTTTTAACATCCCAATGCGTATTGCACGTGTTCGCGAAAGCGAGCTGCGGCATTACCCTCGCATTTTGGGCGAAGAGGGATTTAAAGCCACCAGTATTATTTGGCCTGAACAAGCCATTGCTACGCAACTGGCCAAACTGATTCGTTTTCCGGCTGCCCAACAGATATTAAATTTCGCAGATGGATTGCTGACTCTTTTAACCGTGAAAGTCACAAGTGATGCGCTTTTATGCGGTCAAACATTGGAAAATGCTTTTTTGCGCTTTCCAAACTCTAAATTGCGCTTCATCACAATTCATCAACGAAATCGTCGTTTAGACTGTCGCCCCGATACGGTATTAGAAGCTGGTGATGAAGTCACGGTACTTGTAGACTCTACATTGGCCGAAGGCATTATTGAGGCTCTTCATCCCTTTGAGAAAGCACAAAATATCGTGCTTATTAATGGAGGCGAACTCTCGGGGCTCGTGACCGNNCACAAAATATTGTGCTCGTTAACGGAGGCGAACTCTCAGGGCTCGTGACCGACGAGCTTGAACCGAATCGATCCAAGCGCCGAGTAAAAATATTTGAGTCTGACGAAGAAACTGCCAAAGAACTCTCAAAGCACTACGGCGGAAGCCGTGTCTCGGTTTCTCGTGTGCGTCATGATGATTCAGTAGCCTTAAAGCAGGAAGGTATTGACGAGGCTGATGTCGTAGCCAGTGCTCTCCAACAACGATGAACTGAATATTATGAGTGCACTGTTGGTCAAACGACTTGGTGCCAAACGTAGCATCATCATTTTGGAAAAAAGCATCTATGCTGATCTGCTCCGAAACACCGATGTTGATGTCACCGTCTCACCGACTCAGGCCTCTTTGGGCGAAATTTTGCGTCATATACGCTATGGCGACGTTGTTAATGCTCAAGAGATTTATCACGGCAAAGCCGAAGCACTCGAAATCATTGCCCACGGCACGAAAAAGAGTTCCCGAG
Organism: Sutterella sp. UBA1442; assembly: GCA_002329575.1. GTDB lineage: Bacteria > Pseudomonadota > Gammaproteobacteria > Burkholderiales > Burkholderiaceae_F > Aphodousia. The sequence goes on along the minus strand of DCTK01000047.1, from coordinate 2,000 downwards.
TTGTCGGAAAAACTTTGGGAGAAATCGATTTCCCGCGAGGTGTATCCGTAGGAGCAATTGTTCGCGGCGAAGGAGATCAAGCCGTGGTTATGATGGCAGAGCCGGACATGACAGTCGTCGATGATGACCACTTGATTTTGTTTGTCCCGAATAAGAAGATGATTCCGCGCATTGAAGAACTCTTTGCCGTGGACGTCGGCTTTTTCTAATGGATTTTTGCCATGTTCAGGGTCATACAACGCCAAATCTTTCCGATTTTTAATGCCCTTGGGCCGCTGTTGCTTATTGTGGCCTTGGCTCACCTCGTACCCATTGCGATTGCTTGGCGTGACGCAGAACCCACAATGACTCAATTTTGTTGGTCTGCAGGAGCGTGCCTTATTTCCGGTCTCATTTTTTCCTTCAGCACCCGTCGGTTTCGCCGAGAACTTGAACCCAAAGACGGCTTTTTGCTTGTGACCATCTCATGGCTATCTGTGGCGCTTTTCGGATCGATTCCTCTGACGTTATTACTGCCGGAAATCCCCTACTATCGCCTCTTTTTTGAAACGGTCTCGTGCTTGACAACCACGGGAGCCACGGCACTAACAAATCTCAACGACTTACCTTTGTCGGTTAACTATTGGCGATGCTTGCTTTCTTGGATGGGAGGCATGGGGATCATCGTGTTGGCTGTTGCCGTGTTACCCTTGATGGGTGTTGGCGGCTCACAATTGTTTAAAGCTGAAAATTCCAACCTCTTTAAAGATGATAAATTAACACCGAGAATTGCCGATACGGCCAAAGCACTTTACAGCATTTACATTCTCATGAGTGCCGGCTGTGTATTGGCTTACCACTGGGCCGGCATGTCTTGGGATGATGCTGTAATGTTCAGCTTCACCACCATGAGCTTGAGCGGTATTGCGCCTTATGACCAAAGCATCGGCTTTTTCAATTCTGAAGCTATTGAAATGGTCAGCGTGGGCTTTATGGTCTTTTCCGGCTTTAATTTTTCATTGCACTTCACTGCCTGGCGACAACGCTCCGTGTGGTCTTATTTCACGGATGTTGAGGCTAGAAGCTGGATGACGATGTTGCTCTTTGGTTACGTTGTCGTTTTCTTCAGTTTGAGCTCTCAACATTACTACGCTGATTGGCAAAGTACATTGCGTCACACATTATTTTCGGTCAGTTCGATTTTCAGCACCACAGGCTTCACCACACAAGATTATTCCGTGTGGCCTTTCTCGCTAGGATTTTTCCTTCTAGTATGTAGCCTTTTTGCCTCTTGCTCAGGGTCAACCGGCGGTGGCGTAAAAATGATTCGTATACTTGTGATGCTCAAGCAAATTGTCTTGACCATCAACAAGCTCTTACGCCCTCGAGACTATCTCCCACTTCGTATCGGAGATGACGTCATTTCTGAAAAAATTGTCACTACCGTGTTTGCTTTTTTAGCATTACATCTCATGGTCATGTTGACATGTTCGTTTATTGTGATGCTCACGGGGGTTCCGTTTCTTGATGCTGTCAGCTCCATCATCGCATGTATTGCTAACACCGGACCGGGATTAGGTTCTGTAGGTCCAAGTGGCAACTATGCAGACTGCAATCCTGTGCATCTCTGGGTAGGCGCATTCTGTATGTTTGTCGGCCGTCTGGAGTTATTTACGGTCTTTGCCATCTTCACTCCGGCCTTCTGGCGCAATTAATACGGCTCCCAATGCACATCCACCCCTTTATCAGCAGCTTTTTTCAGATGTCTGATTAAGGGGTAAAAACGCGTACGAATAGCCACAGGAGCAATCATCGCTGGTGGTTTGTCAAACTCATCGCTTTCGTCATCGTAATCATCGTCTTGCTGTGGAACTTCTAAACCGGCTAGCTCATCAATAACGCGTTCAATTGCTACGATTGTTTTTGGCAGATCTGCAGCTAAAATTGCTCCACGATCATGAAACACCAAACCGGCTTTCTCAAAAATAGGTTTGACATGATCCGGAAACATAATGACTTCA
>DCTK01000029.1:6674-7467 GCA_002329575.1 Sutterella sp. UBA1442 | reverse complement strand
CCCTATGTTTTTATTACTGACAATAACCTTCAAGATGGTCAGGTGGTGGACTACACTTGGCGCCATTTCTCGGAGGACTCCGAGCACGACTGGCGCAACGAAAGCGTTAAGGCGCTAGCCAAGCGCTACAGATGTGAAAAGGCGCATGCTAAGCACTTAGTGGCTCTGTCCGGGGCCATCTTCTCTCAGGCTCAAGCTTTGGGGTTATTTGAGAAGGAAGCCGGGCTTGATGAGTTACTCTCATACGGCGCCAAGCTTCACGATGTGGGGATTGCCATTTCGTATGACAAGCATTACCAACATGGCGCCTATCTCGTTCGTTTCTGCCCCTTACTAGGCTTTACACAAAAGGAAGTGTTGACCATTGCTCGTTTGGTGTATTTGCACTCCAGACCCTCATCGGATCTTCCGGGCTTTTTGTCAGGAGACGCATTGACTGAAGCACAAAAGTGGGCGGCCGTGAGCCTCTTTATGGCTGAGAACTTGGACCGAACTCATCGCTCGATGGTTCGCAACGTCAAGCTCGCGGTCAATAACCGTGATCTCGTGCTTGATGTGGAACTAAAAGAAGCCTCGCCGCTTGAGACCGCTTCTGTGGAAAAAATCAAAAAACAAGTGAAAAAACTATTAGGACGCAATATCGAAGTGCGGTTTGAGATTGCCGATCGGCACATCGAGCTCGTACACGATTAAAGACCTTGAGTTTTAGCTGCCTTTTGCGCGATCGATTTCGACGTTACGGTTTCGAATCGGTCGCGTTTTCGCGTTCTTTGCCGAGTTCTTCAACCACACG
>DCTK01000029.1:0-6666 GCA_002329575.1 Sutterella sp. UBA1442 | reverse complement strand
AAACAGACACCCCGCCCATGATGCCTGCGACGATATAAAACACGGCACCTGCACCAATCACGTTGCCCGCAGCGCCGAAAATAACGGGAAGCGTTGTGTGGCAGATGTTAAGCAGCATGGTGCGAAGACCCAATGCTTCACCCGTTCTGCCGGTCGGCGTCTCCGTATGAATGAGTGTCATCACATTGGGTTGAGAAGAGCCCAAGGCAAGACCCAACAAGAAGGCGATGGCCGCCAGTGTGTAGAAATTCTCAAAAATGGGAAATAGGGCGTAGGCCAAAGCACCGAACGCAAAAGCAGCGGTAATCGTTTGCCACTCGGTGAGATGTCGGGCAATAAGCGGCATTAAAAGTCGCACAAAGAAGGTAGCACTGGCAAAGACCCCTAAAATCCAACCGACTTCACTGGCACTTAATCCAATCGCCGTCCCATAGACTGGAATCATGAAACCTTGCAAATCCCACGCCATGGACATAAAAGAGCTTGCCACAAGAACGTTTCTGACGTGCGGAATACCCAAAAGCTCAAAGTTGCCTTTGCGGTTGATAAGCTTAGGAGCCCCCCAGTTCGCAGGCAACGACGGTCGAATGAAAAGAGTAAACGCAATCAGTGCAAAAATGGCCATACCGGCGGCAAACCAGAAAGCCGAGGCCATGCCCGTGCGGTCGATGAATTGACCAGCAATAATCGGCGCTAAAAGATTAGCGGCCGATTGACCGAGTGCCAAATAAGCAAAATTCGTTGTGCGGTTTTTGACCGTAGACAGATGCCCCACGAGTTGCTGAATCGACATGTAGACAAACATGATCGCAAAGCCATTGAGGGTGCAGGTGATATAAAGAGGCCAAAGACCGAAGGTCTGGGTGGTGAAAACAATGGGAATAAAAAGTGCAGTGGTGACTAAAGCAATTCCGAAAAGAATCGGTTTTCGTGGCCCCACCGCATCAATCCAAAGACCCGCGCGAATGGCAGCCAACGCCGGCACCAGAGCAAAAAGCGCCATCATGATACCGACTTCAAGGGCCGTAGCACGTTCATAAAGAGCATCAAGCGAGCACGTCACACGGTTGGCTAAACAGGCACTTTGAACAATGACGGTCAGGAGAATAACTTGAAGAACGGTTTTAGGCATGGATAGCTTTTTCAAACAAAGAAAAACACAACCACGGCAGTGCGGCTGCCGTGGTTGTCAGAGTTGCGCTAAAAGTTCATCAGCGAATAATCGTCACAGAGATGATTAACGGATGATCAACAGCGGCACATCAGCGATGGAGGCGATGCGGGTGGCAGTCGAACCCATCACGGCGGCCTTGAAGCGACCGTAACCGTGAGAACCCATCACCAACAAGTCGAGTTTACGCTTCTTGCAGTAAGCAGCGATTTCATCACCGGGGTTACCGACCAAGCAAACTTCCTTGGGTTTGACACCGGTCTTTGCGAACAAAGGCAACACGGGGTCGATAGCTTCGGCAAATTCGCTCTTTTGCAATTCGACGACTTCATCTTCGCTCAAGGCGGGCAAGGCCATGCCGGTCATGTCCGGCATCACAGCACCGGCGTAATCGCTCACGGTGTTAATCAAGTGAACCTTGGCAGCATCACCGCCGAAGAGCTCAATGTGCTTTAAGGCATACTTCACAGCAGCGGTACCGTACTTAGAGCCGTCCACTGCAATACCGAAGCTCAATGCATCGGTTTCAGGAGCACCCTTGTCGCGCAACATCAAAAGCGGAACTTTGGTCAATGCCAAAACAGCGTTTGTGACAGAACCGAAGAGCAAGCCCTTTAAGGCAGAGCGACCATGAGAGCCCATGACCAAAAGATCTGCGCCCATTTCTTCGGCCACTTGTGCAATCACTTCAGCCGGAGCGCCAATCTTGGCGAGTTCTTCGGCAGCCATCTTGGCTTTTTTCAGAATCTTACGAGCAGGCTTAAAGGCTTTTTCGCTTTCATCCTTATAGTAATCCTGAAGTGCGTCGCGGCTGACGAGGCGGCTGGCACGAGCAGGCAGGGGAGCCTGTACGTTGAGCAAAACGATTTGCGGTTCCGTACCGATCAAAGTCGTACGGCTGGCCACGAAAGCTACAGCGTTGTCACTGTAAACACTGCCATCTACGGGAATCAGGATTTTCATAAAACATCCTTTAAATTTATTAGAGAGAATCAAATCGGGCACGGGCTAAACATCGGCTCGAACGGCCGTTCAAGCGCACAGGCTTGAACACACCCCGGGCGCGAAGGATATTTAGCAAATTAGTTTTATGCGAAATCGCCTTCATTGCCCTAACTTCCACTTTAGCGCTATTTGGTGGTAAGCGCTAGCCCCTTGACTGCATAATGTGTCTTTAGTCAAACAAAATTTGACGCGATGTAAGCAAAACTACAGTTAAAACGCCCAAATTGTGGGGATTGTTTGGCAGTCCTCTGAAAAAGGTCGCTAGGAAATTTCGTCGATTGTGAGTACCATAAGGCACAATTTGAAAGCGTGTACTTTCTCAAAAGTCGCACGATAGTAGTCGTGAGCCTCTTTTAGGCGCACCATTTTTAGGAAAGATCGATTGAATACTTCAGATACGAGACGCTTTGGTGGCATCAGTCGCCTGTTTGGCCCCGAAGGTTTTGAAAAACTTGCTCAAGCGAGCGTCACAATTGTGGGAGTCGGCGGAGTCGGCAGCTGGGTGGCCGAAGCCATTGCTCGCACGGCCGTTGGCACCATTACGATTATCGATGGTGACACTGTCGAAGAAAGTAATACCAACCGTCAGATGCCTGCGATGGACGGCGCCTACGGGCGCTACAAAGTTGATGTTTTGTCCGAGCGCTTAAGAAAAATTAATCCTAATGCGCGGATTAACGCATTGTCGGTTTTTGTCAATCAAGACAATTTCGATGACGTCATTGATCGTTGTGACGTGTTAATCGATTGCATCGATTCGCTTTCTGCCAAAGCGCTGCTTTTAGCCCGTGGCAAAGAAAAAGCCCCGGTGGTGCTCACTAGTGGCGGTGCAGGCGGCAAAGTCGATGCGTCTTTAGTGAGTGTCGCTGATATTGCGCACGTTGAAGGGGATGCCTTAATTGCTGGACTTCGCTTACAACTTCGGAAAAAATACGGTTTTGCTAAGGGATCGGCCTCAGGCAAAAAAGCAACGCCTTTAGGGATTACAGCAGTCTATAGTCGAGAGCCTGTCAGGCCGAGTCAAGATGAAGGGGAAGGGTTCGGAGTTTTTATGGCCGTAACCGCAACTTTCGCGATGCGACTAGTGCAATTGGCTGTTGAAGGAATACTTTGCGAGCAGAAAAAGCAAGCGTAAAATCGCGACTGAACGCTCATTCAATGTCAATTTTCCTGACATGCCGCAAACTTTGGACACAAAAAAGGCCTAAACTGAAATTGAAAAAGGTTGTTAGAAGGAATTTCATATGTATAAAAAGATTCTTGTTCCCATCGACGGTAGTGAATTGTCTTACAAGGCTGTAGCCGGTGCCGCAAGCTTTGCGAAGTCGCTCGGAGCACAAGTTTATGTGCTTACTGTCATTGAACCTTATTCCTATACGAATTTGAGCGAGTATCGTCCTGAGAGTATTGAGCAGTACGATCAACGGGTGAAAGATCAAGCTAAAGAATATCTTGATCAGGCATACGAATACTTCCGTCGCGCTCAAGTAGAAGCTGTGACGTGCTCCAAAAAGAGCTTCTCGCCGTCAGAAGCCATCATGGATGTGGCCGCAGAGCTCGGCTGTGACTTGATCTTTATGGCCAGTCACGGTCGCAAAGGGTTGGCTGCAGTGCTTTTGGGCAGTGAAACCCAGAAGGTGTTGACCCACTCGAAGATTCCCGTGATGGTCTATCGCTAGAACACGGTACAATACGTCTGAACAATTTTTCTAAAGCCTCGAATGGCCAAGCACTTGCCCCTCAGGTGCTCGGTGTTCGAGGTGTCGCATTTTTAAAGGATTTATAAACATGGCCGATCTTGACCAAATGAACGCCGCCTTGGACTTAACGACTTTGGTTCGTGAAGAAATTATCACGGACCGTAAAGTGGGTTCCATTCGAGTGTTAACGCCCATCACGGCCGACGGTGCTCGCGATGAATCCCGTGCCGTTGTCTACTTGGGCGAAACCCAAATCATGACTCAAATGGGTCCGTTGCCGATTAACTTTGAAATTAAGGCCGCAACGCTTAAAGAGGCTGTTGAAGCTTATGGCGAAGCCGCCAAGGCCGGTGTTGCCGAAACGATCGCCAAGCTCGAAGAAATGCGTCGCGAAGCCGCAAGTAAGATCGTCACGCCGGGCGATGCAGGTTTTGCCGCTACCGCCAACAAGATTCAAATGCCCTAATTAAGGACTTCATTGACAGTGGCCGTCCCTTTTACTCGATCACAACTTCAAGAGCTACCCACCGAACTTTTACGTGAAGGTCGATTCGGGCATGCGCGTGTCAGTTGTGTTGAGTGTGACGGACGGCGCTGGACTGTGAAGGATTTCTCACCTCGTCATCTTCTCGTTCGTTTGTTTTGGGGCACTTGGGTACTTGCCCGCGAACTCAAAATCTTGAATCGTCTCAAAGGTATTGATGGTATAGCTGAAGAAGCTTTTCGCATCGATCGGTATGCCATTGCCATTGAGTACAAAGAAGGTGAAAGACTCATCTATACCGATGAGTCGCTACGCACGAAGGCACTTTTTTTAGAAATGGAAGCACTCTTAAAACAAGTGCATCAAAAAGGCGTTGTGCACCTGGATACGCGCGGGTGGAGCAATTGGTTGTTGTCGCCTGAAGGCAAACCCGTTTTGATTGATTTTCAAACGGGACTGGTGACCGACTACTTACCCAAGCGAATTCGTTATATTCTCGAATTGATTGATTTGAGCGGCGTTTACAAAAAGTGGCTGATTTGGTGCCCCGAGAGCATCGATGAGAGGCGCCGCAAACTTTATTTACTCGCCCTGAAGTGGCGTCACTTCTGGCTCATTAACCAAAGGTAATTTTTGTAGGATACCGAACCTTATGGCTCAGTATGTATTTACGATGAATCGGGTGGGCAAGATTGTTCCGCCCAAGCGTCAAATTTTGAAAGACATTTCGTTGTCGTTTTTCCCGGGTGCCAAAATTGGCGTTTTGGGGTTAAATGGCGCGGGTAAGTCAACNNGAAGGCGAAGCCTTGCCGATGCCCGGCATCAAAATCGGTTACTTACCGCAAGAGCCGCAACTGAATCCTGAGCACACGGTGCGTGAAGCTGTGGAAGAAGGAATGAGCGAAATTCTCAACGCGCAAAAGCGTCTTGAGGAAGTTTATGCGGCCTATGCTGAGCCTGATGCCGATTTCGATGCGCTCGCAGCTGAACAAGCTGAGCTTGAAGCCATTATTAATGCGGCCGGTACCAATGCCGAGACTCAAATGGAAATTGCTGCCGATGCGCTTCGCTTGCCTGCTTGGGAAGCCAAGATTGAGCATCTCTCGGGCGGTGAAAAACGTCGAGTCGCATTGTGCCGTTTACTGCTCTCCAATCCCGATATGTTGCTGTTGGACGAACCGACTAACCACTTGGATGCTGAAAGTGTGGAGTGGCTGGAGCAGTTCTTGCACCGCTTCCCCGGTACGGTGGTGGCTGTCACGCACGACCGTTACTTCTTAGACAATGCCGCTGAGTGGATTTTGGAATTAGACCGCGGCGAAGGCATTCCCTGGAAGGGCAACTATTCTTCGTGGTTGGATCAAAAAGAAAAGCGTCTTGAAATTGAAAAGCGTCAGGAAGACGCTCGCATGAAGGCCATTAAACACGAACTTGAATGGGTTCGTCAAAATGCCAAGGGCCGTCAAGCTAAGAGTAAAGCCCGCTTGGCTCGCTTTGAAGAAATGTCGAGCTACGAATATCAAGCCCGTAACGAAACCAATGAAATCTTCATTCCTGTCGCGGAGCGCTTAGGCAATAACGTCATCGAGTTTAAGTCCGTGAGCAAAGGCTTTGGTGATCGTCTTTTGATTGAAGACTTAAGCTTTAAGATTCCGCCCGGTGCCATCGTTGGTGTCATCGGGCCGAACGGCGCTGGTAAGTCGACGCTCTTTAAGATGATTTTGGGCAAAGAAAAGCCAGATTCGGGTGAAATCGAAATCGGTCAAACCGTAAAGATCAGCGCCGTTGACCAAATGCGTGATTCGTTGCCAAATGACAAGACCGCTTGGGAAGCTATCAGCGACGGTCAAGACATTTTGCAAGTGGGCAAATTCTCCATGCCGTCTCGTGCGTATCTTGGTCGCTTTAACTTTAAGGGCGGGGATCAACAAAAGATTGTCGGCACGCTCTCGGGCGGTGAACGCGGTCGTTTGCACTTGGCTAAGACCTTGCTTGCGGGCGGCAACGTACTGTTGTTAGACGAACCGTCTAATGACCTTGACGTTGAAACGCTTCGTGCCCTGGAAGATGCGCTTTTGGAATTTGCCGGTTGTGCTTTGGTCACCTCTCACGATCGCTGGTTCTTAGACCGTATCGCTACGCACATTTTGGCCTTTGAAGGCGACTCCAAAGTGGTCTTCTTTGACGGTAATTACACCGAGTACGAAGCAGACAAACGCCGCCGTTTGGGTGATGAAGCCGCTCAACCGCATCGTTTGCGCTTTAAACCCTTGAAGCGTTAATACTCGCTTCAAAGTCAACCAAAA
>DCTK01000009.1 GCA_002329575.1 Sutterella sp. UBA1442 | reverse complement strand
CTCGGATTGTTGGCATCGCACGCTAAGTGAAAGCCGCCCAAGCCTTTAATAGCAACGACTTTTCCGTCGCGCAGTGCTTGAGCGGCAAGAAAGAGGGGATCTCCGGTGATTTCATTGCCCGCCATGTCGGTAAAGCGCAACTCGGGTCCGCACGTCGGACAGGCATTCGGTTGCGCATGAAAGCGACGATCCAACGGATCGGTGTACTCGGTTTGGCAGGCCGGGCACATCTTAAAAGTGGCCATGGCGGTTTGCACGCGGTCATAGGGAAGGTGTCTTGTAATTGTGTAGCGTGGACCGCAGTGTGTGCAGTTTGTGAAGGCGTAACGGTAGCGGCGGTTTGATTCCGTGAAAATGTCTTCTAAGCACGCACGACACGTGGCGGCATCGGGCGTGATATTCGTGGAGACTTTGCCGGCGCGGCTTTCGGTGATCGAAAAGGCCTTAAAGTGCGAGACAGGAACGTCTTTGGCAACAAAGGTATCGATTCGGGCCAATGCGGGCAGTTTCTCACGCAAAAGGCGCTCGAAATCATTGACGTTCTCAGGCGCGCCTTCAATCGTCAGCCCCACCCCTTCGGCATCGTTAAACACTTCTCCGGTGAGGTTAAGTTCATGTGCTACCACAAAGACCGTGGGTCTGAAACCTACGCCTTGCACAAGCCCGGTAATACGAATAAAACGAGCAACGGTCTTTTCACTCATGAGAAATTCCTTCCCTGCACACAGCAGCCATCGATCTATTTCAAACGGCTCTAGCCCAAAGCGGCAATCAAACGTTGTGCCTTAATCCATTGCACCCATTTGTCCATCCCGTCGCCCTTGGTGGCCGAGACGCGCAAAATGGCAATCTTAGGATTGACACGTCGGGCGTACTCTTCGCAACGGTCAAGATCAAAGTTCACATAAGGCGCTAAGTCGATCTTGTTGATGATCATTAAATCTGAGGCGCGGAACATTTCCGGATACTTCAAGGGTTTGTCTTCGCCTTCGGTAACAGACAAAATCACAACCTTATGCGCTTCGCCGAAGTCAAAAGCGGCCGGGCAGACGAGATTGCCGACGTTTTCAATGAAAAGCACGCTGTTGTCAGCCGGTGCCAGGGCGTGGATCGCCTCATGGACCATTTCAGCGTCCAAGTGGCAGCCCTTACCGGTGTTAATTTGCACGGCAGGCGCTCCTGTCGCACGAATGCGATCGGCGTCGTTACTCGTTTCTTGGTCGCCTTCAATGACATAGACGCCTGCATTTTCACCCATCGCGCGAACGGTCGCGCAGAGCAATTCCGTNNACAAAATTCAAGGCCAAGATATGCTTGTCACGCAAGTGTTCACGATTGTGCTGCGCAACGTGATTGTTTCTGGCAAGGATATCTTCTTCAACCGTCACGGTTTTGGTCGTGGGTTCATGTTCATGCGTATGAATCACCGTGTTGCCGTTTTCATCGGTGTGCGTATGCGTGTGGGAGTGTTCTGAACAACCGCAAGTGGTGCACATGTTTCTTCTCCTTATGGACTGTTATTTTTTACTTTGAGGACGGATTATCGGTCGCCTCATCGACGCCGCTAAAGTCCGTCACTTTTAATTCATTTCCGCCCGTGGGCGCTAAATGGTAGCCCCCGCAAATCGGGCACGCTTCGCCATAATTGGCAATGACCACCTCTTTGGCGCAGTCTAAGCACCACGCTCGGCCTTCGGGCTCGGTGATGGTTAATGTGGCCTCTTCACAGACCGTGTCTTTTTTCACCGACTCCCAAGCAAAGCGCAAGGCTCGGATGTCAACGCCAGCTAATTTTCCCACTGCCACTCTGACATCGTTGACCTTAATGATGCCCGCGCGCTTTGCATTGCGAGTGACAACATCCACGATTCCTTGGGCGAGACTGACTTCATGCATGCTTTTTCCCCCAAGAGACGTTAACACGTGTACAGGCATCAAAGGCTGAGGCAATGAGCAAAAGTCCTTTTTCGGTTCTTTGAGTCATTTGTTCGTGCTGCTGGCAATATCGCTCCAAAATCGTGACCAAAGAGCTGTCTTTTTGGAAGGCCCATTCAGTGGGGGCAATGATTTGCACTTGAGCCAAGCGCTCGTGATTGTTATCGAGTCGCACGAAGTAGATGAGCGTGCCGCGTGCGGTCTCAACAAGGCTTAGCCCCATGCCATCGTCTATTTTGACGCTATGAATCGTAAAGGGTGAGGCGTGGCCTGCCGCGATCGATTGAAGTTCTGCCAAGCGAGCGTTAACAATGTCTGAAACCGTAAAGCTTTCCTTATTCGGTGTTTGAGTGTTTCGGGCTAACGCTCCAGTGAATCGGTGTTGACCGTTGATTCTGGGGTTAAGCGCAAAAGAGGCGTTTGTTTGAAGATCATTGACAACACCGGCGAGTACTTCGGGCTCGAGAAGCATTTTGGCATTAATGAGCGACTCGGTCGGAAATGTTCCCAAATTAGAGAAGCGCTGATAAGCACTTTTAATCGTATTAATCAGTGCCTTATTTTGTGTAAACCACAAAATGGTCAACATCCGAGTTTCGTCATAAAGCGTAGAGATACTGTCGCGGGCGCTCCAGGGTTCAGCTGTGAGGTTGATTAACTGTGTTCTGAGTTGGCCGAGCGTTTTCAAAATCGCTGGGTTGGTTTTTGTGGCCGGAATCAAGCCCGACAAATCTTGAGTAAAGACACGAAGCGTCTCTAACACGGCTTCAATCGTGACAAATTGCTCATCTTCAATATGAACGGCGCCGAGTGTCGTTTCTGCTCTTGCGGCCTCATAGGCATATTTCAACGCAATGGTTTGGGCCACAGGGCACAGTCCCAAGAGGGTGCGAAGGATGAGACAAGCTCGGTCCAACGTTTGCCCTTTTAGCATATCGGCAATGGCTTGCGAGCGGGCATTAATGAGCTCAACCGCAGGTTGACCGTGGTCGAATTGAATGCGAATGGTAACCGCGTCTTGCATTGTGATTCATCCTATGGCGTCGACCGATTGGCGGTCGGGTTAAAAAAGTGTGTTAGGCACGTTGCAGCAAACGCTTCAGCCGTTCTTTGATCCTTGATTGTGGTCAAGGGACTCATTAATGAACAACTTAAATAGTAACCGATCAAGGGCTCTCGGACGGCTAAAAAGGAGAATTCTCCGGCGGGCATGATCACGGTCGTTTCTTGACCGGCTTGCAACATTGTAGTGACGGGTCTTCTGTGAGCGGCTACGGTAAAGATTGCCCAAGGTGTCACCACGGCGCCAACCCAATAGTCGCGCCAAGGTCGAAAGCCCAATGCTTTGACATGAATGTCTGTTCGGCAAATGGGCAGGCCCTTCATTCGCGTGGCAGCGATTTTGGCAAAGCCGGCTTGAAAAATAGGCTCAGGGTTTTGCACAAAGAAGACGGATGCAGCCATAAATGCCCTCATCAAAAAGATGCTGACATGAGAATAAAGGAAGTTATGCGCAAAAGAGTGCCTCTTTGGTCACAATTTGGAGGTAGTTTTAGGAGTACTTTTGGCTATGTTATGCGCCGAGGCTAAGCTCGGCGCGGTGTGGCTAAAAGGAATTAAAAAGATTACTAGTCGTAAGTGGCAATGGCGGTAAAGAGCACTTCGGTGCCAAGCATGAAATCGTCCATCTTCATTTTTTCGTGCGGGTTATGCGAGCCGTCTTGATTGGCTACAAAAACCATGGTGATGGGCACCCCCATATCGGCCATGACGGCCGCATCGTGCCCTGCGCCACTCGGGACATCCATGACGGTGATACCGGCTTTTTGAGCCGCATCGTGCAAATGGGAAAACAATGCTTTATCCACATCTGCGGCTTTGCAGACCAAGGTACGATCAAATTCAAAGGTCACGCCTCGATCCGCCCCCACGGCATTGGCTTCGGCAACCAGCAATTTGTGGAAGCGATCCAGAGTGTCCATTGAGAGGCTTCGCATATCGACACTGAAGGAAACTTCGCCCGGGATGATGGCAATGGCCGAAGAAGCGGCGGTCTTAAAGACTCCCACGGTAAAGACCAAGTCTTCGCCTCTGACTAACCATTCAGCCCAGTGACGCTCCATGCGCATCAAAAGGTCTCCCATCGCCATGACCGCATCGTGCCGGTATTGTTTGTCAACGGCACCTGAATGCGCAGTTTGCCCGATGCAAAGACAAGTCTTATGACGCAAGTTGCCACGAATACCCGTGACAATCCCAACGCGCGCTTTGTCTTGAGAGTCCAGTGTCGGGCCTTGCTCAATATGCAATTCTGTAAAGGCCGCAATGCGAGAAAAGTCGATAGAGGGTTCGGTTTTGACCATGTCCTGTGGATCAAAACCTGCTTCTTTAATCGCTTCGGCTAGCGTTTGGTCTTTGTCTCGGTGCTTGAGAGCCAGGTCTTCTTGAGTGAGTTGGCCCGCCATGGCAAGCGATCCCACATAGGCTTTTCCGAACCAGGAGCTTTCTTCCATGCGAAAAACGACCATCGTGACATCACGCTTGGGCGTAAAGCCGATTTTTCTCATCCACCAAAGCGTCGTAATGGCTGCTACGACGCCGGCCAAGCCGTCATAATGGCCGCCTTGCGGAACGCTGTCAGCATGAGAGCCCGTCATGTAGCTGGGTAATGAGCGGTCGGTTCCCGGCAGTGTTAAAAAGAGATTGCCACACCGGTCAACCTTGATTTCCAAATCCAGTTCTCGGGCAATATCTTTAAGGTACTCATGCGCACGATTTTCAAGCGGGCCATAGCCTTGGCGAGAGACGCCGATCACGGGGTCAATGGAAAAGGCTTTAATATCGTCAAATACTTTTTGAGCAAATGCTCGCGCACCTTCACGCAAACGTTGGTCAGACATGGCCGTTACTCCTTTAAAGAATTTTCTACAGCAGGCTGTCGGGATCTTCTTCGAGTTTTTTTACGCTCATTGTGGAGATTACTCCGGTGACAATGATGACCGCAGTACCGGCGACCATCCACAGGTCGATAGAGTCCCCAAAGAAGATAAATCCGAACAAAATCCCGAACACAATGACGGAATAAGACAAAATAGTCGAGACCAGCATGTTGGAGCGGTCAAAGGCTCGCGTGACACAAAGTTGAGCCGCTAGACCACAAGCCCCCATGCCTAGTAGCGACAAAATGTCTCTCCAGCCGACCGAAATCTCCAAGCTGGTCTCAGGCAGACAAAAGTCGAGCATGGCTCCGAGAATGACATTGACGATCGAGAAATAAAAAACGGTACGCCAAACGGGTTCTTTTAAGCGACTCAGAGCCTTGATTTGAATGTAGCTGCCAGCCGTCACCAAGCTCGAACCCAAGGCAAATGCAGCGCCCACGAGATTGACGTTGGTATCGGGACTAAAAATCATCAAAACGCCCCCAAAGCCCGCAATGGCTGAACACACGAGCACGAGACTCGTCGGACGTTTCTTAATAAAGCCGTAAATCACGACAATGGCCGCCATGCATAAGGGCGTGGCGTTACCTAACGTCATGGCGGTCGACAGGGGAATGAGCGTAAGAGAGACAAACCACAGAAGAAAAGAAATCGTGCCGCAAAGGCTTCTGAGTAAATGTTCTTTTAAGTGTGTGGTTACAAAAGAGTGGTGAGTACAGAGCACCCATACGCCCAAGACCACGACGGCAAAAAGGCCGCGATAAAACGAGAGCTCGCCGACATTAAAACTGTCGGTTGCCATTTTGACAAAAACTCCCATTAGTGCGTAGGTAAAGCACGACAGGAGCATGAAAACATAGCTCACGGAAGATGCTCTGCAGAGATGCTATAAGTCCATTATTTCAAAATGAGAGTAAGAGCGCAATTGGAGCATGCGCTGGTGTGCATCGGAATACGATCGTTTGAGAGGATATAGGGGCCATTGACTTTTTGAGTGTATTGGGTAGGCGCACGTGTAAGCTTCAACTGATGCAGTTTTGCTTTTTTCAGCGCTACACTAGAGATATCGATAGGAATTTTTGTTGATGAACTCTCGCGCTCCGAGCTCACCTTCGTCGGACGCTGACAAAACCTTTGCGCGCCTGACAACTGCACCGGTGGCGCCTCTGATCATTCGATTGGGGGTGCCGACGATGATGTCGATGTTGGTAACGGCGCTTTACAACACTGCCGCCGCGTTTTATGTGGCCAGTTTAGGCACTTCGGCGATTGCAGCCTTGGGGATCGTCTTTTCCCTTCAGATGTTTATTCAGGCCTTAGGGATCATGGTAGGGCAGGGGTGCGCTTCCATGACTTCACGCCTTTTGGGCGCAAAAGACTACGATCGCGTCAATCGGTTGGCTTCGACCGGACTTTTAACGGTGGGTGTCATAGCTGTTACTTTTTCACTCATCGCGTTGCTGTTTTTAACGCCTTTTTTGAGACTCATCGGTGCCACTGAAACGATATTGCCTTACGCCTGGGACTACGCCATCGTGATTCTGTTCGGCGCGCCCGTTATGGCGGCGGCCTTTACGCTCAATAACTTGCTTCGTAGCGAAGGCTTGGCCTTTGTCGGGATGATCGGGCTAGGGGCCGGTGGCATTCTCAATATCCTTGTCACGCCCATTTTCATTTTCGTCTTTGATTGGGGCATGTCCGGAGCCGCATGGGCCACGGTCGTCTGTCAATTTATTTCGTTTGTGATTTTGCTCTCGCACTATTGGCGAGGGCACGGCAGTATTCATCTAAGTGTTCGTTTAGTGGATTTTGACCTTCACACTCATGCGCTCATTCTTAAAAACGGGATCCCCTCGATGACGCGCAATGCGTGCGCGACCGTTGCCGCCTGTCTTTTAAATGTCGTTGCGGCCGGTTTCGGTGATGCGGCCGTGGCCGCCATGAGTGTGGTCGGACGCGTCATGATGATCAGTAATGCTTTGTTGATCGGATTGGGACAAGGGTTTCAGCCGGTGTTGGGGTACAACTGGGGTGCTGGGCTTTTTGTTCGGGTTAAAGAGTCGCTTGATGCCACGCTTAAGATGGGCTACGTCATCATGATTTCGGGCGGCGTTGTGGGCTTTATCTTTGCGGCCGATATCGTGCACTTTTTTGCTGTCGGGGATTCCGAAGTGATGGACGTGGGCGTTTTAGCCCTGCAACTTCAGTGTCTAGCTTCGGTGATCATGCCTCTTAACATCATCGGCAATATGGCCTATCAAGTCTTGGGTCGCGCCGGTATTGCCACATTGTTGGCGGCAAGCCGTCAGGGGCTATTCTTTTTACCTTTAGCCATCATATTGCCGTATAGCTTTGGTATCGAAGGCCTGCAAGCGGTGCCGGCCGCCTCTGAAGTCCTGGCGTCGCTCGTGTGCGGCTACTATCTCTACAAGCTTCGCTGTGAGTTTGTCGTCCGAGCTCGTGGGGGCAATGTCCCTAAAAGTCCTATGGCGAATCGGTAATAACGAATGAGTTCAACACCAGGCCCAAAGGTAACAACGACTTCTAAAGCTCTAAAGGCTATTATTATTTAACGACACCAAACGCTGTATCACTGAAACGCTCTTCATCAAGATTTTGTATTGGTTTCCAAAATTTTATTAAAATAACAAAAATAAAATACACGAGAAATTTCTACCACTAAGGTGTACGAAAATAGGGAGCTTTGCCCAGAAATTTTGTCCTATGACAGCACAATCCACCTAAAATCAAAGTAATACGGCTTTAATGAAGACGCCAGAACGTTGTTGTCTCATGAAAGCCACCAATTCCCAGTATTCGGGCTATGGAGGACCACCTAATGCACGAAACTCAATATGAAGCTCTGCGCAGGCAGGGTATTACTCGCAGAAGTTTTCTGCAATTCTGCTCTCTGACGGCCGCCAGTCTTGGACTCGGTACCGCCGGTGCCCAGGAAATTGCCCAAGCCATGCAAACAAAACCCCGTATGCCTGTGGTTTGGTTGCACGGTCTTGAATGCACATGCTGCACTGAATCCTTTATTCGCTCTTATCACCCCGTGGCGAAAGATTTGGTGCTCTCAATGATTTCTCTGGATTATGATGACACCATCATGGCTGCGGCCGGCCACCAAGCCGAAGCCGCGCTCGAGGAAACCATCACCAAATATAAAGGCAACTACATTTTGGCCGTTGAAGGCAACGTGCCGTTGCACGAAGACGGCATTAACTGTATTCCGGCCGGTGAAACGTTCTTGCAAAAGATCAAACACGTCGCCAAAGACGCCAAGGCCGTGATCGGCTGGGGCTCTTGTGCTGCTTGGGGTTGTGTGCAAGCCGCCAAACCCAATCCGACGAAGTCCGTGCCGATTACTGAAATCATTACCGATAAGCCCATCGTATTGGTGCCGGGTTGCCCGCCGATTCCTGAAGTGATGACGGCAGTGGTGACCTACATTCTCACCTACGATCGTCTGCCGCCCTTGGATTCCATGGGGCGTCCGAAGATGTTCTACGGTCAACGCATTCACGATAAGTGCTATCGCCGTGCTCACTTCGATGCTGGCCAATTCGTCGAAAAATTCGACGACGAAGGCGCCAAGCTCGGCTACTGCCTCTATAAAGTTGGCTGCAAAGGCCCGACGACCTATAACGCCTGCTCGACCATCCGTTGGAACGAAGGCTTGTCTTGGCCTGTTCAATCAGGTCACGGCTGTATCGGTTGCTCAGAGCCCAATTTCTTTGATAAAGGCTCGTTCTACGCACATGAAACGACGATTCTGCCGCCCGGCTTCGGCGGTATTGAGTCAACTGTAGACAAGGTAGGTTTGGCCACTGTAGGCCTCGTGGGTGCCGCCGCCGTTGCACACGCTGCAATGAGCGCCGTTGCACAAGCCCGTGCCAAGAAGACCAACAAAGACTTAGGGAGTGAAGAATAATGGCAGACCGTCGTATTGTTGTTGACCCCGTCACGCGCATTGAAGGCCATCTTCGTGTTCAGGCCGTGATCGGTGATAATAATGTGATCCGTGACTCGCAAAGCACGGGCACGATGTGGCGCGGCTTGGAAGTGATTCTTAAGGGCCGTGATCCGCGTGATGCGTGGGCCTTTGTGGAACGTATCTGCGGCGTTTGCACGGGTATTCACGCCTTGGCCGCCGTTCGTAGCGTGGAAGACGCCATCGGAATCAAGATTCCGAAAAATGCGAACATCATCCGCAATTTGATGAACGCTACGCTTTATACGCACGACCACATTGTGCACTTCTATCAACTCTCAGCCTTGGACTGGGTGGACGTGGTAAGCGCCTTGTCGGCCGATCCACGTGAAGTCTCTGAACTTCAAAAGAAAATCAGTCCGCGCCATCCGTTAAGCTCTCCGGGTTATTTCCGCGACGTACAAAATCGTCTTAAGAAATTCGTAGCCTCGGGCCAATTGGGCATTTTCGCCAATGGCTACTGGGGTCACCCGGCGATGAAGTTGCCGCCTGCGGTTAATCTTTTGGCCGTCACCCACTATCTTGAAGCACTTGATTTCCAACGTGAAATCATCAAGGTGCATACGATTTTGGGCGGTAAGAACCCGCACCCGAACTATTTGGTGGGCGGTGTGGCTTGCCCGATCAATATGCACGATACGGGTGCTGCAGGCAACATGATTAACGAAGTGACGATGAACTACATGCGCGACATTGCCAAGGCAAGCGTGGAGTTCGTTGAAAATGTTTACTTGCCTGATATCAAGGCAATCGCCTCCTTCTATCCGGAATGGTTCAAGTACGGCGGCGGTCTCGTGAAGAAGAACGTGCTCTGCTACGGTGATTTCCCGGAAATTGCCAATGACTGGTCTGATAAATCGCTTCAAATGCCCGCAGGCGCCATCATCAACGGAGACCTCTCCAAGGTGCATGACGTTGACCTTCGCGATTTGAACCAAATCCAAGAGTTCGTCGATCATTCCTGGTACACGTATCCGGAAGGCAAGCAGGGCTTGCATCCCTGGGAAGGCGTGACCGAACAAGCCTATGAATTGCCTGAAGGCAGCGTCGGCACGAAGACGAAGTTTGAGTGGTTGGGCGACAAGGGTAAATACTCTTGGATCAAGAGTCCGCGTTGGAACGGCCACATGATGGAAGTGGGGCCCTTGGCTCGTTTGATCGTTTCGATCGCCAAGGACGTCAAGCACTTCAAGGAACCGGCACTCGATCTCTTGAAAGAATTGAATTTGCCGCTTGAAGCTGTTTACTCCACTTTAGGTCGCCATGCTTCTCGTGCTTTGGAATGCCAATGGACTGCTCATAAGATGGTGCAGTACGTTGACGACTTGATTGCCAACATCAAGGCCGGTGACGAAACGGCTGCCAATATGCAGTACTGGGATCCGAAGACCTGGCCTAAAGAATGTCGCGGTGTGGGCTTCTGTGAAGCGCCGCGCGGTGCTTTGGGTCACTGGTGCGTGATTAAAGATACGCGCATTGCGAACTGGCAAGCCATCGTTCCGACCACTTGGAATGCTTCTCCGAGATCGCCCGAAGGCCAACAAGGCGCCTTTGAGACGAGCTTGATGGGCACGCCTGTGGCCGATCCGGAACGTCCGTTGGAAATCATCCGCACGATTCACAGCTTCGACCCGTGCTTGGCCTGTGCCACGCACGTCTTTGACCCGCAAGGGCACGAACTCTGTGAAGTGAAGGTTCGCTAAATGCAACAAGGGCAGGGGCGGGCCTTCCCGCCCCCGCAATGAGGATAAGTTATGAAAATCGATCCGGTAACGTTTGAAGTCGACACCACGGGCGGTACGCATCCCATCTACGTGTGGGAAGCCCCGGTGCGCGTCTGGCACTGGGCGATGGCCGTTTGCATGTTTGTGATGATCGGCACGGGCTTTTTGATCGGAGCTCCGCTTGTTGCAAACTTAGGCGATACGTGGGTGACCTACGACTTCGGCTACATTAGATTGGCTCACTTTATTGCGGGCATGATCTTTACGGTGCTCTTTATCTACCGACTCTATTGGGCCGTGGTCGGCAATCGCTACGCACGCATGATCTTCATTCCGCCGCTTTGGTCTATTAAGTGGTGGAAGGGGGTTTTTGCCCAGGTGCTCTACTATCTCTTTTTGAGAAAGACGGCGCCTGAGTATGCCGGTCACAACCCGCTTGCACAATTGGCCATGTTTGCCATGTTTGTGTTAGGCAGCTTTGTCGTCATCATCACCGGCTTTGCGCTTTATGCACAAGCCTGGGGTTGGGATACGAGTTGGATGAGCTGGTTCGGTTGGGTGTTCGTGCTCTTTGGCGACGCCCAAGCCGTTCGTACCGTGCACCATGCTTGCATGTACGTGTTCATTCTCTTTAGCATCGCTCACATCTACATGTCCTTCCGCGAGGATGTGATGGGGGGCGCTACGACGCTCTCGTCGATGTCAACGGGCTTGAGAATGTTTAAAGAAGCTGAGCATCACTAACACGGCACACCGTAAGGTTTAACATCAGAAACCCAAGCGCCCGCAGGCATTCGATACGCTTTGCCTCGGGCGCTTTTTTCGACAAAAGGGTCAATACACGATGACAGAACACTATGAAGTCTTGGTGTTGGGCGTAGGCAACATTCTCTGGGCCGATGAAGGGTTCGGGGTACGTTGCGCAGAAGCCTTTCACAAGAAATTCAAGCCGCACCCCTCAGTGCGAGTCATTGACGGCGGCACACTCGGTCCCTATCTCATTAACGAATTAATGAGTGCCAAGCGACTGCTCATCTTTGATTGCTGTGACTTTAAAGCCGAAGCGGGGACGATGGATGTTTTGCGTGATGCAGACATTAAGCAGTGGTCTTCGACGAAGATCTCGGCGCACCAAGGCGGCTTAAATGACGTGCTGGCAACGGCCGCCCTGCAAGGCTATGTGCCCGAAGCCATTGCTGTGGTGGGCGTGCAGCCCCTGACGCTTGATGATTACGGGGGAAGCCTCACGCAACTAGTCGCAGAAAAACTCGATGAAGCGCTTGATCTTGCGCAGGCCGAAATGGCCTCCTGGGGTATCACGCTTCAACCGCGAGCGCCCGATGAGCCCGTTGAACCCCTTGCGGACCACTCGTTGGAGCTGGCTGACTATGAAGAGGGGCGTCCTGACAGTCGCGAGGCTTGTCGGATCGGCGACGTTAGATTCTTCCCTAAAAAGTCCTAACTGGCCTAAACTAGAACGTAGAGCCTAAAAACGATAATAAAAGGAATGCTATGTGTGTAGCTGTGCCCAAAAAAATTAAACGCGTCATTGAAACGGCCACGGGGGCTTATGCAGAGGTGTTTCCCGAGCTCGATGAAGCTGTGCCTCGTGGCAAGACGCCAAAAAGCGAAAGAATCGATCTCGGGCTGATTAATCTGCCTGCGGTCGGTGACTGGATTTTGGTCTTTAAAGACAAGGCACTTCGAGTCATTGATGAAGAAGAAGCAATCAAAATTCAAAAAGCCTTGGCTTGTGTTGAGGCTGTCATGAATGGTGAGGCTGATGAAGCTGCCATTGATGCCGCATTTGGGGATTTGGGCTCGGCAGACTCGCGATTGCCGCCTCATCTTCAAGCGCAACTTCAAAAGTCATAATCGATGAGTCCCTATGAGTGATCAAGAAAAAATGACAGCCACGAAAACGTTTCCCGCCATTGAAAAGCTTTTCACCGAGCACGGATTTACCGGTGTCAATAACGCCACTTGGCAGGCTTTTGTGGCTAAAGACGGTCTCAAGATGGCAGTTTTGGCCGATAATCCCGACAAGCGTAAAACAACGCTTGACATTGCGGTGATTGCGCCGGAACTTAAAAAATTGTTAGGTGAGGCGCTAGTGGAGGCGGCCTGGGCTGACTTTACGGACTCGCGTCGCATTGCATCATTTTGGGGCGTAAGATCGTTTCCTGCGGTACTTCTTTTCATTGACAGCGATTGCATCGGCATCATTGCCGGGCTTCAAACCTATGAGGACTATTGCCGAAAGTTCTATGACTGTCTGACGGATATCAAACCCGTTGCGCGCTCCATTGTGATCGGCAAAGCCGATGATGAAGAAAGCGGCTGTGCGGAGCACTGAGCGCTTGCCAATAAATTCAATAAGGATAAATGTTATGAGTATCGTGACAGCCAATGAAAGCGCCCGTTGGGCATCGCTGGATATGGATGAGGCCACCGAGAAAAAGGCAGCGCACCGTGCGTTGGGCATTTTTAAAGAAATTGCAGCAGCTGCGCAAGACGTGGTGGCGGGTGTCGTGCCCGAGTATCGCGTCGACCTTCACAATCTCTGCCCCATTGAGCGTCAAGCGTTAGCTGCCTGGGCCGGGCCCGGCGAAGTGCAGATCGTGCTTCATGCCGATGAAACGGTTGTGGAAGAAACCGGCATTGCCGGGCTTTGGTTTGTGATCACCAAAGACTCTGCCTATTTAAGCTACTCGGCTTTGCCCACGGTTGTGACCGATGCGGTGAGCTTTATCAGTGCCAATTGGCCAACACCGGTGCAAACCGAAGACGTTTTTGCAGCTCCTGCGATTTTTTCGCAAGTCGAGCACGCTGCTCAAACACTGGATTTAACTCATGTTAAAAGCGATGCGGCCTATATTGTCGAATTGACGCGTCAGCCTTTAAAAGAGGGCGATACGGAGTACTTAAAGAAAGCCTTCGGATTGGCCGGTATTGATGTGCATATCACCGGTTTTGCCCGCATGAATTTGCAAGCCACGGCGATTAAAGGCGTGTGGTATGAAGAGATTCTCAATAATGCCAGTCAGGTGCTTCTGAAGGCGTATGCTGTGGCGCTCATACCGCCCGAGGTCGGCGTGGATCGACTCGAGATGCAAGAGGCGCGAAGCAAGTTAACCGAGCTCATCGAAAACGTTGAGATGATTGCACAAGGTATGCAGTAGAGAGGTTCACGAATGGGAAGTCTTTCTGAGGGCCGAATCGATGAAGTCATCGATAGGCTCAATCGAGAACGAGCTGCCGAAGCGGGCAAGATGCAGTGCAAGGTCTGCTGGTGGGTCTACGATCCTGAAAAAGGCGTGGATGAAGCCGATATTGAGCCAGGCGTCCCCTTTAACGAATTGCCTGACTTCTTTACCTGCCCCGTGTGTGGAAACGGCAAAGAGTCTTTTTTACCTTTCACAGATCCGGAAGCAAGTCTTTAACGGCTAGCTTTTTCGGTCTCTCAAAAACATCACGGCAGGCGAAATCGTCTGCCGTAGTCTTTTGTGGTTTCAATACCTGCCTAACGATGGAACTTGTCAGGTGAGCAATGGGGCCAGTCGGTTGTTAACAAAGCCGAAAAAACTTACGGCCCGAGTGGTTGCAACACTTATGGGCCGTAGGAGGTATGAGGACATGACTAAAAAAGCTCCTCATGCCGCTACTTTAACCAAAATTCAGGCAGATTGCACAAGGTCATCGTGCGTCATCGTGCGCGTTGAAATTAACGTTGCATCGATTGTTCGTTGCTTTGTTTGCTTGGCCTGGTTAATAGTGGCCGCATGGCCGTCATAAGACGCAAAGCGGGGCTTCGAAAGCCCCGCGCCATGTGATTTTCAAGGGCGTTTAATCAATGATTATTCTTCAATGATTTCAGCCTTTTCAATAACAACGTTTTCTTTCGGAACGTCATCATAAAAGCCCCAGCGACCGGTCTTTACCGTAGCGATCTTATCGACCACGTCTTCACCGGCAACCACTTTACCGAAAACGGCATAACCCCAACCGCGAGGCGTAGGAGCCGTGTGATTCAAGAAGTCATTGTCATTGACATTGATGAAGAATTGAGCCGTAGCCGAGTGCGGATCGTTCGTGCGAGCCATGGCGATCGTGTACTTGTCGTTGCGAAGGCCGTTGGCGGCTTCATTTTCGATCGGAGCGCGCGTTTCTTTTTGGCGCATGCCCGGTTCAAAGCCTCCGCCTTGGATCATAAAACCGGCGATCACACGATGGAAAATCGTGTTGTTGTAGAAACCCTCACGCACGTATTGCTCGAAGTTTTTGCTTGTTGCAGGAGCGTGTTCGTAATCGAGTTCAATGTCGATCACGCCGACATTCGTGGTTAAGCGAATCATTGTTTATTTTCCTTTTAAAACAGTGGCTTTTTTAATGACAACGTTGCGAAGCGGCACATCATCGTGATAGCCCACGGAGTGCGTTTTAACTTGCGCAATTTTATCAATTGTGTCCATGCCGCTCACCACTTGACCGAAGACGGCATAGCCGTTACCGTCAGGCGATTGATTGGCATCCAAGAAGTGATTGTTCTTTAAGTTAATGAAAAATTGGCTTGTCGCCGAATTCGGATCCATGGTGCGGGCCATCGCAATTGTGCCGCGCTTATTGGTTAAGCCGTTTTTCGATTCTAAAGGGATGGGTGCATGGGTTTCTTTTTGAACCATGCCGGCCTCAAATCCACCGCCTTGAACCATGAAGTTGGCAATCA
Organism: Sutterella sp. UBA1442; assembly: GCA_002329575.1. Classification (GTDB taxonomy): domain Bacteria; phylum Pseudomonadota; class Gammaproteobacteria; order Burkholderiales; family Burkholderiaceae_F; genus Aphodousia. Next base: position 1,395 of record DCTK01000009.1, on the reverse strand, counting down.
CACGATGGAAAATCGTGTTGTCGTAGAAACCTTCGTTGACGTAACGAAGAAAGTTTGCGGCCGTTTTGGGCGCCGCTTTTTCATTGACATCGGCCACAAAGTTGCCGACATTGGTTTCAAACTGCACTTGAGCGGCCAAAGCGGGCAGTGCAGACACCGACATAAGAGCGGCAGCCGTAGCGGCCATGACAGAGCGTCTTACAGACATTGGATATCCTTCAAAAAAGAAAATGGTTCAATTAATCACTTGGACAAGTCAGAGAGTTTGGCTGCGATGCGCTTGTCATTAGGCGTAATGGCTAACGCTTGGCGGTAATACTCGCTTGCTTGCGTTTTTGCACGCGGGTTCATCGCCAGCGTCAAGTCGCCCAAGTTTTCAAAGCCCATGGCGAAATTAGGATTGATGGTAACGGCGCGCTCCAAGAGCTTTTTCGCTTTTGTGTATTCGCCCTCTTGAGCATAAAGGGCTGCCAAGTTGTTGTACGGCTCAACGATTTCCGGGTAAGCCGTAATCATGTCTTCAAAGAGCACCCGGGCACGCTCAACGTGTCCGAGACGAGCGTGAAGGACTGCGCGCTTAAATTTAAATTGCGCATTGGCAGGATTGATTTCCAAGCCGATTTCAAGCTCTTTTAGCGCCGTTTGATAGTCTCGCTCGGCAATCAAGCGGTCAATTACTCGACTTCTTTCATCTTGAGTGCGAGGCTCTTCGTATTCAAGCGCCCAGGCGCTCGTGCCCGCTAAAAGGGAGACTGCGACAAGGGCTGCCGCTAGAGAAGTTTTCAGAGGAGTTTGACGCATGGCTCGAGCCTGTAGTGTGTCCGAAATTGGACTAATTATAAAAATAATGGCAGAAGGATGTGCAACGAAGCGTTTCTGAGCGTGCTTTCTCGCTATACTTGATGTTTATGTAAATTCCCACGAATTGGATCTGATAATGGCTCTTGAACTCTATTCCACCTTATCGCGCACCAAAGACGTCTTTAAACCGCTCGTCGCGGGTGAAGTCAAGATGTACGTCTGTGGTGTGACGGTTTATGACTACACTCATATCGGTCACGGACGCACCTTCATTTCCTTTGACATTATCCGTCGTTGGCTTGAAGCCTCAGGCTACAAAGTCACCTTCGTGCGCAATATCACCGATGTCGATGACAAGATCATTCGTCGTGCAGCCGAACGCAAGATTTCTTGCGATGAACTCACCGAAGAGTTCGGTCTCAAGATGCAAGAAGATATGTTGGCCTTGGGTTGTTTGGCACCGACCGCTGAGCCGCGTGCTACGCACTTCATTCCCCAAATGCTCGATATCATCGGTAAGCTCGAGAAAAAGGGCTTGGCCTATCAAACCAAATCCGGCGACATGGCCTTTAGCGTTCGCGGGTTTAAGGGCTA
>DCTK01000056.1:2345-7001 GCA_002329575.1 Sutterella sp. UBA1442 | reverse complement strand
CTCGCTGGGAATAACCGCAAGGCCGAAAACACTCTGCCAAGCCCCTTTGGGATTATGCAGTGAGGCGTTCTCATACAAGTCATCGGTGATCGTCATCTGATCGGTCACCATACCGTCAATCAGACCAACGGGTTTACCTTCTAACTCCAGAATTAAAAACGAGTCGGCAAACACCGCAAGACGTTTTTGAAAATTTTCTAACCCGCAGGCCTCTGCCCCGGGAAAAGAGGCCGACTCAATGCTAAAAAGTGCTTCGGCGTCCTCTACTGTTGCTTGACGAATACTGAGCATAGGGGAAACTTCTTTAAAAAAATAAAGCGCGCCCACTTCTCAAAGTTGACGCGCAAAAGGTTATTCATCTCGCGTCTTAACGCTTCCAGTGACCGTGTACCAACACAACGCGGTAACCGTCTGCGTCTTCATACGCTACGCACGGCCATTTGCCGTTGACGTATTGGGCAGGAGGCGTGACTTGAGCCACACCGGCTTGAAACATGGATTCCAAAAGCTTTGACCACTGGTCGTCTTGTTCAATACAAAAGACTCGATAGTGTTCGGACGACGGAGCACGCGGCGCTTTTTCTGCTCCGCGAACTTGGCGAAATTCAAACTGATACGGCCAATTTTGATGTCCTAACAATACCGTATCCATACCATCTACATTCTCGCTTCGATCAAGTACATCAAAACCCAAACCGTCACGATAAAAAGGCAACAACAATTCAACGTCTTTAGTCTGACGCGACATACGTAATTTCGGGCAATTCTGCATGATGTATTCCTCATTAAGGTTACTTTGTCATTATATCGGTACGAGGCCGTATTTTTTTGCGATTTTGCCACAAACGCGACTGCCTTTTTCCATTAAAATGACATATTTACACTGAATTTTGAAAGGTTTTCTCCGTGAAGCTAGTCATCAGTTCCGATTCCATTAGTAAAAACAGTACCGAAACGGTGCTTTTGCCCATTTTCGAGGGCCTTGANNTTGAGCTCCCGGAATGCATGCGCCGTACAGCCTCGCTTGAGAAGTTGCTTGAGCGTGTCGGTCAAAGTGGCTTTAAAGCTTGCTGCGGCAAAACGCTTCGCGTCTTGGAAAACACTCGTCAGACATTACTCATCGGCTTAGGTAAAGCCGAGGACTACGATGAAGATGCGTTCATCAAAGCATCGTGCGCCGCCTTTAAGGCGGCAGGTGACGCCGAGTTGGCTCTCAATGTTGAAGATTGGGCAGTTGAAAATCGCAGTGCCGAGTGGACGATTTTGCATTTAGCCATTGCTGCGCTAACTGTGAAAGAACCTACTAAAGAACCCATTGAGTCGAAGGATAACGCCTGTTGCGTGATGCACACGCGCTTAGCGGCTCAAGACGCCATGAGCGCTTTGGAGCTCGGACAAGCCATCGGCAACGCCATCAACCGCGCCAAATATTTAGACAATCTGGCTCCCAACATTTGCACGCCTCAATACCTGGCTAAAGAAGCTCAAAAGTTGCGCAAACTCAAAAACGTGACCGTGAAAATTCACGATGAAAAAGCGCTTCAAAAGCTTGGCGCCGGCGGTATCTTGGCCGTTTCCCGCGGTGCGGCCAACCCCGCCCGATTAATTGAGTTGCACTACAAAGGTGCAGATAAATCAGTCTCGCCGATTTGCTTAGTCGGTAAAGGTATCACGTTTGATGCCGGCGGGTTATGTTTAAAGCCCGGCCGCCGCATGAATGAGATGAAGTACGACATGGCTGGAGCGGCTGCTGTGTTAAGCGTTTTTGAGACTGCCGCAGCCATGCGACTGCCGCTTAACCTTACGGTCATTGTGGCAGCCAGTGAAAACATGCCCGATGGCAATGCATATCGCCCTGCCGATGTGATCACGATGCTCTCAGGTGATACCGTTGAAATTACCAACACCGATGCCGAAGGCCGTTTGCTCTTAGCTGATGCACTCACCTACGCAGCCCGCTTTGAGCCTGCTTGTGTCATCGATGTTGCGACTTTGACGGGTGCCGTTCAAGTTGCCTTGGGCGACTACCACCACGGGCTTTTTGCCAACGATCCCATTTTGCGCCAAACACTTGAAGAAGCGGCCGATGTTTCTCAAGATGCACTATGGGCTTTGCCGTTTGATACGCCTTACTACCGCTCAATGCTAAAGAGTAACGTGGCCGACACTCAAAATACAGGCCCGGCGGGCTTGGGTGGCGCAAGCGTTGCTGCAACATTTTTAGCTCGATTCGCCGATCGCGACACGCCTTGGGCACACTTGGATGTTGCAGCGACAGCTTGGAAGAGTGGTCAGCAACCACTCAGCACGGGTCGTCCTGTGGCACTTTTATTGGCTTGGTTACATCAACAAAGTGTTGAGCAAACCCTTTAAGGAAATAAAGTCGTGGCCGAGAAGATTGACTTTCACTTTAACGTCAAAAATCGCATCCACTACGCTTGTCGCGTGGTACGCAAGGCTTTGAGCCTTAAGATGCGTGTTGCGGTATGGTGCAGCGATGCCCATCGGCTTGACTTTTTCTCGCGCCAGCTCTGCAGTTTCGAGCCCACGGGCTTTTATCCTCATGTCAATGCTGAAGATCGGCTAGCCGCACAAACGCCCGTTGTCTCGCACACCGATGCTGCATTACTGCCTTCTCGTGACGTGCTTTTATTGCTCGATGATGCGGTGCCGGCCAATTATCAAGAATTATTTACCCGTTTCGGGCGCGTCATTGACGTTGTCGGCGATACGGAAAATGAACGCGTGAGCGCACGCGAGCGATTTGTCACTTATCGCCGCGCCGGACTGTCTCCTGTTGCTCACGATCAAGCGAAAGGAAAATAATCGATCATGCAAGATCCTTTATTGCGTAAAGAACCCAAACTCACGCCCCGAGATGACATCCCGGTCTTAAATGATCGAATTAATGTCTCTTGGGATCGATTAAGCCAAGTGTTGACGCGAGTACCCAACACGCCTCAAGCCGTTGCAGCAGCATCTGGACTTAATGCGCTTGCGGGCTCGACCGTACCAACTGCGTCGGCTACAGTATCTGTCGAAGAGTTGGAAGCAGTCAGTGAACGCATAATTGAGGCCGTTTCCCAACAAATGGATGATGTGGTCGATATGGCGCTTGCCAACAGCTACCAACGCATGCGCAATGATCTGAGCAACCAAATGCGTGCTCTCATCTCCGAGTGCGTGCGTGAAGAAATTCAAAACATCTTACAATCGTCGCATCGTTCGTCGATGTCCTAATTTTTAACCTGAGAATTGTTATGAGTACTGAAGAACTTGCCAAGAGCTTTGAACCCTCGCAAATTGAACAACGTTGGTATGAAACGTGGGAAAAGCGCGGTTATTTCAAGGCCACTCTGGATGAAAACAAACCCTCTTTCAGCATCCAATTGCCCCCGCCCAACATTACGGGCATTTTGCACATGGGTCACGCCTTTAACCACACTGTGATGGACACTTACGTGCGTTATCACCGCATGAAGGGCTATAACACCACTTGGGTTCCTGGTACTGACCACGCAGGTATTGCTACGCAAATCGTGGTTGAACGCCAACTTGAAAAGGAAGGCCTTCAACGTCGCGATATGAAGCGTGAAGACTTCATTAAACGCGTCTGGGAATGGCAAAAATTCTCGGGCGGCACCATTTTGCAACAAGTGCGTCGCATGGGTGACTCGGTGGATTGGGACCGTCTGTATTTCACCATGGATGACAAACTCTCCAAGGTCGTTGTTGAGACATTCGTGCATTTGTATAACGACGGCTTGATCTATCGTGGTAAGCGTCTCGTGAACTGGGACCCGACACTGCAAAGCGCGGTGAGCGACCTTGAAGTTGAAAGCGTTGAAGAAAGCGGTCACTTGTGGGAAATCCGTTATCCGGGTGCTGACGGCAGTGATGGTGTTGTAGTTGCTACGACGCGTCCTGAAACGCTCTTTGGTGACCAAGCCGTGGCTGTGCACCCCGAAGATGAACGCTATCAACACTTAATCGGCAAGAAACTGATTTTGCCGCTTTGCAATCGTGAAATCCCCGTCATTGCAGATGAATACGTTGATCGTGAATTCGGTTCCGGTTGCGTGAAGATTACGCCGGCTCATGACTTTAACGACTTTGCCGTCGGTCAACGCCACGGGCTTGAACCGTTGCAAGTCTTAACCAAGACGGCAAAGATGAATGACAACGTGCCCGAAAAATATCGCGGCATGGACCGCTATGAAGCCCGTAGAGCTTGCGTGGAAGATTTGAAAGCTTTGGGACTTTTGGTCAACATTAAAGACCATAAGCACATGGTGCCGCGTGTTGCTCGTACCGGCGAAGTGGTCGAGCCGATGCTTTCCGAACAATGGTACATGGCCATGTCCAAGCCTGCTCCCGAAGGCGCTCATTTCCCCGGCAAATCGATCGGTGAAATCGGTCTTGAAGCCATGGAGTCCGGTGAAGTGAACATTGAGCCCAAAGAGTGGCGCGGTGTGTATCGCCAATGGCTCGAAAACATTCAAGACTGGTGCTTGTCTCGCCAACTCTGGTGGGGGCATCAAATTCCGGCTTGGTACGATGAAAAAGGTAACGTTTACGTTGCCCGTAACGAAGAAGAAGCTCAGGCACAAGCCGGCGAAGGCGTGGCTTTGACGCGAGATGAAGACGTGCTCGATA
>DCTK01000056.1:0-2299 GCA_002329575.1 Sutterella sp. UBA1442 | reverse complement strand
TTCTTCTGGGTTGCCCGTATGGTAATGATGACGCGTTACTTCACGGGTCGCGTTCCCTTTAAGGGCGTGTACCTGCACGGTCTTGTGCGCGATGCAGAAGGCAAAAAGATGTCTAAGAGCGAAGGTAACACACTTGACCCCTTGGACATCTTGGACGGCATTGACCTTGAAAGCCTCATTGTGAAAAACACTCGCGGCTTGCGTCAACCGGAAAAAGCCCCGATCGTCGAGAAGAAGCTTCGTAAAAACTACCCGAACGGCATTCCTGCCCACGGCGCCGATGCTTTGCGCTTTACGATGGCTGCTTATGCCACGCTCGGACGCAACATTAACTTTAACTTGAACCGCGCCGAAGGCTATCGCAACTTCTGCAACAAACTTTGGAACGCCTCCCGCTTCGTGCTGATGAACGTTCAAGGTAAAGACTGCGGTTTGGACAATACGCAACCCATGAAGTTGAGCTATGTTGACGAATGGATTTTGCGTGAACTCGACCGCACGATTGCGGAAGTAGAAAAGGGTATGCGTGAATGGCGTTTGGATAATGTTGCTAATGCCATCTACTCCTTCGTTTGGGATCAATACTGTGACTGGTACTTGGAATTGACGAAGGTGCAATTGGCCAATGGTGACGAAGCCCAACAACGTGGCACGCGTCACACGTTAATTACAGTGCTTGAAGCCGTGTTGCGCTTAGCTCACCCTGTCATCCCCTTCATCACAGAAGAACTTTGGCAAAAGGTCAGCACGGTTGCCGGTACTCGTGAAGAGTCCGCAGAAACCAGCGTGATGATTCAAAACTACCCGCAAGCCAATTTCGGTACCTCGGACGAATCCGTTGACCGTAAGATGGCTTTGACGAAGGCCATGATTGATGCCATCCGCAATCTGCGAGGCGAAATGGAACTGTCTCCTTCCGTGCGTGTCCCGCTTGCCGCTGAAGGCAATCGCGAAGTGCTCGAAGTGGTCGGTCCGTATCTTAAACACTTGGCCCGCTTAAGCGACGTTGAAATCTGCGAAGACATCAACAAAGCTGCTGAAGGCTCTATTGCTCCGGTGGCCGTTGTTGAAGACTTCAAGCTCATGCTTGTCGTTAAGATTGACGTTGAAGCTGAACGCGAACGTTTAGGCAAAGAAGCCGCACGTTTGCAAGGTGAGATTGCTAAAGCGAACGGCAAACTCAATAACGAAAAGTTTGTCTCTCGCGCACCTGAAGCCGTTGTGGCTCAAGAACGTGAACGTTTGGCCAACTACGAGAAGTTGCTTGAAAAAGTAACTGAACAACTCGCCAAGTTGCCCAAAGCCTAAAACAAAACTCCCGCTAAATAAGCAGGAGCAAATTACAAGGCACAGATTGACGGGAGCAACACTGGCTCCCGTTAATCATTCTTGGGGTTTATCCAACGGCAGTTCTTCACCTGTCGCGGCAGGTCTGGCACGACGGTATGTCCAAACGTACCAGTAAAGCGGAATCGTCAGAGCCACTAAGGCAGCATTAAGACCGAAAATCCCCGCATAACCCACAGGCTCCACAAGGTAGCCCGAAAGATACGGAGCCATGCCGAGCCCCAAATCAAAGAAAATAAAAATGGTGCTTGTTGCTTGTGCAAAGCGCTCGCGCGGCACAAGGGAGATACCCGAAGCTTGAGAAATCGACTGGAAGTTTCCGAACCCCGTTCCCATTAAAACACCGGCTACAGCACTGCGATGCTTCCTAAATGCAATGCCAACAACAGTAAACCGATAATCATCAAAATCAGACACGGGTAAATCAAAACCTCTGGGCCGTGCGCATCATATAAACGCCCGGAAATCGGTCGAGTCACCAACGTTGCAACGGCATAACACAGGAAGAAAAGTAAAAAAAACGGCCTACCAAACAGCCGATCACGACAATACCGGTCGCCAAACCGGCCATTGCCAAACTGGCACCGAATTGTTCAGCAGCAAAGTGGGTGCAGATAACAAAGATCGCGTAATAGCCCACCATACCGAGCATGTTAATTAGAGAGATCGCCACAAAGGCGCGAGAGAAAATAGCACGTAAGACGCTCGAATTATTGTCCGTAACCATAGTCACCGATTAAACCAATAACAAGAAATAACAGAAGGCTGACAATGATACGCCTATTTAAGACCTGAGTAATAGGTGAGAGATATCAGGGAGGTAGAAAAGTTTCAGCCAGAATTATTTTTGAAGACCATAACTATTGAAAATCTTCCACTACTCAAGTAGAATGCCAATTCTTATTTGAGCGTATAGCTCAATGTGCGGAGAAGTGGCCGAGAGGCTGAAGGC
>DCTK01000030.1:26445-26621 GCA_002329575.1 Sutterella sp. UBA1442 | reverse complement strand
TTGGCTTGATGCGCTGTGCGTTGGTGAGACGGCCGCGGTACGCGGTTGGCACCCCCTTGACGTTCTCGTCGTCAAATGTACGGGTCGTGGTGCGTACAAGCGCACACGACTGACAAAGGATGGCTTCCCACGTGGGTATTTAACGCGAACACAGCGATTTTTCGGCTTCGGAACTG
>DCTK01000030.1:14418-26312 GCA_002329575.1 Sutterella sp. UBA1442 | reverse complement strand
CCGCGCCGTAAAAATCTATGAAAAAAACATTGCCTCTTAACCCCGGTAGTGATCTTGGCATGATGGGTGGCGGCCAACTTGGCCGCATGTTTGCCGTTGAAGCTGCCTACATGGGTTATCACGTGACCGTGTTAGAGCCGGGAAAAAATCCCCCTGCTGCTGAAGTCAGTCTTCATCATATCGAGAAGGGCTACACCGATGCAGAAGGCCTTCAAATGTTGGCATCGCGTTGTGCAGCCGTGAGCACAGAATTTGAAAATGTGCCAGCTCAGGCTCTGGATACACTAGCCAAGGATTGTTTTGTAGCACCTCCGGGGCGAGCCGTGGGATTTGCACAAGATCGAAATGCAGAAAAGGCCTTTATTGAGTATGAGGCAAAAGTTCCCGTAGCGCCAAATTGTGCGATTCTCCATGCCGAAGACATTGACAAAGTCGATGTTTCGCTACTGCCAGGCATCTTGAAGACGGCTCGCTTAGGCTACGATGGCAAAGGGCAAGTTACCGTCACTACGATTGAAGAACTAAAAGAAGCATTTGAAAGTCTGAATCGAGTTGAATGTATCTTAGAGAAGCGTCTTAAGCTTCATCGAGAAGTATCTGTCATTGTGGCTCGTGGCGCCAATGGGCAAACAGCAACATTCCCCGTTTGTGAAAACCGTCACAGCCGAGGCATCTTAGCTCAAACCGTTATGCCTGCACGCGTACCCGAGCAAACCGCTACTCAAGCTCGCGCCTACGCCACACAAATTATTAATGCTCTTCAGTACGTGGGCGTGCTTTGCATTGAATTTTTCGTGTTGGAAGACGGCTCCGTCGTTGCCAACGAAATGGCTCCGCGGCCGCACAACTCCGGCCACGCAACGATTGACGCTTGCTGGAGCAATCAATTTGAACAACAACTGCGTTGTATGACCGGTCAACCTTTGGCCGATACAACACAGCACTCGCCTGCTGTAATGCTCAATTTATTGGGTGACATTTGGTTTGATGGCGAGACGTATCGAGATCCTGACTGGCAAAGTGTTTTAGCTGTTCCCGGTGTCAAGCTTCATCTCTATGGGAAAGCTCAAGCACGCCGCGCCCGCAAAATGGGGCATATTACATGTCTTGGCAAAACGCTTGAAGAAGCACTTAAGCGTGCTAAAACCGTTGCCGAGATTCTCAATTTACCGGAGCCGAACTGATGTTTGAGGTTGATGAACGCGCTATTCGCGCTGCCGTTGATGTGCTGGAGTGTTCCGGCCTGGTCGCCATGCCCACGGAAACCGTTTATGGCTTAGCCGCTAACGCTGAAGATGAGAAGGCCGTAAAGAAAATTTTTGAAGCAAAAAATCGACCGACCACTCATCCTTTGATCGTTCATATTACGGGAGAAGAAGCCCTTGATCACTGGGCAAAAAACATTCCGCAGAATGCCTACGTGTTGGCTCGCCGCTTCTGGCCCGGCCCGCTGACCATTATTCTTAAAAAGGCCGATCACGTAGGCGATTGGTTAACTGGCAATCAAGACTCCGTTGGCTTACGTTGCCCCAGTCACCCTTGGGCTCGCGCTTTGATTAAGGCTTTCGCAGGTAAACACCATCGCGGTTTGGCCGCTCCCTCTGCAAACACTTTCGGTCGCATCTCGCCCACTTGTGCTCAACATGTCATGGATGATTTAGGACAAAAGCCCAAAGGCAAGGTTGATTTGATTTTGGACGGTGGGGAGTGTGACGTTGGTGTTGAATCCACAATCGTGAATTTAAGCGGGGAAAAACCCGAAATTTTGCGCCACGGTGCCATTACCCGCAGCATGCTCGAAGACGCTTTAGGTTGTGCGGTTCCCGATGGCGGTCAAGACTCTCCCCGAGTTTCTGGCTCCTTAAAGAGTCACTACGCTCCAAGCACCAAGGTTGTCCTTGTGGATAATGTCCCTGAAGCCTTAGCAACTTACGGCGACAAAAAGCTTGCCGTTATGGCGGACTCTACAACCATTGAAGCAACTCCTGCGAACGTTTTAAAGTGGTTTGACACTCCAAACTCGCCCCAACAATACATGCATTGCCTCTACGCTCGATTGCATGAATTGGACAAGGCCGGTGCCGAGCTCATCATCGTTGAAATGCCTCAACAGGGTGATGCTTGGGAAGCCGTTCGTGACCGTCTGACCCGTGCTGCCGCATAGTTGACCATGGCCGATTCTGCAATTCGTTTATCCAAATATCTCAGTGAACAAGGCATCGCCTCCAGACGCGAGGCCGATGCCTGGATTGAAAAAGGTTGGGTAAAAGTCGATGGACATGTTGCTCAAATCGGCAAAAAGATTCTGCCCGGTCAACGAGTACAAATCTCCTCTAAAGCACGCGCAGCACAAAGCCGACAAGTTACGATTTTGCTCAATAAGCCGATTGGGTACGTCAGCGGACAAGCAGAAGACGGTTATGAGCCTGCAAAAGTTCTCATTACAGAAGCCAATCATTGGCATGCTGACCCCAGTCGAACGCGTTTTAACCCCGCTCAACTGCTTCATCTCGTGCCTGCCGGACGGTTGGACATTGACTCGGTAGGACTTCTCGTCTTAACGCAAAACGGTCGTGTTGCCAAAGCAATCATCGGAGAAAGTAGCGAGATTGAAAAGGAATACATCGTACGAGTGGCGTCTCGAGATGGTACGCGCCCTCAATTGTCTGAAGAGAAACTCGCTCTTTTAAATCATGGGCTAGTGCTCGATGGTAAGCCTCTGATGCCAGCCAAAGTTTCTTGGCTCAACGAAGATGAGCTTCGCTTTATCCTCAAAGAGGGCAAAAAGCGTCAAATTCGCAGAATGTGCGAAGCGGTCGGATTAAAGGTTTTGCGTTTGAAACGCGTCAGAATCGGAGCGGTAAAACTAGGAGCTCTTCCACTCGGTCAATGGCGCTATTTAGCAGAAGACGAAAAGTTCTGACTCTTGCATCATGACCGATCGTAATATCGTTGCACAACTTGTGCTCGTTCTTGTCACATTCTTTTGGGGTTCGACGTTTCTGACGTTGCAAATTGCGCTTCGTTGGGCCGATCCCATTGTGATTGTGGCAATGCGTTTTGCATTGGCCTCATTCATTATTTTTTGCCTGCTTAAAGGTCGTATCGATCAAATCACGCGCTATGAATGGAAAGCCGGCTTTTTTGTCGGGTGCGCCATTTTCGGCGTTTACACTCTCCAGACCATTGGTCTTCAATCGATTCCTAGCAGTACCTCCGCATTTCTCTCTGGACTTTATGTGGCTTTTGTGCCGCTTTTTCAATGGCTGGTATTCAAAGTTATCCCCTCTACCAGCATGATTATCACCGTTATCCTGGCTTTTATTGGGATGACACTTTTTGCCAATCCATTTGCAGTAAGTTTTACCGGTCAAACCGGCGAGTGGATTACGGTTGTCAGCGCTGCCATTTGTGCTGCTGAAATTCTGACGATCAGCCACTTTGCCAAAGGCTGCAGACCATTGCCGTTGAGCTTTACTCAACTGGTCACGGTGGCGGCTTTAGCACTTATCACATTACTTTTTTACACACCGGTACGACCGACGGAGCTAACTCCAGGTTTGATTCTATGCGTATCGATGTTAGCGGCCATTGTCGGCTTCGTGCAGTTTGGTATTGGTTGGGCGCTAAAATATGTCTCTGCCATCCGAGCGACGCTCATTTATGCGCTCGAGCCGGTGTTTGCCGGCATTATCGGATGGTTGGCTGGCGAGCGGCTCGGGCTCTCAGAACTCACCGGTGCCGCGCTGATTGTCGGAGCCGTGCTGTTGACCGCATGGAAGCCGACCAAACGCAATCTGAAAAAGGACTCTGGCGATGTTGCATAATCCTGTCGGCTTTTTCGATTCAGGCTGGGGCGGCCTATCGACTTTGATCGCCGCACGCAAGGCTCTGCCCGCAGAAAATTTCTGCTATGTCGCCGACTGCGGCAATGCCCCCTATGGCGACCGCTCGCATGATTTCATCGTCGACCGTGCCCTTCGCATCACTCGCTTTTTGTTTGAAGAACAAAACGCCAAAGCACTGGTTATTGCCTGCAACACTGCCACCGCTGAAGCCATCGACGTTCTCAGAGAACACTATCCAGCCAAAATTGTTTTGGGTGTTGAACCGGCCATTAAACCGGCAGTTGAAGCCTCCAAAAATAAAATCATCGGGATGATTTCAACAAACAGAACAGCGCACTCTGAACGATATCAACTTTTACTGCAGCGCTTTGCGGCAAATGCCAAGGTTTTCTCTCAGGGGTGCCCTGGTTTAATGGAGTGCGTTGAAAAAGGTGATTTTACAAGCGATGAGACCCGCGCACTGCTACACCGTTATATCGATCCCATGGTTGAAGCCGGGATTGACTCACTGGTGCTCGGTTGCACACATTACCCATTTCTCGCTCAAGCCATCGAGGACATTGTTGGACCGAACGTACCACTTTACGATTCAAGCCCTGCTGTGGCGCGCCATCTTGCCCGTCGGCTCAAAGAGACTGACAGTCTTAATCACGAAACCCAATTAGGCAACACGACATTTTTCGTTAGCGATCTCAATGATGAACGCCAAAATGTCGCACGGCGACTCTGGAAAGCCGCCGTGACCTTTAAAAACTTGCCCGTATGACATTAAGCATTATCTTCAATCAGATAACACTGCAATTTTTCACGCAAGAAATCTGGAATCGGTGTCGATCGACGATTCAGACGATCGATGCACACCATTGTCTCGTGACAACGTACATGTAATTGATCATCTTTGTAGAAATTGATTTCCACCGTAAAAGAACTTGTTCCGATGTGCTTGACATGAAGTCGCATCTGACCGCGATCTCCAATGTGAAACGGCTTAAAAAAGTCTGAGCCGACGTTAACCACCGGAATCAATACATCAGACTTTGCCATGTCTTCCCACGGCAATTGCATCCCCTCACGAAACCAGTCTTCAATCAGTCCATTAAAAAGGACGAAGAAATTAGGATGAAAAACAATGCCGGCAGGATCACAATGGGCAAAACGGATCAGACAATCTTTACTAAAGTACTCAGACACAATCATTCTCCTTTTCGGACACCAAAACAGCACGCAAGGGCGAGGCTTCTAGGCCGCTAATTTTCAAGGGCAAAGCAATAAGTTGATAAAAGCCCGGTGTTACGTCCGTCAGGCAAAGATTTTCGAGGATCAATACCGAAGCGTCAATAGCCAAAATGTGTGATCTAAGTGCCTCATCGTCTGACTTGTCAATACTGGGTGTATCGATACCGATAAGTTCAACGCCGGCTTCAATAAGGTACTGTGTTGCCTCTGGTGTTAAATACGCAAAATCATCGCGCCAAACAGTCCCGAGTACAAAACCTGTTTTAATCAGCACTCGCTTGGATTTGACCTCTGGCAGCATGTCCCGACTGATAGCGCCTTGCGTTGGCACCGAAATGAGTTGACAGTCCCCGACCAAACGAGTCAAATCGATATCTGCAATATCACCTCGAGACCCTAAGTGCGACGGCGCATCCACATGCGCACCTAAGTGCGCACTCATCTCAAAACTGCTGACTCGTGCACAACCGGAAACTGTCGTTTGGATTGTCAATGGCACATCGCCCGGAAAAACGGGCGATGCCTGAGATACTAAAGGTGAGATGTCAATGAGCTTCACAGTTGACGGGGGTCCATTTGCGCATCTTTTTCCGACGAGAATTTAGCGACCAAGTCCTTCGCCAATTCAATCATCGTTAAGGGAGCGCAACCTTCGGCCTTATTATTGGCAATCACAAAGCCGGCTTGTCCACTCTTTTGAGCCACATCAATCAGTTGCACAAGCCCTGCACGGGTTGCCGGATCGGGATGAACAATGCGATTGAAAAGCGAGTACGTCATCTTAGCGACACCGTGACGCTGTACGGGATTAAGTGACCAACGCACCACCAACGGTCCCTTCATCGTCCAGTTTTCACCTTCGGCTTCCGGATCTTCAAAAAATCTCAGTGCCGCGGTCTGACGGATGACATCCGGCATCGAAGGATGCACTCCGATGACCAAACGAACACCGGTTGGGCGCAAGGCGTTAAGCAATCGTTTCGTATAAATGGAGAGCGTTCTTACTTCAATGGCATAAACCGGCTTTTCCCCTTCAACTTCCTTGGGCAAGTCTGCGAAGAATTGTGCAATACGATCAATATAGCTGTAGCACTCAGCCTGCGTGGGCAAAAGCGGACGAGGGATAGGAGAAAGTTGGAAGACCAAAGGACCGGCGTTTTCACCCAAACCATTAATCACCGGGTAGACAAATTCATGCATCGCGGCATGTAAGTCTAAGAACTCTGGGTTAAGTGCTCTAAAACGGCCTTTAGGATCACGCTTGACTGCATCGGTGACATTTTGTGGAGCCTTGATCAGGAAGCGGAATTTTTCATCCACCTGGGCGGCCATACCGGCATACGCCATTTCATTCATTGTTCCAAAAAACGACCAGTCAATGCCCACTGCTCTTAAAATCGGATGCTTGCAGTAGCAGGCTAAACCACGACGCGTTAAATCTTCGACTCCGCTTGTCTCACCCCAAACAATGCCCTTCCAACCCGGAAAGTTCCAGCTAGCGCAGCCCAGATAGACGTTCTGAGGCAACAATCTACCTAAACGCGATACTTCCTGCGAAGGTGTAACGGCAGTCACGGGAGAGGAGGTGACATCATCGAAGCGATAAGGATCCGTGGTGAATTGATCAAACATATTTTTAGCCCAATCTGCTGAAAGCAATGAAAATACTGAACAACAAAATTACGTTTTAACTTCTTGAGTATAAGGCTTAGCGCACTTAGAATTGCTCGATAAACTCAGTAATTTTGCTGACTAAAACGAATTTTTTTAACTATTAAGCGTCATAGATTGACGCTTCATTATACACAATTTAGTGTAATTTCCTTGTTTGTGGGGCTTGGATGAAAAAACAGGCCGCTGTGCGACCTGTTTTCTCAATTGTTGATATTTATCGAGGACTTTGTGGTCCACGCGGCGCTCTCGGGCGATCAAAATATAAGCCACCTGTTGCCATAATTTCGTCCAAACGTTGGGCTTGCTCAGGCGTGGCAACTTTCTCGAATTGTTCACGCGCTTTTACGTATCCGTCAAACGCTTTAGCATGGGCTTGCATGAATGCATTTCGGGCTTGCAAACGCTCAACTGACGTCATCTCCCTGGCTTGAACTCGATCAGGACGATCCATACGTTGAGTGGCTAATGCTTCATAGGCTTTGGTCAATGCGTCCCAAGCACTTTTTTGTTTCGTTTCAATATTGAGGACACCGCCCACTTCTGCCATAAAGCCTCGAGCTTCTTCAGCGGTCATCCCAAACGTGCGAGCTTGGGGGCCATCCCAGCCCGTGTGATAACCGTGCGGTCCGCGAGGAGCTGGGCCGGCGTGATGACGCATCGGACAATCTTCGTAATAACGATGATGACGCGGAGCATCGTAGTAATCCCAACTGCCATGCCAGGCCGATGCGGTCAATGGAATGAGACCGACCACAGTCATCGCACTCAGAATCCAAATCTTTTTGTTCATAACGGGCTCCTTAAAAAAATCCCCTGACCTTGGAGATCAGTCAGGGGTGGTAAAAGACTTTGCTTGCTGCTTGTTGATGTCAGTGTACGAGTACTCAAGGCTACAAGGCTTTGGTAACTGTATGCGTTTGTTATGGAAACCTTTTTCATATACCGTTACAACCTCGTCAAAGCACTTGTAACACGGACGCTTCTGATAAAATGGCTTAGTTATCTTTTTACATTTTTTCAGGACGTTACAAAATGGCTTTGAGCTCTTTAACCGCACTGTCTCCGCTTGACGGTCGTTATGCCTCGCAAACCGAAATTTTGCGTGACATTTTCTCCGAATCGGCTTTTATGCGTGCTCGTGTACAAGTCGAAGTGGAATGGTTAATTGCATTGTCGGAAGCACAACTGCCCGAGTTGGCTCCGATTAGCGAACATGGCAAAACTTTCTTGCGCGACCTTGTGAAAAACTTCACTGTCACTTCTTGCGAAGAAATCAAGGCCATTGAAAAAACTACCAATCACGATGTTAAGGCAGTTGAGTATTGGATTAAAGCACAAGTTTCGCATGATGAAGAATTGGCTCGTGCGAGCGAATTTGTTCACTTCGGCTGCACCAGTGAAGACATTAACAACACCTCTCACGCCTTGATGTTGCGTCAAGGCCGAGAAGCCCTTGTGCAATATCTCGAAAAAATTTATGCCGAACTCGTCAATAACGCCCATCGTTGGGCAGAAGTGCCGATGCTCTCGCGCACTCATGGACAAACGGCCTCTCCCACCACGGTCGGCAAAGAATGGGCCAACGTTGCCATGCGTCTTCGTCGTGCCATCGACTCCATTAAATCCGTTGTCATTCTGGCCAAAATGAACGGGGCGGTCGGCAACTACAATGCTCACCTCATCGCCTATCCGGAAAAAGACTGGGAGGCCTTTGCGCGCAACGTGGTAGAAAACCATTTAGGCTTGACCTTTAACACCCACACGATCCAAATTGAACCGCACGACTACATGGCTCAAATCTTTGACGCTGTCGTTCGTGCCAATACGATCCTGTTGGATCTTGACCGCGATGTTTGGGGCTACATCTCCTTGGGCTTTTATAAGCAAAAACTCAAGGAAGGCGAAGTTGGTTCCTCAACGATGCCGCATAAGGTCAATCCGATCGATTTTGAAAACTCCGAAGGCAACCTTGGGATTGCCAATGCCCTTTTGACCCACTTGGCTCAAAAACTCCCCATCTCCCGTTGGCAACGAGATTTGACAGACTCGACAGTGTTGCGCAACTTGGGCGTTGCTTTCGGCTATTGCTTTGTCGGCTATAACGCTTTAAACCGCGGTTTGGGCAAACTGCAACTTAATGAACAACGCTTGGCCGAAGACCTTGATCACGCTTGGGAAGTACTCGCTGAAGCCATTCAAACGGTCATGCGCCGCTATGGTGTACCGCATCCTTACGAACAACTCAAGGCGCTCACCCGTGGTAAAGGAATTACGCCTGAAACAATTCACGACTTCGTGCAACAACTGGATATTCCGGCTGAAGCTAAAGCTCGTTTATTAGAATTGACGCCGGGTACCTATATCGGCAAGGCTGTTGAATTGGCCAAGCGCGCTTAAAGAGCGATCCTTTTCAAGCTTTCAACGCCCGCAACACCATGCGGGCGTTTTGCTTTTCTAAAAAAAGGAAAAAAGACCGCTTTCCCAGAGAAAAATCCCCCTCAAATGCTTACAATGTTTGGGTTAACACTGCCCGCAAAGTTTGAGGTTTTTAGCATGGCTTCGACAACGATTTACCGAAAAAATTACATCCCGCCTTCCCACTGGGTTGATACTGTCGATTTAGAGTTTAATTTGCACCCGCAACAGACGCATGTATTCAGTGTTTTGCATATTCGTCCCAATGAAGATCGCATTAACGATGATCTTTTGCTCAATGGTCGCGATTTGCAACTTGTGCGCATTGCTATGGATGGCAAGGAACTCGATCGCACCGACTATGCTCTTTTACCTCAGGGTGATATTTTGTTGCGTGGTATTGACCGAGAAGTCAAGCTCGAAATTGAAACGGTCATTAATCCGCAAGCCAACACCTCCTTGATGGGGCTGTACCTCAGTAACGGCAACTTTATGACCCAGTGCGAAGCCGAGGGGTTCCGTCGCATTACATTCTTCCCGGACCGTCCCGATGTGATGGCCCGATTCTCCGTACGAATCAATGCACCGAAATCCGTCTGCCCGGTCCTGTTGTCCAACGGTAATTTAGTCGAAGAAGGGGATTTGGATGGCAATTGGCATTTCACCCATTGGGTCGATCCGTTCCCCAAACCGAGTTACCTCTTTGCATTGGTTGCGGGTAATTTGAAGTGTCGTGAAGAAAAGTTCCAATTGAAAAATGGCAAAAAGGCGCTATTGCAAATTTGGGTCGAGCCGCGCAACGCCGACAAGACCGAATTTGCCATGGAAAGCCTCAAAAAAGCGATCAGTTGGGATGAACAACGGTTTGGGCTGGAGCTTGACCTTGAGCGCTTCATGATCGTTGCGACTGACGATTTCACAATGGGCGCCATGGAAAATAAGGGATTGAACATTTTCAATTCTCGTTGTGTGCTTGCTACGCCGCAAGTGGCAACCGACCGGGACTTCGCTCGTATTGAAAGCGTCATTGCACACGAATATTTCCACAACTGGACCGGGAATCGCGTCACCTGCCGCGACTGGTTCCAATTAACACTCAAAGAAGGTTTAACGGTTTTCCGCGAACAAGAGTTCGCAGCCGATATGTTGGGCGATGCTACTGCAAGAGCCGTCAAGCGAATCGAAGACGTCCGTCTGTTGCGTGAGCGCCAATTCCCGGAAGATGCTGGCCCCATGGCTCACCCCATTCGTCCCGAGTCTTACGAAGAAATTAACAATTTCTACACTATGACCGTGTATGAAAAAGGTGCTGAAGTCATTCGAATGCTTCAAACCCTCTTAGGCAAAGCAGGCTTTAAACGTGGGCTTGATCAATACATCAAGGAGCATGACGGCAGAGCCGCTACGTGCGAAGATTTCTTAAATGCCATGGCCGATGCCAATATGCGAAATCTCTCGCAATTTAAACGCTGGTACTCGCAAGCGGGCACTCCTCACGTTCGTGTCAGTGGTGAGTATGATGACAAAAACAATACGTACACGCTGACCCTTGCACAGTCGTGTCCTGCCACCCCCAACCAAGAGAAAAAAGAACCTTTCTTTATTCCCTTTGAAGTGGCGCTCTTCAATAGCAAAGGCCATCCCATTGCGTTGCAACTGCAAGGGGAAACGACCGCCAAAGGCTCCTCTCGAGTTCTTGAACTCACGGAGTCAGAACAGTCTTGGACCTTTACGGGAGTGCGTGAAAAACCGATTCCGTCTTTAAATCGTAATTTCTCTGCACCGGTTATCGTTGATTACGACTACCGGGCCGAAGAACTTGTCTTCTTGACGCAAACCGACACGGATCCTTTCAACCGTGCACAAGCGATGGAAGCCTTGTCACTGTTGTGCATCAACGAAATGATTGCCGACTATGAACGCGGTACTCGCATGGTGATTAATCCCCACTATCGCAATGCATTTGAATCGATGCTCACCGATCGTACGTTGTCACCGGCTTTTAAAGTGGCCGCGATGACATTGCCGAGCGAGGTACGTGTTGCAGAAACTCAACCGATGATTCATCCGGCAGCCATCCGCGCTGCGATTCGCTCTTTGCGTGAACAACTCGGTCGTCAATTCTCACATGCCATCATGCGAGTTTTCGATGATAACGCACCCAATCCGACTTACTCTCCCAATGCGGTCGATGCCGGCAAGCGCGCTCTGAGAGCGTTCTGCTTTGAATTGCTTCTTGCCGGTGGGAATGCCAAGTCACTGCTTCGCGCCCGTCAATTATTTGAAACGAGTAAGAACCTTACCGAACGACTCGATGCACTGCGCATTATCGTCAACAGCGCTTCCCCCACAAAATTTGACCTCTTGGAAGCTGCTGAAGAAGAGTGGCGCGATGAGCCGTTGCTGATTAATAAGTGGTTTACGCTTCAGGCCACGGCCACGATCCCGATGGACGACTGTCCCATTATTGACGTAGTGCAAAACTTGGTGGAACGTTATCCGGGCTATAACCCGAATAATCCCAACAACGTTTATTCCTTGGTGCTTGCCTTCTGCCAAAATAATTTGGCTGAATTCCACAACCCCAATGGAGCAGGATATCGATTCTGGGCGGCACAAGTACTTAAACTTGATAAAATCAACCCTCAAGTTTCCAGCCGACTCGCCCGTTGCCTGGATTCTTGGAGACGGTTTACTCCGGAGTGCTCGCTTGAAATGTTC
>DCTK01000030.1:0-14394 GCA_002329575.1 Sutterella sp. UBA1442 | reverse complement strand
CACATTGCGGATACCTGTAAAGAAATTAGCTTCATGGTTAGCCGCGGTGCGTTAGCCGGCGTCTTGGGCACGGCCGGTAGCGAAAATGTGCAAGGCGAAACTCAAAAGAAACTCGACATTATCGCCAATGACATCATGAGCCGCGCTTGTGTTGAAAGTGGCCTCGTGAGCGCTGTTGCCAGTGAAGAAATGGATCACGCCCTACAGGTACCGGCAGAGTTGCCCGTTGGTCCCTACCTTGTCCTCTTTGATCCGTTGGACGGCTCAAGCAATATCGACATCAATGTCTCCATCGGCACGATTTTCTCTATTCTTTCCGCCGGCGGTGCTCACCGCGACGTTAAGGATGAAGAATTTTTGCAATGCGGTCGCCGTCAATTGGCCGCCGGTTACGTCATCTACGGCCCTCAAACTCAATTGGTTTTCACGCTTGGCCACGGAACGACACTCTTTACGCTTGATTGTGGCTCTGGCAACTTCTACCAAACGGCAGAACGCTTGACGATTGATCCGTCTGCTAAAGAATTCGCTATCAATTGCTCGAATATGCGCCACTGGGAAGCTCCGGTGAAAACTTATGTGGCTGAGTTGATTCAAGGTAAGGACGGCGCACGTGGCAAAGATTTCAACATGCGTTGGGTTGCTGCAATGGTTGCTGAAGTTCATCGTATTTTGCATCGCGGCGGCATTTTCATGTATCCGCGAGACAATCGAGACCCCAGCAAACCCGGCAAACTTCGGTTGATGTACGAAGCCAACCCCATGAGCTGGCTTGTTGAGCAAGCCGGTGGCAAGGCTACAAATGGTCACGACAATATCCTCGATATTCAACCCGAAGCCCTTCACCAACGAGTCGCGGTGTTTTTAGGTGCTAGCGAAGAAGTGGAATTGGTGACGTTTTACCACCGCTAAGATGTAACATGGTCGAGGATTGGCTTAACGTTCTGGCTGATTGGATCCTAATACCGTTTATTATCATTTACGGTTTTATTAGCTGGTCACGGGATAATCCCGATAAAAAGATCTTCATGGATCCTGAGGATAATAAAAAGGATGCCCCGAAGACTGAGACAACGCCTGAGCAAAACCAGGACAATGACTCGACTAAGAAATACTAAAATCCTCGAAAAGGTGCCCGTTACAACGGGCACTTTTTTACATCATTGAAAAAAACTATCGGCGTTTATGAAAACATTGATTGTGTTTTCTAAATTGCATTCTTATACTCTTTTTGAAGTCGGCCCACCCCACTTTATTTTGGTCCGACTATAGGAGAGATTGATGTCTAAACATGAATCCCTGGATGTTCGTGTTGCCGTTGAATCCGACAATCCGGCACTTGTGCGCAATGAATCGCTTTGCGTCAATTGCTCTATGTGTCGTCAGGTTTGCGAAGACTATATCGGCGTTCACGGGCATTACAGCTTAGAGAAAACAGGTGATAAGGCAATTTGTGTGCACTGTGGTCAGTGCATCAACATTTGCCCCACTGGAAGCTTATTTGGACGACCTGAATATGAAGATGTCGCCAAAGCTATCAATGATCCTAATACCATTGTCGTCTTTTCCACCTCGCCCGCGGTTCGCGTGGCTTTGGGTGAAGCTTTCGGCATGCCTGCAGGAGGCTTTGAACAAGGGAAAATGGTCGGACTGTTGCGTGCTCTAGGGGCAGACTATGTGTTGGATACGAACTTTGCGGCCGACCTGACCATTATGGAAGAGGCTAGCGAACTCGTTGAGCGCCTGACCAAGAACACCGGACCGATCCCCCAATTCACCAGTTGCTGTCCCGCTTGGGTGAAGTATGCCGAGACTTTCCATCCGCAATGGTTGGCCAACATCTCTACGGCTAAAAGCCCAATCGGTATGCAAGGTGCTGCCGTTAAAACGTATTTTGCGCAGCA
The DNA here is from genome assembly GCA_002329575.1 of Sutterella sp. UBA1442. Lineage (GTDB taxonomy): Bacteria > Pseudomonadota > Gammaproteobacteria > Burkholderiales > Burkholderiaceae_F > Aphodousia. The sequence continues at coordinate 12,490 of DCTK01000030.1, read as the reverse complement.
AAACCAATTAGACGCAAGCCGCATTGTTCACGTCGCAGTTACCCCCTGCACGGCAAAGAAATTTGAAATTCGCCGGGAAGAAATGTGTGCCAGCGGCATGCGCGACACGGACTTTGTGATCACAACGAATGAATTGGCTCTCTGGGCTCAAGAAAAAGGCCTTGACTTTGCCAGTATCGCAGAAAGTGAATTCGATCCCATTATGGGTAAAGGTTCCGGTGCGGGCGTTATTTTTGGCAACACCGGTGGCGTTATGGAGGCCGCGCTTCGCACGGCTCACCTCCTAATTACCGGTGAGCATGCACCTGCAGACTTCTATGAGTTAACACCAGTACGCGGCCTTCGTGATGTGAAAGAAGCCTCCGTGTCCATCGGAAACTTAACGCTTAGTGTTGCCGTCATTTATGGCACGGCCAATGCGAGCAAAGTCATCAAAGAACTGGAAGCTGGTACGAAGCAATATCACTTCATTGAAGTCATGACGTGTCCTGGCGGATGCATCTCTGGCGGTGGTCAACCTAAACTCAATTGGGGTCAGGAAGACCAAACTCGTCAAAGTCGTATCGATGCGCTTTATGAGCGTGACCGCACGATGCCCGCCTGCGAGCGCACAAGTGCCGATAACGAAGAAATCAAAGCTATTTACAAAAACTTTTTGGGCCAACCGCTTTCTGAGAAGGCCGAAGCCCTGTTACACACCCGCTACACGGACCGTAGCGGAGACTTAGGAGAAAAACCCATGAAATATATTTGTAAAGTTTGCGGCTATGTCCACGAATGTGATGGTGAATTGCCTGCCGACTACATTTGCCCCATCTGCAAGAAAGGCGCTGAAGTCTTTGAATGCGTGAAGGAGTCCGAAGGTGCTTGCTGCAAGCTTGCCGGCACGAAGACCGAGAAAAACCTCATGACGGCCTTTGCTGGTGAATCCCAAGCTCGCAACAAATATACGTATTTTGCCGAAGTCGCCAAACGTGAAGGCTATGAACAAATCGCCGCAATCTTCTTGCAAACGGCTCGCAATGAGCAAGAACATGCTCGTTTGTGGTGCGATGCATTAGGTTGGATTGGTGATACCGCCGCCAACCTCGGTGCTGCTGCTGAAGGCGAAAATTACGAATGGACCGACATGTATGACGGTTTCGCTAAGGATGCCGACAGCGAAGGCTTCCCGGAATTGGCAGCTAAGTTCCGCGCAGTAGCCGCTATCGAAAAGGCTCACGAAGAACGCTATCGTAAGCTGCTCAACAACGTTGAAATGAAGAAGGTGTTCGAAAAGGCCGGTCAAACCATGTGGGAATGCCGCATCTGCGGTCACCTCGTAATGGGCGTGAAGGCTCCTGAAGCTTGCCCGGTTTGCGGTTATGCTCAAAGCTACTTTGAAGTTCGCGCCGAAAACTACTAATCCAATCAAATTCGGGGGCCAAGCCCCCGAATAATTGATTAAAACGCTCCGCAACTGACAGTGTCTTTTGCGGAGTTTTGCTTTTTAGGCTTGCTTTTTGAGCAAATCGCGGATTTCCGTCAAAAGCTCAATGTCTTTAGCAACCGCTTCTTCGGCCTTCTTGGAGGCCTCAGCTTTAAGAGCGGCAGCTTCGGCTTCTTCTTGCTTTTGCTTGGCCAAAAGTTTAGCCTCGGCAGCTTCACGGACTTTATTAACGAGGCGAACTAACGTAAAGACAACGAACGCCATTAAAAGGAAATGAAAGACTGCGGTAAAGAAAGCACCATAGCCCAACACTGCAGCCCCAGCCTTCGTTAATGCATCGTAGGACATCGGACCGGTATAGCCTTCAGGCAATGACAAGACAAAGAAAAAGTTGGAGAAATCTTGAGAACCGATCAGAACCCCCAACACCGGGTTGATGATGTCTTTAACCATCGAGTTGACGATTGCGGTGAAAGCGGCACCAACGATCACACCAACAGCCATGTCGATGACGTTGCCACGACTGATAAATGTTTGAAAATCAGATAAAAATTTCTTCATTATGTGCCCTAAGAAAAAAGTTGCTCGATTATATCAATGCTGGTTAGTTGTGTAAAAAGCGTCTTTGCGCCCTAAGGGGATTTCTTGTAGAATGAGCTTCTCATTTTGCGGATGTAGCTCAATGGTAGAGCAGAGGCTTCCCAAGCCTACGACGGGGGTTCGATTCCCCTCATCCGCTCCAGTTGACTTCTACAAAACGCATTCATCCCTATTTTTTCCAATGTCTGAAAAGAAAGTTCTTTCCGCCGAAGAGATTGAAATTCTCAAGAAAAAACACATTCGCAGTTTTACCTTACGGCGAGGTCACATCAGCCAAGCTCAAAAGCGAGCTCTTGAAGAGTTATTACCGCGCTATGCCGTTCAATACGAACCCAAATTGTTGGATGCCGAAGCACTTTTCGGTCGCAAAGCCCCGCTTGTATTTGAAATCGGCTGTGGCATGGGAGAGACAACGGCGGCCATTGCGCAAATGCACCCCGAAGTCAATTTCTTGGGTTGCGAAGTATTTTCTGCCGGCGTAGGCGCTCTGGCTAAACGTCTGGATGAAATGTCTCTTACCAATGTACGCATCATTCAACACGATGCCGTAGAAGTGATTAAAGACATGATTGGCGAAAACTCTTTAGACGGAGTTCATATCTACTTCCCAGACCCCTGGAGAAAAGCCCGCCATCACAAACGTCGTTTAGTTGCGCAACCCTTTATCCACGAATTGGTCTCTCGGATTCGTCCAGGTGGTTATCTGCACTGCGCCACCGACTGGGAAAATTATGCTGAACAAATGTTTGAAGTGCTTGAGGGCGAAGAACTATTAAAAAACCTTCACGATGGCTTCTCTCCCGTTATGGCTAACCCCTTAACGGAGCGCCCGATGACAAAATTCCATGCACGTGGTGAACGGCTTGGGCACGGTGTCTGGGACCTTGTCTACGAACGAATTTAAGGATGAAAACAGATGGATATCGTTTATCAGATTAAAGCTTTTATCCTGGGCATCGTTGAAGGCTTAACAGAATTTTTGCCGATTTCGTCAACCGGCCACTTAATTATTGCAGGCGACATCCTTAATTTTGATGGGCCTGAAGTCAATACTTTCAGTATTGCTATCCAAGCTGGTGCGATTTTTGCCGTCTGCTGGTTCTATCGGATGCGTCTGTGGTCCATTGCAAAGAATTTTCTCAAACCCGGCCCCGATCGCCGCTTGACGATCAATCTTATCGTAGCCTTTTTGCCGGCAGCGATTTTGGGGGTAATTTTTGCCGACATGATTGAAGCATTGCTGTTTAACGCGATCAGCGTGGCAGTCGCTTTGATCGTCGGTGGTTTCATCATCTTTTGGATTGAGAAGATTCACGCCAAACGCGACTACGCACCTCGCGTGCCCAAAATGGACGACATGACCGTCAAGGATGCATTTTTAGTCGGTTGCATGCAGTGCATCGCCATGATTCCTGGAACAAGCCGCTCCGGAGCAACAATCATCGGCGGTCTTGTTTTGGGATTATCAAGAAAAGCTGCAACGGAATTTTCGTTCTTTCTTGCTATCCCCACGATTTTTGGTGCAACAGTCTATTCCCTGGCAAAAATCTTCTTACGAGTTTCGACTGAGCACAGCTTTGTTTGGACAACCAATATGACAATCGGCTTTATCGTTGGCTTTGTTGTCTCGTTTGTCAGTGCTTTGGCTGTAGTGAAATGGTTGTTACGTTACGTCTCAAGTAATAATTTCAATGCTTTTGGATGGTACCGAATTATCTTCGGATTCATCATTCTCGGTACTTATTACACTGGACTTGTTGCGTGGTAATTTAGTACTCTGAAAAATTCAATCATGATCAGAATTTTCGGTCGTGATTGGATACATTTTGGAGGCGTATTTTTTTGCTTTTTGCTCACAACTGGGCGACAATTAAAGTGTTCCCGATGGGCGCTTGGTTGCTTTAAGATTCCTTGTTCCAATGCTTTAGCAAACCGGTTGCTGCACTTGGGGCCGGCTGTGGGAGGCACGTGTTGCTTCCCCGAAACCCGCCACAGAGGCGACCACTCTTGATTCTTCGGACTCAGGATGCAAGGCACCCGCCATCGGGATTTCTTTTGCCCTCAAAAATCAAAATTCCTTTTTCAGTTTTGCCCACAGTCAACACAATCGCTTCGTCATTTTTTTTCAAATTGGCTCTTGCAAAACGAAAAAACAGTTGGCATAATTCTGCTTCTCGCGTTGTGCGAGACACAAAATGGGAAGCCGGTTTAGCTCAGTTGGTAGAGCAGCGCATTCGTAATGCGAAGGTCGGGAGTTCAAGTCTTCTAACCGGCACCATCCTCAAAACTCGTTCGGTTGAACGAGTTTTTTGTTTTCAGACCAGGCCCTCCCCTACCGACGCCTCCTGTCGGTTTATGTTAGGCTTATCAGCTGATTATCTCCGTTTTTTATCATGATTGAAATCAGCCACCTCTCTCACAGTTTCCAAGCGCCTGACGGCAAAACCGTTGCCGCTCTCTCGGATGTTAATCTCCACATTCAAAAGGGAGAAATTTTCGGCATCATCGGTCGATCAGGCGCGGGCAAGTCAACACTTGTCCGTACGATTAACTTCTTGACACGCCCTGCTCAAGGCACTGTTAAGGTCAACGGGCAACTGCTCAATGACATGAGCACAACGCAACTGCGTCAGATCAGAACCAAAATCGGCATGATATTTCAGCACTTCAATTTGCTGAGTTCCCGTACCGTTTTTGACAACATTGCTCTGCCCTTGGAGCTAAACAACACGCCAACAGATGTGATTGAGAAAAAAGTCAATCATTTAATAGAGTTAGTTGGTTTAACCGAACATCGCGATAAGTATCCGAGTCAACTCTCCGGAGGACAAAAGCAACGCGTCGGGATTGCTCGCGCGCTTGCCAATGATCCAATTGTGCTCCTATCCGATGAAGCGACCAGTGCATTGGATCCTGAAACGACTCGAGCTACGCTTGAACTTTTGCAAGAAATTAATCGCAAACTTGGCGTAACCATTGTCCTGATTACCCATGAAATGGAAGTCGTCAAACAAATCTGCGATCGCGTTGTTGTGATGGACAAAGGGCAAATCGTTGAAGCGGGAACGGTACTTGAAGTTTTCCGCCATCCTAAGCATCTGACTACCCGAGCCATGCTTGCTGACGTTGTTGTCCACGATATGCCGATACGCTTTTACGACACGGTTCGCTTGCGCATTGACGCATCTCGGGAGCGTGGCGCTTATGCACGGCTTTTGCGTTTGACTTTTGTGGGCTCAGAAGTGACCTCCCCAGTGCTCTCGGTGATGACTCGTCGATTTAACGTTGACTTCAATATTCTTCAAGGTCAAGTCGAAGAGCTCAAAGGGACCAGTTTCGGGATGCTCACCATTTTGGCCGAAAGTCCCAATGAGGATAGCTATCACCAAGCATTAGCCTTTTTGACCGAAAACAAGGTTGATTACGAGGAGGTTCAGTTATGAGTCCCGATATCATTGCCTTATTGGGAGAAGGCTTTTTAGAAACTGTCATTATGGTGCTCGGTAGCGGCCTTCTCGGTAGCATCATCGGCATTCCTTTAGGTGTACTTTTGCACATTACGGACCGAGGAGGTTTAATGCCGCGACTGGCAACCAACGCTGTCGTTGGCTTTATTGTCAATGCGGTTCGTTCCACTCCCTTCATTATTTTGCTTGTTGCCATTTATCCGCTTACTCGTTTAATTGTCGGCACAACTATTGGTACAACAGCCACCCTTGTACCTCTCGTTATCGGCGTTGCTCCCTTTATAGCCCGTCTGGTTGAAACAAGTTTGCGCGAAGTAGACCGTGGTTTAATCGAGGCCGCTCAGTCAATGGGAGCGACCGATATGCAGATCATTAAAAAAGTTCTGTTACCTGAGGCCATGCCGGGTATCATTGCAGCAGTCACCATTGCGGTTGTTACTTTGGTTGGCTATTCAGCCATGGCCGGCGCTATCGGAGGCGGTGGTTTGGGTGACATCGGTATTCGTTATGGACACAACCGTTACATGCCAGATGTCATGTGGACCGTCGTTGTTATTTTGGTGATTTTCGTGCAAGTCATCCAAAGCTTTGGCGATTGGTGTGTTCGGAAAGTCTCCAAACGCTAACCTTACAACTGCTCAAACAATTTTGGCCTTCTGACGAAGGCCAAAATTGTTTAGAGCATCTCGTAGAGATCTTATGCCGCTTTCTCTGGCGTGCTTTCCTTATCTTTAATCTCAATTTGTTTGCCGCTTGCTAAATCCACCAACTGCGTCAAACGATCTTCAACCTCGCCAACACTGGCAGAAAGCGAATTAACGGTTTCGTGAGAGTTACGCTCTACTTCCTGTTGAACAGCATTAATGGCGTTGACCAATGCCGAGTGTCGAGCAGAAGCTTGGTTTTGCAAATCCAAAATTTGCTTTTGCATTTCAGATTTCAATTCCATGTAGCGTGACAACTCCGCTTTTTGCGCCAAATCCTGAGCTTGACTCAACTGCTTATGCACTTTGCGTAATTCCATTGAGAGCATAGCTTGTTGAATAAAACCCCAAATCAGGCAAACCAAAATCAAAAGCCCAGGACCTAACAGAAGAATTAAGCCCAAAGGAGCTTGAATTTGTGTATAGAGAAGATTGACCGACACATCGGCCATAACGCCTTCCCAGTTCACCACTAAAAAGACCGAGCACAAAACAAAAATCAGTAAGAGGAAAACACTTCTCAAGTGCATGAAAACACCTTTTGATAATGCATTGATGATGATGTAACTCTATCACGAGACTCGCATCTCGTAGTAGCAATTTTGTCAAAGTTCTTTGCGAACGATATTAAAAGCGCTAAGATGAGCGGGATTGCTTACAAAGGAGTTTTTCATGATCAAAGATCCGCGCTTTCCTAGATTAAATATCGTTGATCATCCGCTTATTCAACATAAGCTGAGCATTATGCGTGATAAGAACACGCCCACGAAAGACTTTCGTGCACTTTTACGAGAAATTGCCATGCTTATGGGCTATGAGTTGACGCGCAATTTACCGCTCACAACGCACGAAATTGAGACTCCGCTTTGTCGCTTCGACGCTCCCTTCTTAGCAAACAAAAAGCCTGTCATCGTTCCGATTCTTCGCGCAGGTCTTGGCATGGCCGACGGCATGCTAGACCTAATGCCTTCAGCTCGCGTGGGCCACATCGGCATGTATCGAGATGAAAATAAACGTCCGGTGGAATACTTGGTGAAGTTGCCTGATGTGACCGGTCGTACATTCTTCGTTGTTGATCCGATGCTCGCAACGGGCTATTCTGCAGCTCACGCCGTGGACGTCCTGAAGAAGCGCGGAGTACCTGCTGATCATATTATTTTCATGTCTCTGTTGTGCGCCCCCGAAGGCGTTGAAACCTTCCAAGCCATGCATCCGGACATTGAACTTTACACGGCCAGCCTTGACAATCATTTAAACGAAAAAGCTTATATCGTTCCGGGATTGGGAGACGCCGGCGATCGTCTCTACGGAACGCTTTAAAGCGAAGTTTTGAGTTTAAACATTCTCAAACCAATAAATTCAGGGTTAACCCTTATAAAAATCGACGTTTTCCCCCTCTCTCTCCAAAAACGTTAGGGTTAACCCTGATTTAATTCTTTAAAAAACTTAAAATAATCTGAAAAAAACGGCAAACTTCTGACATAACTCAAACCTTTCTTCTTAAAAAGGGAGGATGATACGCATGTCGGAACGATAGCTCGTTCTGAAATTTTGTTTTTGACTTTTTTGAAACGCTCGGACCGCGTTTTAAATTGGGACAACTTCTTATAAGGTTAAATTCATCATGTCGATGTATACCACTGATCAAGAAAAGTATTCCAACACCCCGACTTCTGACGAAGTGATCTGCGGTGTGGAATTGCGCAACGCCAAGCGCAAGAGCAGATGGCCGGCATACTGTGACGTTGCTCAATCCGTCACGGGTTTGTTGCTCGGTATCTTCTTGTTCTGCCACATGGCTTTCACGAGCTCGATTCAATTGGGCAAAGACACGTTCTGGAACTTGGTGGCCCTCTCCGGCGGCTATCCGATCGATGGCGAAGAACACGCTTGGATGCACGTCGTGTTGATCGGCGCTATCACGTTGTTGGTTATCATCCACGCTTTGATGGCTTTGCGTCGCTTCCCGACGAGCTATCGTATGTTCCATAACATCAAGAGCCAATACCAATTCATCGCTCACCGCGACACGACGCTCTGGATCGTCCAAATCGTGACCGCTGTGATCTTGACCGGTATGGTGTTCCCGCACGTCACCCCGATGTTGACGGACCCGCACGCCATTGGCCCGAACCTTTCTTCTGTTCACACGTACCACAATGGCTTGCTCTGGACGTTTGTGTTCTTGGTGGCCACGGAATTGCACGGCATGATCGGTCTTTATCGCTTGGCTGTTAAGTGGGACGTTCTCGCTGGTAACCGCGAAGCCCTTCGCAAGATCATGTACTGCTTGATCGTTTTGATGATCGGCTGCGGTTCTTTGACGATGTGGACGTACTACAGCAACGGTAAGGAACTCGTCGAAAGCGGCGAACCGATCGTGAAGTACGAACCGGTTAACAACTGGTGGAAGTAATCGTTTAGGTTGAACACTTAAACGTTCAGACTTCAGGCACGCAGGTTAAAATCTGCGTGCCTTTGTTTTTATTGATAATTTTTGAGTAACGGTATAATTCGCAGAATCAGATTTAAGGAAACCGAAATGAAACGAATCGCTTTAATTACTTGTGCCTGCGGCATCACAGCTCTTTTGGCCGGTTGCATGGCAACAAGCATCACCCCCCAAGGCCAATCGGTCGTGATTGTTCAAAGTCTTCCGTCTCAATACCAGTGCACCTATAAAGGCGAAGTGGCAGGCTCTCAAGGTAATTGGTTGACCGGCGGCTGGACGCCCAATCGCAACCTTGCGCTGGGAGCTCGTAATGAACTTAGAAATGAAGCCGCTAAAATCGGAGCCAATGTTGTTGTCATTAGTGAAACGTTAAGTAGCAACGATGCGGATAATTCGTTAGAAAACGTCACACACATCGGCCGCGCATACTACTGCCGCTAAAAATTATGTCAATGTTNNAAACGGAACACGCCTCTTTAAGGTCTGTGTTCCGTTTTCGTATGCCAGTACGAATCTTGGTCTAAATTGTGATACCGCGTTCACGTCCCCACAAAGCCGCTTGAGTTCTTGAAGCAAAACCCATCTTCTTTAAAAGATGCTTGACATGAACTTTGACCGTACCGATCGAGATATTGAGATAATCTGCAATTTCTTGATTACGCATGCCAATGGAAAGACACTTGAGAACGTCTTTCTCACGATTGGTCAATGCCCCCAAGTCTGCAACGTTATCTTGAGCATCGTCACGGAATGAACGCGTTAAAGCGGCCATCAGACGATTACTCACAACGACTTGTCCTTGAGCGACACGCTTGATTTGCGTCAAGAGCTCCGAAACCTCGATTAATTTAGATAAATAACCTTCGGCTTGAAAATGCACCGTTGTCATCAGCTCTTCGCTATCATCACGGTCCGTCAGCATGATCACACGAGCGGGTTTTGGTAAAGACGTAGCGTAACGCAACAGCTCGGTGGAGATCCCCTTTTTCATGTGCATGTCAATAATTACAAGGCTCGGTTGCAGACGATCCATGTAAAACATGCCCAGTTGTTTATCACCTGTTTCTGCAATATTGGTAAACAGCGATTCTTCGTGTAATTTTGCAGCCAGTGCTTCACGGAAAAGCGGAGAATTATCAACGATAACAACGTTATTCTGAGACCCTGGTTGAGTCTGCAGATCGGACGATTGTTCGTTCATGGGGAGAGTGCTTGGGTTGTCCATTGCTTGTTCTCTATTATCTTTAGGATGAATTGGCGGCCGTGCTGGTCAATGAATACTGATCGCACGGCCTTCCTAAGGGGTTAATTGTCGTAATGAGACACTGCTGCCCAAAGAATATCGGTACCTTGCATGAAGTCCTCAATCTTCATCGCTTCATGGGGATTGTGAGAGCCCAATTGGTTAGCAACAAAGATCATCGCCACGGGCACGCCATTGTTACCCAAAACGGCGGAATCATGACCGGCACCCGAAGCCAAACGCATACAAGGAATGCCTTCGGCCTCTGCGCTCTTTTGCAACGTGTCACTCAAAGCGGCATCGACTCCCGACGGAGCCGTCAAAAGAGCAGGATCGAATTCAATCTTCAGACCACGCTCTTGACAAATTTCTTCAGCGTAACGCACCATCAAATCGTGGAAGCGTTGGCAGGTATCGGCACTCAAACTACGAATGTCGACCGAGAAAGTTACTTCACCCGGAATGACGGAAATTGCTGCACTAGAGGCTAACTTCACAACACCGACGGTAAAGACTAAATCTTCGCCCTTAACCAACCAGCGATCCCAAGCACGGTCAATGCGTTGCACAAGCTCTGTAAAGCCCATCAAGGCGTCATGGCGATAGGGTTTGTCCGTTGCGCCCGAGTGTGCAGCTTGACCGATAATACGCACAGCCTTATGACGAATGTTGCCGCGAATACCGGTAACGATACCGGCACGAGCCTGCGTTTGAGCATCAAGCGTCGGACCTTGTTCGATGTGCAATTCTACAAATGCCGCGATACGGCCAATATCAACCAAAGGTTGACCACCGGAGACAGCAGCCGTATCAATGCCACAACTTTGCATGGCTTCACCTAAGGTGCAAGAACCATCGCGAATCTTCAAATTGAGATCTTTTTCCGTGAGCTTACCGAGCATGCCTAAAGAGCCCATGTAAGCTTTACCGAAAAACGAGCTTTCTTCGCCACGCATCATAAGCACTGTGTAATCACGCTTGGGTTGGAAACCCACTTCACGCATCCACCATGCCACGGTCAAGGCAGCCGTAACACCGGCCAAACCATCGTAATTACCGCCTTGGGGAACACTGTCGACGTGCGAACCAGAGACAAAGGCAGGCAACGAGCGATCTTGCCCTGGCAACGTCATCCAAACATTACCGGCTCGGTCTTCAGTAATTTCCAAATTCAAACCGCGACCAATATCGGTAAGGTAATTGAGCACTTCGGTTTCTTTAGCCGAAAATGCTTGGCGACTTACACCTTGCACATCGCGACTCATTTCGCGAATATCATCAAAAATTTTCTGCGCAAAGGCAGCACCTTTCGTTTGCAAATCAGACATAACTGCTCCAAGTGGGTACAAATTCTGAATCATTTTAGTGATTTTGATCAAAAACCTCAATTTTCATTTTGTACAATTGCCCTTATTTTTCAAATACTTAATTAATCATTCGTGTAAAAGCGCTGACCATTTTTGATTAAAAGCAAAATCAGGCCAATTTCTGTCAAGCTCAAAAGCTCTAGTACTGAATGGCATTCGGGGAATTACTGTAGTCAAATCGAAACAAATAGTTAATACTTAGACCGATGGAAAAAACTCCTCATCAGAAAGGACGATTTCCTTGGCTTTAACCTTTTTGGGGATATTCTCATGTCGCTACTTGAATGGTTGGCAATTGCCGTGATTTTCTTAACGGTATATGCCTTGATCAAGCGTATGGAAACGCGCTTGGTTCTGTTTACGGCGGGCTTCTTCCTCTGCATCGTGTCTTTGGATCCGATGGATGCGTTGAACTCGTTTGCCAAATCCATGACCAACAGCTCGTTGGTGATGGCAATCTGCTCGTCAATGGGTTTCGCTTTTATCGCTCGCTACACCCAATCTGACCGTTGCTTGGTTCACTACCTTGCTACGCCGATTCGCGGTTTGGGCGTGTTCTTGATTCCCGTGTGCACGGCTGTGACCTTCTTTATTAACATCGCTATTCCTTCGGCTGCTGGTTGTTCTGCTGCTGTGGGTTCGACGTTAATTCCCGTGATGTTGCGCGCTGGTATCAAACCGGCTGCCGCTGCTGCTGCCGTGATGGGCGGTACGATTGGTTCTTATCTCTCTCCGGGTACGTCTCACAATGCCTTCGTGGCCAACATGGCCGGCATTGACGTGATGGAATTCATTGCTTATCACACTCCTTGGAGTTTGATGTGCGGTGCCTTCACGGTTGTCGGTATCCTCATCACCTGCTTGGTCTTCGGTGACCACAAGGGTGAAAAGATGGATGTTGAAGCTCAAAAAGCTGACGATAACTTCAAGCCCAGCGTTTTGAAGGCTTTGATGCCGCTCGTTCCGATCACGATCCTCGTTGTCGGTAACGTTTGGATTCCCGCCATCAAGATGGGTGTGGCACAAGCCATGGTCTTGGGTGCCGTGATCACGTTGTTGGTCGGTATGGCTCTTGACCGTACAAATGCTCAAGAATTCTCGAAGCAATTCTTCAACGGTATGGGCAACGGCTACGCTGAAGTGATGGGTATCATCATCGCCGCCGGCGTGTTTGCTGCTGGCTTGCGCGCTACCGGCTTGATCGACTCCTTCGTTGAAGTGCTCAAGC
>DCTK01000041.1 GCA_002329575.1 Sutterella sp. UBA1442 | reverse complement strand
CAATATCAAACAAAGAATTTGACAGTTTCTCTTTGTAATTCGGCCAGTTGACTTCTATATAAGCTAAAACACCGCCAACAAGTAACTCCCAAAACCGAGTATGTAACATATAAAAAGCTCGGATGGGCTCATTAGCGGTATCATACAAACACCATCCAAATGACAATAAAAGCAAACCTAACAGACAAGATAAAAAAATCTTGGAATTAACTTTCCACAGAAAATAACAAATTAATGGATAAAAAATGTAATACTGTTCCTCAACGCCAAGAGACCAAAAATGCATAAACGGCTTTAACTCAGTCCCAACATCCCAATACTCGCCGTGCTTTAAAAATAATCGAATATTCTCAATAAAGAAAGCTGCATACGGTGACTCTCGTATCATTCCCTCCAACACATAGGGAGAAACAAAGAAGATCCCAAAAACGAAACTTGAAAGCAACACAACAGTAACTGCTGGGAAGATGCGACGAATACGGCGAGCGTAAAAGTCAAAAAAACTGAACGACCCCAGTGTTAACCCTCTAAAAATAATACCAGAAATTAAATATCCAGAAATAACAAAGAAGATATCAACGCCAACAAACCCTCCTGGCAGCGAATTCGGATAAGCATGAAAAAACAGCACTGCCAGAATCGCCAGGGCTCGCATACCATCTATATCAGCCCGATACTTTGGACGGGCAAAGGAATGAGGAAAAATTTCAGACATTTTTGATGACAATTTCACGATAAAAAGCTACGAGCATTATATGGGGTTACTCTTCATTCTGCCTGCGTTCCTCGCTATCATTACCAAGTTCTAAACGAGGTACAAAATGTCTGACAATCCCCTCTTAACGATTACTGATTTAATTGACTTCCCCGCTATCAAGCCTGAGCACGTAGTACCCGGCATGAAAGCATTGATTGAAGACGCTCAAAAAGCACTTAAAACGTCTAATGCCAAAGAAACGCCCGCCACGTGGGATGCTGTTATCACACCATTGGAACAACGCACTTTAAAGCTTTCCCGAGCTTGGGGAGCAGTAAGTCACCTGATGAGCGTTTGTGATGAACCGAAACTTCGTGAGGCTTACAACGAAGCCTTGCCAATTGTCACTCAATTCTGGATTGGGCTTTCACAAAGTGAGCTTTCTGAAAAGTACAAAGCCATTAAAGAAAGCGACGAGTTCAAAACGCTTTCTGCTACGCGTCAACGTATTATCAATGAAGAGCTCAAAGACTTTATGTTGGCCGGTGCCTTTTTACCTGCCAAACGTAAAGAACAACTGAAAGCCATCAAAGAAACGCTTGCTAAGGAAAGCCAAAAGTTTTCCGAAAACTTACTTGATGCCACAAATGCTTACGGTCTTTTGGTTGAAGATAAATCCGATTTAGCCGGCATTCCCGATGATGACATCGCTTCCTTTAAAGAAGCTGCCCAAGCGGCCGGTCAAGAAGGCTATCGCATTACGCTTCAAGTGCCACACTATCTGGCTGTCATGCAGTATGCACAAAACCGTGCTTTGCGCGAAACACTTTACAAGGCCTATGTCACACGAGCCTCTGAACTGGACTTTGACGGCCGCTTTAACAATAACGATGTGATGCGCCATATCGTGCAATTGCGCGAAACGGAAGCAAAGCTCCTTGACTTTAAAAACTACGGCGAAGTGTCTCTTGCCACCAAGATGGCTGACACTCCCCAAGAGGTTATTGCCTTCCTGCGAGACTTGGCCAAGCGAAGCTTGCCTCAAGCCAAAAATGATATGAAGGAAGTCAAGCAATTTGCTCGTGATACGCTCAAGATTGACGATCCGCAAAGCTGGGACCTCCCTTTTGCGAGCGAAAAATTGCGTCAAGCTCGCTACAGCTATTCTGACCAAGAAGTAAAGCAATATTTCACGCTTCCCAATGTCTTTAACGGCCTCTTCGGTCTTGTACCGACGCTCTTTGGCATTCGCATTGTTCCTGACACGGCACCTGTTTGGCATCCTGACGTGCGATTTTTCCGCATTGAAAACGACAAAGGCGAAAAGGTTGCTCAGTTCTACATGGACCTCTATGCCCGCCCCAACAAGCGAGGCGGTGCCTGGATGGACAATGACCGCACCCGCAATCGTCTGTACGGTCAATTGCAAACGCCTGTGGCCTACCTTGTCTGCAACTTTGCTAAGCCCGTGGGTGACAAGCCTGCGCTTTTAACGCACGATGATGTATTAACCCTTTTCCACGAATTTGGACACGGCCTTCATCATATGCTTTTTCGCATTGAAGAGCCGGCTGCTAGCGGCATTAACGGCGTTGAATGGGATGCCGTGGAGTGCCCGAGTCAGTTCATGGAGAACTTTGCCTGGGACTGGACCGTGTTGCAAAACCTCACCGGTCATGTGAAAACAGGCGAAAAGCTCCCTCGCACGCTCTTTGACAAGATGCTTGCCGCGAAAAACTTCCAAAGCGCCATGGCTATGGTCCGCCAATTGGAATTCGGCCTTTTTGACATGTTGCTTCACACAGACTTTGATCCTGAAAAGGATTCGATCCTTGAGCTCTTAGCTGAAGTTCGAAAAGAAGTCGCTGTGACGGAACAACCCGCCTATAACCGCTTCCCCAACTCCTTTAGCCATATCTTTGCCGGTGGCTATGCCGCAGGCTACTACAGCTACAAGTGGGCAGAAGTGATGAGTAGTGATGCGTTCTCCCTTTTTGAAGAAACAGGCATTCTCAACCCTGCTACCGGTAAAAAGTGGCTCGATGAAGTCTTAGCAGTCGGCAGTTCTCGCCCTGCGATTGAATCTTTCATCGCTTTCCGCGGCCGCGCTCCAAAAATCGACGCGTTACTACGCCATAGTGGCATTAAAGGCTAAGAGGCGTTCTATGAAAATTGCGACTTGGAATGTGAATTCGCTCAAGATGCGATTGCCTCATGTCATTGAGTGGCTCAAGACCACTCAAACGGACATCGTGGGGCTTCAAGAGCTCAAGATCGTTGACGAGCTATTCCCCGCTCAAGAGCTCGCGGNNGGGCAGGGCAGAAGACTTATAACGGTGTAGCGATTCTCTATAAGCTTGACACCGTTCAAGCGCCTGAAAATCTTGTGCGAAACATTCCCGGTTTTGATGACGAACAACGGCGATTGATTGCCGGCGACTTTGAAACAGCAACTGGGAACCTTAGAGTCGTTTGCGGATACTTCCCCAATGGCGCTGAAGTCGGCTGCGACAAATTTGTCTATAAGCTTAATTGGCTTAAAGCGCTTCACTCATGGCTATCTAGCGAAGTCCCGGCACACCCTAAGTTTGCTCTGATGGGCGACTTTAATATCGCACCTGACGATCGTGATGTCTGGGATCCGGCTTTCTGGGAGGGCAACATTCTTGTTTCTCCTCAAGAACGCGCAGCATTTCAATCGCTCATCAACTTAGGGCTCAATGACTCATTCCGACTATTTGATCAACCCGCGAAAATTTTCTCGCAATGGGATTACCGCATGTTGGGCTATCAGAAAAATCACGGCGTGCGCATTGACCATATTCTTGTGTCCGATGCGCTCAAAAACTCGGTCAAAAGTGCCCAAGTTGATAAAGCACCACGCAAGTGGCCCAAGCCCAGTGACCATGCGCCGTATTGGATTGAATTGGCTTAGCTTTTGATCAAGCGCCCGAGAAGTTCGGGCGCTTTTGCGTTAACATTGATTTTTTGACACCACATTGACGCAAAAATCATGTACACACGCTGGAGCCCAGAACTCAAAAGTTGGTTAAACCGTCCCGGTACTCAAGCACTGCAACTGGGCGACTTTGACTATCATGTCACTGCAGGAGCTCATCAAAAAGTCCTCCTTTCCATTGCACCCGACATCGATAGCATCATTGAAAATGGTAACGTTCAGAAGCGTTCCAAAAAGTCGACTGCTGCGCTTTGCACTGTTGATGGAGTTGAGTTCTTCGCCAAGCATGTCCGCTTTACCGAAAAGAAGTTTCTTTTTCGTTTGCGCTATTTTGTAAGTCCCTCTCGAAGCTACTGGACAGCCGTTGTTGCCGATCATTTGGAAAGAGCAGGACTTCACACGCCCAAAGTACTCGCTGCCGGAGATCGACGTCAAATGGGATTGGTGTCAGATTCATACATCATCACCGAGGCACTAAAGGGCGCCCAAACAGCCGATAATGCGTTAAAGACGCAACCCAATTCTCTCGATTTATTAGTTAGGTCCGGACAGCTGTTACGAAGATTGCACGACAGTGGCATGGCACACGGCGATATCAAGCTACCCAACTTTTATGTCCAAGGTGACGACATGGGCTTTTGGGACCTGGACTCTGCTGTACTCTTTGCCCATGGCACACCGTTAAAATGGAAGACCCGAGATCTTGGTCGACTCTTATCATCATTCATCTACATTGTTGATAATATGGCTGAGACCGATGATTCATTTTTCAACATTGAGCACTTTGGCGAAGTTCTGGCTAATGCCTATGAAATTGACTCAAGTTGCTTTATGAATGACTTGTATTCCTATTGGCTCAAAAAATTAACATTGAAGCATCCGATTAAGGGTTCAAAACAATGAAAAATATTGCAGTAATCGGCGCAGGAGCTTTGAGCAAAATCTTTTGCGAACAAGTTCAAAAGCAACTCTCTCAGCAATACAACATTGTTGCCGTTATGGCTCGCAATATTGAGCATGCGAACTCATTGGCACAAACTGCCTCAGCACTACCCTGCACCACCATTGATCAATTTCTCTCAGTTAAACCCGATATCGTGGTGGAATTTGCTTCTCGAGATGCGGTAGCTGAATATGGAGAAACCGTCCTGAAAGCCGGTTGTGATTTAGTAGTTGTTTCCATTGGAGCCTTAAGTAACGATACATTGAAGAAGGGCCTTGAAACTGCAGCACAAGAAGCCAATCGTAAAATCTACGTTCCTAATGGAGCAGTGGGCGGATTGGATCTAATGCAAACCTTTGCGACCATGGGGCCTTGCAAAGTTGAAATTCAAAACACTAAAGCTCCCAAGAGCCTTACCGGAGCACCATACCTAAAAGACAAGGTGTTATCGGAAACCGAAGCAGAAATTCTTTTTGAAGGCGATGTTGCCGCTGCTATTAACGGTTTTCCTAAAAACGTTAACGTGGCCGTAGCGTCTGCACTGGCTTCAGAATCCATGAACACCGCTACAGTGCGTGTTAAGAATGACCCTGAGACCACTCGCAATACTCACTGCATCCGATTGACTAATGATTTGATGCAGGCACAACTAACGATCAGTTCCAGACCGGATCCTGCCAACCCAAAGTCGAGTACGTCAACGGCATACAGTGTTGTGGCTCTTTTGAAGAATTTAGCCAACCCTATTCAATTCTTCTGATTCATAACTGAACCGAGGCGCCTAAGCGCCTCGGATTTCATTAGCTCTTGCTCGAGTTATCAGCCTCATCGGTTGTTTTCTCTTTGTGACTCAAAAATGGCGACACATATTCTTCATCATCGTCATCTTCATCACGACGCACGGGCTTCTTCGAAACAAACCAAGTGAAATAAACCGGCACAAAGATAATGGCAATAAAGGTCGCCATCATCATGCCACCCAAGACCCCGGTACCCATTGATTGACGTGCTGCAGCACCCGGCCCCGCGGCGATGGCCAACGGCAACACACCTAAAATGAAAGCAAATGAGGTCATTAAAATCGGACGCAATCGCAATGACGCAGCTTCCAACGCAGCATCAAAAACGCTCTTTCCTTGCTCCAATTTTTGGGCAGCAAATTCCACGATCAANNTTCTTGGCTGACAAGCCTACCAACACGAGAAGACCAATCTGGAAGTAAATATCGTTTGATAACCCTCTGATATACGTTGCGGCTAGTGCCCCCAATACGGCAAAGGGTACTGACAAAACCACGGCAATCGGCAAGGACCACCGTTCATACTGTGCTGCCAAAATCAAGAACACCACAATGATCCCGAAAACAAATGCTGTAGTCGCAGATGCGCCCAAGCGCTTTTCTTGGAAAGCTTGACCGATCCAGCCAACGGCATAACCTTCGGGCAAGGTTTCTGCAGCAATGCGCTCCACTTCATTAATGGCTTCACCGGAACTCACGCCAGAAGCGGCCTCGCCCATGAAGCGTGCAGCCATGTAACCGTTCATACGAGCCATGGTTTCTGCGCCGGACGTGCGTTCCCAACTCACCATCGTCGACATCGGGATCATTTCTCCGGCACTATTGCGAATCCAAGCACGACCTAAATCTTCAGGCTTCATGCGATATTCAGCATCGGCTTGCATGATCACACGGTTAATTTTCCCGTTTCTCGTGAAGTCGTTGATATAGGTACTGCCCATCAATGCGGCCAAAGTATCGTAGATTTCCGAAACGGAGACTCCCAAGGCCATGGCTTTTTCTTCGTCAACACTGACAGCCAAAATCGGCGACTCGGCTTTTGCCGTATGACGCACGCCGGTCAAAATGGGCGAATAGCTCAGTTCCGTAATGAAGTTATCGGCCACCTGTTGAAGAAGCAATGGATCATCGCTTTCACGCGATTGCAAATAACCCGTGAAACCTGACGCAGAACCTAGACCTCGGATAGGTGCCGGAGTAGAAACCGTTGCAGTCCCGTCCGTTAAATCCGCGGCCGCTTTCGTGAGAATTCTGACAATGTCAGCGGCTGTATTCTGACGATCATCCCAATGCTTGAGATTAAGCACGAAGGTTGCGGCGTTTTGTCGCACATCGTTGGCAACCGTATCATTACCCGCCAACGTCAACACGGCTTCCACACCTTCAATACTGGCCATTTTGTTTTGAAGTTCGGCGGCAACCTGCTCGGTACGGGTTAATGAAGCCCCTTCAGGCAACGTCAAACTCACGCGCACAATACCTTGGTCTTCGCGAGGCACAAATGACGTGGGCGTCACTTGCAACATGAACCAACAAGAAGCAAGTACTGCCAAAAGCACCACACCACTGATGACCCTGTAATGCAAAGCCGTACCCACACAACGTTGGAACACTCTCGTCACTCGACCCAAACCGACATTGAAGCGTTGGAAGGGCTTAGCAGGATCGCCTTCGCGTTTTTTAAGCATGATGGCGCACAATGCAGGCGTTAACGTCAAGGCGACAAAACCGGAAATGGCCACCGAGATCGTAATTGTCACGGCGAATTGACGATAGAGTTCGCCTGCCATGCCGCTTAAGAAGGCAACCGGCACAAATACGGCAGAGAGCACCAAAACAATGGCGACCAATGCGCCCGCCACTTCTTTCATGGCGCGTTTTGCAGCTACCTTAGGACTGACATTTTCACTGACCATAATGCGCTCGACATTTTCAAGCACCACAATGGCATCATCGACCACAATACCGATGGCCAGTGTCATGGCAAAAAGCGTCATGGTATTCAGGGAAAAGTCAAAGAGCCACAACCCCACCATCGTGCCAATCAAAGACACGGGGACAGCGACCATCGGAATAATCGTGGCACGCCAGCTCTGTAGGAACACGTAAACAACGATCAACACAAGAAGACCAGCTTCAAGAAGCGTTTTACCCACTTCATTTAAAGAGGCGAGCACGAATTCTGTCGTGTCGTCCGTGATCGTATGCGTTACACGACCTTCCGGGTAGTGCGCTGCCAAGCGATCAATTTCTTCCTTAACCGCCGTGGCGGTGCTAACAGCGTTAGCACCCGTTTGAAGGTAAACGGCAATGGTAATAGCCGGTTCACCATTTAAGAGGTTATAAGAGTCATAACTTCTCTTACCAACTTCGACTCGGGCAATGTCTTTCAAACGAATGATGCCGTCAGGGCCATCGGAGCGAATCGTAATATTGCCGAATTCTTCAACCGTTAAAAGTTGACCGCGGGTCGTTACCGTATAGAAGAGTTGTTGGTCTTTTACCGTTGGTGCAGCCCCAACACGACCGGCAGCATATTGTTCATTTTGAATTTCAACCGCATCTTTAACGTCATTGACCGTCACCCCCAGAAGCGCCATCTTGTCAGGGTTTAACCAGATGCGCATAGCGCCTTGCACGTTACCGAAAACGCTCACGTCACCCACGCCCGGAATACGCTTTAAGTCATCGACCATATTGATCGTTGCGTAGTCAGCCAACTGTGTGGTGTTCATTGAATGATCAGGTGAAGTCAACACCATGAGTAACAGTGTTTCTTCGGAGCGCTTTCTGACAGAGACCCCATTTTGACGCACGGTTTCCGGCAATCGTCTTTCAACCGTTCTCACACGGTTGTTGATTTCAAGCATGGCGTCATTGGGATCCGTGCCCACTTCGAACGTACAAGAAATGCGTACGTCACCGTTGGAACGAATGGACGTAGTGTAGTACTGAAGACCTTCAACGCCCGAGAGCTGATCTTCGATAGGTGCAGCAATCGTTCTAGCCAACGTTAATGCATCAGCACCTTCGTAAGACGTTGAAATTGAAACTGACGGAGGTGAAATATCCGGGTATTGCGATAAAGGCAAAATACGAACAGCGACCAACCCCGCCAAGACGATCAAAATCGACATGACGGAGGCCAGAATCGGGCGACGGATACAGATTTGCGAAAGCATGATACTTACCCGTTACTTGGCAGGAGCCTCAGTTTGAGCGTTTGTCGCTGAGGCAGTTTCAACCTTTTGAGGCTCAGCTTTCGTTACTTGAATACCGTCTCTTAACCTCATGATTTGATTAATAATTACCTCATCACCGGCTTTAAGCCCTGAAGTTACTACCCAGTCTTTGCCTTCCCAGTTGCCTAACAAAACACTGCGTTCACGGGCGACACCATTGTCATAAACATAAACGGCGTAAGTTCCGTCAGCTTTTTGCTTCACAATCCCCTGAGGAACCAAGAACGCGTTTTTGTGCTCTCCCATCATGATGCGCACTGAGACATATTGTCCCGGCCACAGGCGATCGGTTTCCGGCAATATTGCTCTTAGTCGTAGCGTTCCCCGATCCGCGTCGACTTGACCGGCAATGTAGTCCAAGCGAGCCGGAATAAATTCTTTGGAATTGGGATAAAAAACGCGAACGAGATTGTCTTTTGTCAGTTTGGCATTCGACAATTCACTGTCGCTAATTGCAAATGTGACTCGAAGCGATTGCGGTTGCGTGATGGTAGTTAAAAGTGTGGTTCCTGCTGTGACGAGAGACCCCACATTGACTTCACTTTTGCCGGCAATACCTGAGACCGGCGCCGGAACCATTGCATGCTCAAGATCAATGGCGGCATTTTTTTCTTGAGCTTGAGCCAACGCTAAAGCGCTTTGTGCCACAGAAAGTGAGGTTTTGGCATCGTCATATTCTTGACGACTGACAGCATTGACCTTGATAAGTTCGGAAGCTCTTCGATAGTCCCGTTGGGCTTTGACGAGTTCTGCTTGGGCTTGACGAGTTTGAGCTTTAGCTTGACGCAACGAGGCTTCGTAGGGATCTTTTTCAATTTCAAAAAGCGTTTGACCGGCTTTGACCGTTTCGCCTTCTTTGAAATTCAGTGCGCGTAAGACGCCACCCACTTGGGCTCTTACTTCAACCTCCTCTGCGCCTTCAGTCTGACCGAAGGTATCCACCCAACGAATAGCCGTCACTGGTGTAACGGCCATTGTTGCCACCTCTACAGGCTTGCCCTGCGTTGTCGCATTTTTGTCAGAACAGCCGCTCATAACGGCAAGCGCTGAGACAAGCACCAACGCACCGAAAAGACTTTTCTTCATCTCTCGCTTCCAGATTTTTGCTAGATGCACCAATATTACAGAACGAGATACACTCTCACTTCGGTAATTCTGCTAATTGGAAACGATTCTTAACGAATATCACATAATTACGGAAAAACGATAACGTCTCTTTGACAATCAGACACGTTTACTCGTTTTCCTTCCAAACGGTAGCACCCTTACTCTTTTTATCGATTTGGGCAAGCATTTGGCGATGGGCTTCCACGGAGGCTTCCGATGCTCTTAGCACTCGAAGTCTTGAGACATCGGGCATCGGCGGAAGACTTGTAGTATCAACAGTTGTGATATCGAGCGTTTCCTGACCGCGCGTCATGGCCAAGTACACTTGAGCCAAAAGTTGTGCGTCAATTAAAGCGCCGTGCAACGTACGATCGGTATTGTCGACCCCATAGGCTGAACACAACGCATCCAAATTACTTCTTTGCCCGGGGCGTAAAGCACGCGCTAGCGCCAAAGTATCCACAATGCCGTCACAATATTGAGATAGAGGCCCTTTACCGACCTTCTCAAGCTCCATATCCAAAAAGCCGACGTCGAAGTCTGCGTTATGAATCAGAAGCTCGGAAGACTTGATGAACGCGAGAAAATCATCGACCACATCGACAAAGTAAGGTTGTCCTTGAAGACTTTGCCAGGTGTAGCCGTGTTTAAGTGCCGCCTCTTCATCGACTTCACGCTCGGGATTTAAGAGAGCGGAAAACTCGCGCTTTGTAATGGATCGATTAACAATTTCAACGCAACCGATGGAAATCAAACGGTGGCCGTTTTTGCAATCCATACCGGTCGTTTCGGTATCTAATGCGACTTGGCGTTTAGCTTGAGCCATGTCCTTCTCCTTTAAGACTGCGGAACGCCACGATTGGCCAACTCATCGGCTTTTTCATTGCCTTCAATACCGGCGTGGCCTTTGACCCATTCCCACTCAATATCATGCTTTTGAATTAAGTCATCCAAGGCCTGCCAAAGATCCACATTTTTCACGGCAGAGCCCGATGCGGTCTTCCAGCCTTTTTTCTTCCAGCCGTCCAACCACTTCTCAATACCGTTTCGTACATATTGGCTGTCTAAAAAGATGGTCATGGGCACGGGACGCTTGATCGCACGAAGTGCCTCAATCACAGCCATCAGTTCCATGCGGTTATTGGTGGTAGAGGTCTCTCCACCGCACATCTCGTTAGTCCTGTCGCCCCAGCGCATAAACACGCCCCAACCTCCGGGCCCGGGATTACCTTTGCATGCACCGTCAGTCCAAATTTTTAGAAGTCGTTCTTCACTCATGAGATCAATAGAAATGGATTAAATCAAAGTCTTAATCTTAAGGATTTTCTAAAAGCTGTGGCAAGCGTCTGTGATGCTCTGATTTTTAGATCATTTTCCCGACATGTGAGAGGTCACGGGAGCACCATGCCAAGAGCCTAAAAGTGCTTCTTTGTCGATAATCTTTCCTACGGCCTTAGGAGATGCATTGCGCTTCACGGCACTTAACATAAAGGCATTTGCCAAAGCCGGCCACCATCTGTCTCCAGCCTTCTCGCACCATCCCCAGCGCGCCAAGGCACAGGGATTATCATTTAAAGACGGGCTATAGACACCGAAACGTCCTCGATCAATCGTGCCGTATTTCGAACACAGGGTTTTAATCTTAGAGACACTCAACGGCACAAATATTTCTTCTTTATCAATGAGTTTTTCCTTTCTGCGCAACCACCATGGGCCCCAAGGATTAATCCCGAAAATAACAAGCCTGCCTTCAGGGGCCAAAACTCGAAACGCTTCTTCGAAAAATTTCTCACCGGTGCGTTCATGCGCATGAACACACACCACTAAATCAAAAGTGGCTTCTCTAAAAGGGAGTTGATCAAAGCAAAGTTTAAGTGCCGGTTTAAGACTTTCGCTATTTTCATCCGCGTGAGCACCATAGATTTTGATTTCGTGGCTTGCACTTCGCAACACCTGACCATAAGGCACACCGAGTTGCAAAGCTGTCTCTCCGGTTTCAAGAGATAACAATGCATCAGCTTGTGTTGCCTCCCAACGACGCAACTGGGCACCTGCGGCAGTAGCAAAAAAGTCAACGAGGGTAAGAGAATCCATGGCTCCCTAAGCCTTAACTTGATTGCTTTAAAATTAAACTTTTAATCGTCCCCTGTCAACGTTAGTTTCACCCAAGGGATTTACGGTCGTTACAATACGAGAAATTTTTGAGAAATCGCCATGATCAACCGTCGCAATCTTTTATTGTCTTTAGCTGCTTGGGGACTTTTAAGTCCCGCGGTATCTTCTGCACGCACAAATAAAAGCTTGCGCATTATTGTGCCCTATCCGGCTGGCGGTCCCTTGGACGCAACGGCTCGCGTTGTAGCCGAAATGCTTCAACCTCTGCGGGGCAAAGTCATCGTAGAAAATCGACCCGGAGCGGCCGGTGCCAGAGGTCTATTGGCACTAAAAGAATCCGAACCCGATGGTCAAACTTTAGCGATGGGTGCAGTGGCCACTTTAGCTGTTAACCCTTGGATTCGGGACAATCTCCCCTATCAACC
This sequence comes from Sutterella sp. UBA1442, assembly GCA_002329575.1. Lineage (GTDB taxonomy): Bacteria > Pseudomonadota > Gammaproteobacteria > Burkholderiales > Burkholderiaceae_F > Aphodousia. Next base: position 7,154 of record DCTK01000041.1, on the reverse strand, counting down.
GAATGATTTTGCAGGCGTTTGTCTATTAAGCGATGTGCCGAATGTATTAGTGATGACGCCACAAACCATGCAGAAGTTGGGCGTTAAGACTCTCCAAGAGCTCCTTGACTACATCCGCCAAAATCCGGGCAAACTCAATGCCGCTTCGGGCGGCAACGGATCTGCAGGTCACATCATCGGTGAAGTCTTATCCAACCAAGGCTACCGTACAGAGCACATTGCGTTTGCCGGAGCAGCGGCTGCACAACTATCTGTTTTGGCCGGAGAAACCGATCTCATGTTTGACAATTGGGCCAGTGCCAAAGCCGCGGTCTCTGATGGCCGACTTGTCGCTTTAGCCCAAACCGTTAGCGACCCTGACAACAGTGTTCCGGCTCCCAGTCTTTCTTCGCTAGGTATCGATTGTGATATCTCAACCTGGTTTGGCCTTATTGCGCCATCGGCAACCCCCGATGAAATTCGTCGAGGCATCTTCAATGACATTGAAAAAGCGTTGTTAGAGAGCGAAAACCAGCAAAAATTCTTGCTTGCCAGCGGCTCAACAGCCATTTTGGACTCGAAAGCCTTTTNNCATCCGAAAGCCTTTGATATCTGGATTGCCGGTGAGCAAAAGAAGTACCAAATGTTGCTTCGAGCACTCAAACTAACCTCTTAGCCTATGGTTACGCTTCGCTTTGCCCGAGATACTGTGGCAGGACTCTTCTTTATGGCAATCGGTGGCACTTTTGTCGCCTTAGCCGGTGATTTGGAGTTAGGCACCGCTACCCGAATGGCTGCCGGGTATTTCCCTCGCCTTTTAGGCATTCTTTTAATGGTTTTAGGAGCCCTTATCAGCCTTAAGGGTTCTTTAACCCCTAAAAAGAAACGGGAGCCTCTTTATCAATTTGACCTCAAGCGCCTCTTTATTTTGTGTGTAGCAGTACTTGCCTTTGCTGCCACTCTTCAGTTTGGTCTTCTCATTGCCATGAGCCTTATGGTCGGCATTGCGTGTCTGGCCAATGACCGTCCGAGTCTTAAAGAAACGCTAGCGCTCATTGTGGCTATTAACACCATCATTGCGATCATCTTTATCGGGGCCTTGGATTTGGAGATTGCACTATTGCCTTCTTGGGGAGGAGCATAGTGAATCTTCTGACTAATCTTTCGGTGGGTCTAGTCGCAGCGCTTTCGCTCACGAACATTGCGTACTGTTTTTTAGGCGTTTTGATAGGCACTCTTGTCGGTGTGTTGCCCGGGCTCGGACCCGTTGCTACGCTCGCATTATTGCTACCCATCACTTATTCGCTTGATCCAACCGCAGCCGTGATTATGCTTGCGGGCATCTACTACGGTAGCCAATATGGGGGCTCCACGACTGCGATCTTAATGAACATTCCCGGAGAGGCCTCTNNATTGACGGCAACAAACTCGCTCGCAAGGGTCGAGCCGGCAGTGCTTTGGGCGTGGCAGCCGTTGCAAGTTTCATTGCAGGTACTGCCGCAACACTTTTGATCGCTGTGGCTGCACCCTACTTGGCCGATGTGGCCCTTTTATTTGGTGCAACGGAATACTTCAGCCTCATGGTGTTAGGTTTAGTTGGTGCCGTAGTGCTTTCCAACGGAGACATCCTGAAAGCCTTTGCCATGGTGATCACGGGGCTTTTATTAGGCTTAGTCGGCACTGATATTCAGTCCGGAGAGTTGCGCTTTACGCTTAATACCTTAACGCTTCAGGATGGTATCGATTTTGCCGTTATTTCCATGGGTTTTTACGGCGTCGCTGAAATTCTTAAAAACCTTCAAGCCATGCGAGTCTCCCCTCAAACGGCGTGTGCTCGCATTGACTCTCCGTGGCCAACGCGCAAGGATATTAAAAACTCAACACCCGCTATTGCTCGTGGTACGGTTTTAGGTAGCCTTTTAGGGCTCTTGCCAGGCGGTGGTGCATTACTGTCTGCTTTTGCGGCCTATAGCGTTGAAAAGCGCCTCCCGAGACAAAGTCCTGATGAAACTCCGGTTGGGGAAGGTAATTTAAGAGCCGTGGCTGCACCAGAAGCCGCTAACAACGCAGGCGCTCAAACAAGCTTTATCCCGATGCTCACGCTGGGTATTCCATCAAACGCCGTGATGGCGCTTTTAATGGGTGCCTTGATTATTCAAAACATCACCCCGGGTCCACAAGTCATCGATACCAATCCGGAGCTCTTTTGGGGCTTAATTGTCTCAATGTGGGTCGGCAACTTCTTTCTCGTGATTCTCAATTTGCCCTTAGCCGGTCTTTGGGTACAGATGTTGCGAATTCCCTATCGTTGGATGTTTCCAATGATTTTGGCCATTTGCTCAATCGGGGTTTATTCCATTAACTACAACGTCTATGACTTGGTGACGATGGTCGCTTTTGCGATTCTTGGCTACGTTTTTTATCACTTGCGTGCAGAACCCGCTCCGCTCATTTTGGGTTTTGTCTTGGGACCGATGATGGAAGAAAACTTGCGCCGTGCAATGCTTTTGGCCCGAGGCGATGCAACGGTGTTTTTCACAAGCCCGATTTCTTGCGCGCTACTTGTTGCCGCAATTTTGCTTTTACTCTCGACGCTATTGCCCGCCATTAAGTCTGCCCGGACTGACGCCTTCGTTGAAGACTAAGACTCTTTTGAAAAATCTTTTGGATAAAACAAAAGGGACCTGAAACCTCAGATCCCTCTCGCACAGAATTTTGGTAGGCACGATTGGATTCGAACCAACGACCCCCACCATGTCAAGGTGATGCTCTAACCAACTGAGCTACGTGCCTGTTGCGAAGTGCGTATATTAGCAAGCCGATTTTGAAAATGCAAGACCTAATGAAAATATTTTTAACAAGGCCGCTTTCTACTTTGACTTCGACAAGTTCTTTTTTCTCAATACCTCGTACATAGCTTGGACCAATGGATCTTTTTCAAAACGATTCCAGATTCTTTCTAATTTCTGTCGGTAAAACCAACTTGAATACATCTCTAAAGGAATCAGTGTTGCCGAGCCAATATTGTCACAAATCACGGGAAAAACCTCTGATTCACTGACTCGTTGACACAAAATGTTGTAAGGCTTGATAGACATTGTCACGACTTTATTTTCTGACAAATACTGTTTAAGTTTTGTCAGAACAATCTGCATTTCCTCTGCTGTTCTTTGGATATTGTTAAGCGTAAAGCATTGCTCCAAAGTTTTTGAGCTACTCATATCAAAATCAAGTATACGGTCGTACACGTAGCCCACGCCCATATTGGTTTCAACTTTACCGTGAAACTTTGCCAATCCCCGCCAGTCTTTAAGCGTTCGTTGCAAATGTGCGTAGTACTTCAGCTCCCGGGCAAGCTCTTGGTCAGCAGTATCACAGTGGTTATAGACAACCTTGATGCATAAACGAGAATCATGGGGATGAATAAAACACACGCGATGATGACCGACACCTATTACGCTTTCATGGGCAAAATCTTGACTAAGTTCAATCATGACTATTCAACGTTTTATTTTTTGTTATGTGTAATTACTAATAAGCCAACTTTATTAATAACATTTTGACGCTTTTTTCACAACACATTTATACAATTTTTTCACAGATTATCGAGTATTTATCTCATATCAATTTTGCAATTGCAAACACATCAATGCATCAATCTGATCAAGCACGACAAGGGTATCCATCGTATCGTTTTCAAACACATTCATTTGGTCATCAAAATCTTCAAAAACGCCCATGTCCTGAGCAAAATCATCTTGAAGTTGGTCATTTAATGAATCGATTAAATCGGTACAAATGGACCAGAATTGATCCAAGGCCGACCCGTACAATGCTCGTCCGTCAGAAGGAAAAAGCGCAACGGCAGAGGACAACGCATCAACCGCTTGATTGACCCTGGCGTCAATCCCTCTAAATTGCCCCAAGCGATCATAAAGCTCTCGATAAAACTTAAAGCGCGCAGGCATCATGATCGATCGCTCGTTCGTATACATCACCACCCGTTCGGCTAACGTGGCATGCAAAAGTGACAATGCCCGCACGGCCAGTGCCCTGGCATCGGCATTGGCATATAAACCGATTTCCCAGTGAAAGCGCACCGTTGCTAACGTACGATCGATGATGTCTCTGACGGCTTCATCGAACGACTCTTTATCACTTAAGCAACTTTTGTACAAAGGCTTTCTCACCAATAGTGCTTTAAGGGCTGCGGTTAATTCCGTTTTAAAAACGCCGTCTCGAATCATGACAAATCGTTCAGCCGCTTTCATCAATGCGTCTCTAGCTTTTGCAGCACGCGTTGCGTGCAAGACCCAACCGTTGATGTTTTCAAGCGCAATGGTGCTCATTTCCCGTGTTAGTTGAACGGAGACCAAATGCAGTAATGTCGTGGAAGGAATTGCGCGCAAGAGATCATCATTGACCTCTCGCCAAGAGCGGTCTTCGGGCGCCTCAACACAAGACTTTATCGGACGAACTAAAACGCGTGCATAGATCGGTGTACAGTAAAAAGCCGCTTGAACGAATAGATCTTTTTGGCCCATCATCATCTTTCTCCAGGACTTTTCGAGAGCAAAGACAATTGCGGTTCTATGGATGAAGTATGCGATGGGAACTCATCACAGCAGAAATGGAAAACGCTTGACTGTTGCACGCTGTGTTTTACCCGTCTCTACGCTATCAACCCGAAATCGCTTTCAAAACCCGAAAAATCGATCAAACCCAAAATTCAATTAATAGCAACAGTACGAGGGAGTTTATCGATATTAAGAAAAAGAGTTTCTGACAAAAATCAAACTTCTTTCAGTTAGTATGAGGCAGGATTTAACCTGCCTCACACTTTGAGCCTTATGAAAAATCAAATATTCAACTCGCACAAAGGCATCGCTAGTAGCTTGTATTGCAAAGAGCAATAATCAAACGGCCGCCTCATCGGTTTCACCGGTGCGAATACGAATCACCTGCTCAACATCGAACACAAAAATCTTTCCGTCACCTACTTTACCCGTACGAGCTGCTTTAAGGATGGCATCGATGGCTTGATCCAAAAGCTCTTCGCTCATCACGGCTTCAATCTTCACCTTGGGCAAAAAGTCCACCATGTATTCAGCGCCGCGGTAAAGTTCCGAGTGTCCTTTTTGACGACCGAATCCCTTGACTTCAGTCACGGTCAGCCCTTGCACTCCCACGTCAGACAGTGCCTCACGCACGTCATCGAGTTTAAACGGTTTGATAATGGCTACGACTTGCTTCACGATTGACTCTCCTTAGAGCTCTTTGGGCAAAAGCCCTTCATAAAAACTGATCGGTAACGCTTTAACGGGCACGGGGCTCATGATCACTCCCATCGGTGCCTGCAGGTGCTTAAAGCGTGCACGCATGACGAGTTTACACACCCTCACGGCTAATGCTGAACCGTGCTTTTTACGAAGTTGTTTACCGTTCATGCCGCCTTCAAATAAATCTTTAAGGACGGCATCAAGCGTTTCATAGGACGGCAACGAGTCTTCGTCTTTTTGGTTGCTTCGAAGTTCTGCGGTCGGCGCCTTTTTGAGAATATTGGCTGGAATTCTCTCACGAAGCCAAGCGACACTTTCACACATGCGATAAAGGTCGCTCTTATAGACATCGGCCAAAAGCGCAATGCCTCCCACCATGTCGCCGTATAACGTACAGTAACCGACGGCAAGCTCACTTTTATTGCCCGTATTGATCACTAACGACCCATCGGCGTTACTCAGTGACATCAGCATCAAACCCCGCACTCGAGCCTGAAGGTTTTCATACATGAGGCTTTGATCTGCCCAGTAAGGAATGGACGGTTGCAAGCAATCATTAACCGTGGTCACCGTGGGCATGATGTCAATTTCATGCAACTTAATACCCAAATTGTCTGCCAAAGCTTGTGCGTCACGGCGACTTTCATCACTTGTAAATTGTGAAGGCAGCACATAGGCATTGACCTTATCGGCACCTAAAACGCTCACCGCCACTGCGCACACAACGGCACTATCCAAGCCCCCTGACAAACCGATTGTCACTCGCTCAAAGCCACACTCGGCCATATAAAAGCGAAGTGAAGCCTGCATGGCAGCAAAGCGCAAATGATGATCATCTAACCAAGCAACAGAGCCTTCTTGAGGTGTAAAAGGTGCTTGAGGTAAAAGGAAGTTGGCACGCATGCGTCCGGACTTCACAACTTTGGAAGCCCCTAAATAAACACGGCCTTCGTTAAAGCCCTGGCCATCGACAACAATTAGGTTAGACGCACTCGGAATATCACACGGCTCACCAAAAGCGGCGCTGCGGAAAAAAACATCGTAGTCCAAGCCGCTCTCCGTAGCTTTCATCCAAAGCCCGCCTTCAGTGGCAACCGCTGCCACCGTTCCCAGGTGACCGTCTTGAATATCCACGACCCCCACGCCTTCACTGAGCACCGCCGGCAGCAAAATGCGCACACCGGTGGCTTTTGTGTAGCTCGCAAGCTTTTCCAACCACTGCTCGTTTCGGACTCGATTGTGCTCAGCGCACTGCCAATACGATTGCACGGTGCCTGTGAGTGCCTGGAAAGGTAAAAGCATCACGTCGCCCGCTTTCATGGACTTGGCGCGTGCGCTTTGTGCAATGGCCCGCACGTTGCGCTCGGGGTCGTCTTTGCGAAACGCCAGAGCGTGAATGTAGATCGTCATTTAATGAAGCCCTAAATGCAAACGTCCGGCCAAACTCGAAAGCCTGCCGGACGCTTTGTTTTACTCTTCGTTAATCGCGTTGATTAACCGCGAAAAGCAGCTTCTAACGCCGGCACCACTTGCTTTTTACGGCTCATGACACCGTCAAGCCACAAGTTACCCTTCTCGAGCTCGCATTCGCAGTGACCGAATGCACGGGCAATCTTGGCAGCGTCGTCGCTTGCCATCAAAAGTTCACTACCTTCTTTCATGATGTCGGTCAAGAGCAACATGGCGGTGTGNNTCTTCGGCCTTCACCTTGGCAAGCTCGGCTTCAATCTCAGCCTTAATGTCGGCCACGAGATCAAGGCTCACGAGTTCAAGCTGACCGACACCCACTTTGGCGCCGTTCATGCTGAAGTCCTTAAAGTCACGGAAAATGAGGTTGCGCACGGGAACACCGGCCACGGCACTCTTTGCCTTAAAGAGTTCCATGCCCAACGCTTG
>DCTK01000097.1:1229-2987 GCA_002329575.1 Sutterella sp. UBA1442 | reverse complement strand
GAGGTGTGTTCGAGCTCTGTAGGTTCATTATCGCGAAAGTCTGTGACGATGATTTCACTGGCTTCAGACTGACGAAGCGTTAATTCATAGCTTCTGACTCGCACTTCGATCGGATCGCCCAACGGTGCCNNGTTTGACCATGGTGACGGCTGTGCCGGTGACAAGCCCCATGTCAAGCAGATGCTGGCGCAGCGCTCCTGTGCCGCCTACGGAGTCAATTGTGGCAGTTTGTCCGATCGGTAAGTCATTCAGTGTGGTCATGAAAATAATGCAACGAACTTAAAAACAAACTTCGTATTGTAGAACAAATAGATGGCTCTGAAAGAAGGAGATGCAGGTAACGTGAGCTAAAATGCGGTGATACTCAGTATGTTTGGAGAAGACCGTTGCCTGAATCGCCCAAAGAACCCACGATTGTCCCTGCGCAAGTGTCGCTTGAAGACGGNNCGATATCTATGCGACGCGAAGCGGTGCTTACGGGCAGGCAATGGCCGTGTTTTTGGCCGACGGGGCTGTCTGTGAGCGCTGGCAACAAAAAGCGCAATTTACGATTTTAGAAAACGGGTTCGGCCTGGGGACGAACTTTCTGGCAACGCTTGCCGCTTGGAGGAAAGCGCCGGGGCAATGTAAAAGGTTGGATTATGTTTCCATTGAGCGTTATCCTGTCTCAGCTCAAGAACTTGTGCAGTTTGCCACTCCCGAACTCGCCCAAGAAGCCCATGAATTATCCACTCAGTGGCCGGATTGTTTGCCGGGTTTTCACACCCTGTATTTTGATGAAGGACGCGTGCGTTTAACGCTCGTTTTTCATGATTCAGAGTTCATTGCTCCCAAATTACCCCTCAGATACGATGCGCTTTTCTTGGACGGCTTTTCGCCTGCGAAAAACCCTCAGATGTGGTCCGAGAAACTTTTAAGAACCCTTGCGCGTTATGCCTCGGAGGGCGCCACGGTGAGCACATGGTGCACGAGAGGCAGCGTTCGAGACGTCTTATCTTCAGCCGGCTTTTCTATTGAGAAGAAGAAAGGTTTCGGGCAAAAAAGAGAGCGCCTTTGGGGCGTGATGACTGCTAAGCGCAATAAAGAGACTTTACGTCAGGTTAAAGACGTCGTTGTTGTCGGTGCGGGACTTGCAGGTGCTAATGTTGCCTATCAATTGGCTCAAGCCGGAGTACGTGTACGCGTTGTCGATGAGGCAGTTGTACCAGGCGCCGGGGCCAGTGCTTTGTGTTGGGGTATTTTGCATCCGCACTACAGTCGTGATGACAATTTACTTTCGCGTTTATCCCGAGAAGGTTTTTTGGCAACGCGGTCGTTGATCGACATTCTTGAGGCTAAAACGGGAAAGACGCTGTTTTCTCCCACAGGTTGCCTGCAAATGGCCCACTCCGATGAGATCTATAAGAGTTGGTGTGACGCCCGAGGAAAAAATCTTCCCTTTGCGTTACCGGCCTCCTACGCTGAACTTTTAGATGCTAAGTCAGCAGGTCTTGCAGCTGGACTCGAATTGCGACGTGGAGGGTGGCTTTTTCACAAAGCCGGCATGGTTCGCGCGGGCGCTCTTTGTCGCACATTAATGGAAGTGGCTGCGGTTCCCTATCGCGGCAATACGTCGGTTGTTGCTGTTCAGAAGACCCAGGCTGGGTGGCTACTTAGAGGCGCCATGGGCGAAGTCATTGATGAGGCCGAGGACGTTGTGATCTGTGCGGCCAATCACAGTGCGCAATTGGCTCATTCACCGCATTTGGGACTGGAGCC
>DCTK01000097.1:0-1218 GCA_002329575.1 Sutterella sp. UBA1442 | reverse complement strand
ATGCCCGTAAGCGGTGAAGGTTACATAACTCGGATGGATGATGGCTACGTTTCGGTGGGCGCTACTTATGAATTGCCTGATACAGAACTGTGGGAAGAGACTACCGCGCATGAAGACAATCTGCAAAAGCTCTCCTCGTTATTAATTGATCCGCCCGATGTAGTCGTTACAGGCAACTATCAAGGCGTGCGTGCGGCCGGTCTCGGACGCCTTCCTGCCGTGGGTCCAGCATGCGACGAAGCTGCGTGGTTAGAAGCGCATAAAGCACAACCTTCTCGCTTTGATTTCTCCGGCATGGAGCAAAAAGGTCTTTGGGTGTGTGCAGGTTTAGGTTCTCGCGGATTGAGCTTTTCGGCTCGCTCGGCGGAAATCCTCGTATCGTTGATGACTACAGCATCCGTTCCTGCCGATAAGTCTCTTCTGCAGGCTCTCTCTCCTGAGCGAGGCGTGCGCGCCTATGCTCGACGACTGGAGGTTTGAATGAAATACCCTATTGCTATAGAAGTGGATGATGAAACACATGCATACGGCGTTGTTGTGCCCGACTTGCCAGGTTGCTATTCTGCTGGTGACACACTTGATCTTGCATACGAAAATGCAAAGGAAGCCATTGCCGGTTGGATTGAAGTCGAACTTGACGATGGTCATGAGATCCCATTACCTTCGAAATTAGAGGATATCGAAAAGCAAGGGGATTTCAAAGGATGGATTTTGGGTATCGTAGAAGTTCCCGATGACTTTTTGTCAGAAAAGACTCATCGCATTAGCATGACCAACGACGACCAATTTTATGCCGGCCGATAAGTTGTTACGCGCTCTCGCCTGAATGGGGTACTCGTGCGTATGCTCGCAAGCAAAGAAAAACAGGCAAAAAGCAGTAGCGCTTTTTGCCTGTTAATGACAGTCCAATTTTCTGACTAACTGTTTGATGCTTCAGTCAATCGGCCCTTAACCACTTCAACGACCAAATCATGGCGCTCGATAATCGAGGCTTGAGGCTCTTTATCCATCAAGCTCACTACGAAGATGGCAATGCTTGCGAAGACAAAGCCCGGCAGGATTTCATAAAGCTCGAACCAAGCAAAGTGATTCCACACCAAGACTGTGACGGCACCGGTAATCATGCCAGCCAATGCACCGTTTCGGGTCATGCGTTTCCACCAAAGCGAAATCAAAATCACGGGACCGAACGCGGCACCAAAACCTGCCCATGCATAA
>DCTK01000038.1 GCA_002329575.1 Sutterella sp. UBA1442 | reverse complement strand
TCGGGCTTTGTCAACGATCTGAGGCCGCTCTGTTGGCGGCCTGCTTTGATTGAGTGCAGATTAGATACCTGTGACCAAAACCGTAATGACGAGAATGGGGCAGAAAATAGCGATGCTCCAACGCAATACTTTGTAGAAGTTCTCCGAGCGATTCGGAGCATCTTCCCCGGAAATAAAGGGCTTGACGCGGTCCCAGGCTAGCCAGCTGGCTAAAACAGCCACCATCAAACCTCCGATAGGCAGACAGATGTTGGAGGTGATGTAGTCGACCCAATCAAAAAATGTGCGACCGAGCCATTTGGCATCTGCCAAAGGTCCAAATGAAAGTGCACTGAAGGAACCGACAAATAAAAGAGCAACCGTCGTAACAACAACGGCTTTGGGACGTGACCAGTGCCATTCGTCATGCAAGAACGCAACATCAATTTCAAGCATGGACACTGAGCTGGTAATGGCTGCGACTAATAAGCAAGCATAAAAGGCGATTGCAAATAGGTTACCAAAGGGCAGTTGCGCAAAAATGACCGGCATTGTCACAAAGGTCAAACCCGGACCGGCGGTAGGATCGAGACCGAAGGCAAATACGGCGGGCATGACCATTAGTGCGCCCATTAAAGAGCTCAGAATCGTTAAAAATGCAATCCAACAAGAGGAATTGACGAGATCAACTTTGCTGTCGAGGTAACTGCCGTAAGTGAGCATACAGCCGCTTCCCAAACAAAGAGAGAAGAACGTAAAGCCCATGGCCGACAGTAGTGAATCTAATGTCAGTGCTTCGCTATTCCAGTCGAAAAGATAGCTTAAGCCATCAACGGCGCCCGGCAAAAAGAGCGAACGAATGATGACAATAAGCATCAAAATGAAAAGTGTCGGCATGAGAATTTTTGACAAGCGCTCAATGCCGTTACTGACGCCATAAGCGACAACCCAGGCTGTGATGATCAAAAAAAGTGCCTGATAGCCGATAGCCAACACTGGATCGCCGGCAATACCGTTAAAGTAAGCTCCTAATTGAGCTTGGTCAGCCACAAGTCCTGAGCCAAGACAAGCATTTACAAAATAGGCAATGGTCCAGCCGCCGATCGCCGAGTAAAAACTCAACACTAAAAAGCCGGTGACAACACCGAGGTATCCAGCTCGTCCCCAGTTCTTGCCCCCGAGCTTACGGAAAGCCGTTACGATGGAGCCGGCCCCGGCACGACCCAATGTGAGTTCCGCAATCAGCAAGATCATCCCCACTGTAAAAGTGAGCACGATGAACGGGAAGAGAAAGGCTGAACCGCCATTAGAACCCACAAGATACGGGAATTTCCAGATGGCTCCCAAACCGATAGCCGCGCCGGCAGAAGCAAGTACAAAGCCAATTCTGGAAGTCCATGTATTACGCGTTGTCATAATTGTTTTTTCCTGTTCTTGACCGCTGAATCGCAGTCAGGTTCGCGATTGCATCAATCATATCAAATCAACGGTAAGCCTTAGGTCTGCTTTTTCGGTGAACTAAATACTTGACACTAAGACCACTATAACCAGAGCAGGGGCTAAAACCGTAATAGCCAATCGGATCCAAGCGATGGTGATCGCTGAGTGTGGGGAAATTGCGGTTAGTTGCTCTTTCATTACGGGCCAGCTTAACCAGCCGGCCAATATCGCGATACAGAGGCCACCGATCGGCATCAGGATGTTGGAGCAAACGTAATCAGAGAAATCAAAAAGCGACATGCCGTTGAATTGAATCTCTGACAAAGAACTAAAGGAGAGCGCTTGAATACTGGCCAGAATAAAGAGCGTTACCCAGCAAAGAGCAACGGCGGCACGTCGGCGCATATGCCACTCGTTAATCAGGTAAGCAACCACGACTTCAAGCAGGGACACAGAGCTTGTGATGGCAGCGATAAATAAGCAGACGTAAAAGGCAACGGCCAACACTTCACCAATCGGCATGTGTTCGAAGATCATGGGGATCGTGATGAACACTAAACCAGGACCGGATGCGGGATCCATGCCGAAAGCAAAGACGGCGGGCAGAATCATAACAGNNCGCTTGAGTAGATAAAAATGCTACCCAGACAGAAGAGCTGGGGATGTCGGTCTTTTGGCTTAAATACGAGCCGTAGGTCACCATAATGCCTGCGCCCAGAGAAAGCGAGAAAAATGTAAAGCCCATGGCATTAAGAATGGTGCGTGCTGACACTTGCTCCCAATTAAACGAGAACATGAACTGCATGCCTTCCCAGGATCCCGGCATCATAAGACTGCGAATGATGATAAAGATCATGAGAATAAAAAGCATCGGCATGAGGAATTTGGCAATCTTTTCAATCCCTTTTTCAACACCTAAGACAACCACTGCACACGTTGCTGTTAAATACAGGAACATAAAAAAGACGTTGATGGTGCCGTTGGAAACCAAATAATTAAAGTGTGCTTCAAGTACTTTGACATCGCCGTTGACCACGCCACCGACAAAAGAATCCATAAGATAGGCTACGCACCAGCCGCCAATAACCGAGTAGTAAGTCAGAATGATGTAAGCATTTAAAACGGCAATGCCTCCTACGATGGCAAACGCCGGACCTCCAATGCGCTTTAGGGCGTGCACGGCCGATCCACGNNAATACCACGCCGATTGTGAAGGTAAAGATTAAGAACGGTACGATAAAAGCGGCACCGCCGTTTGTTCCTGCCCAAAAGGGAAATTTCCAGATAGCACCCAATCCGATGGCAGAACTTGCCGAGGCGAGAATGAAACCTAAGCGAGAGCTCCAAGCGGCATTATTAAGAGTTGTTGTTGCCATAAAAGCAAAATCCTTGTGTTAACAGTCGATGCCTTTTTTTGATGACGTCTCCATGCGCAAAGTTTGATTCTGAAAAACTGAGGGGCATTGGGGACAGATAAGGTGCTTTGATTGTAGGCAAGAGTACCTGTAAAAACGAATCCGATCTAAGGGATTCCCAATAGGCGAGAGCGTGTCTTCTACGAGCTTTGTCCCAATAACAAATACCTTCGGTTTGGGCCGAAGGTATTTGCTAGAAAAGAGAAATTAGAATGTGGATTCAAATTTGCGACGAACATCCTTAATGCCATTCATCTGACGAATAGAGCGCATGACGCGCATCAGCTGTATTCGGTTGGCAACTTGCAACATCAGTTGCAATTCGGGATCGTTGAGGTCGTCAGGAATATTTACCCCGACAATAGAGGCGCCTTCGCGGCTAACCGCTTGTGCAGCAAGCGCAATGCCCGTACGCACATCTTGGATTTTTACATCCACCGGGACAATGAAGTGTTGGAAGTCATTTTCACCCCATTGGGCATCTTCCCACCGTTCTGCGTTGTTGCGTCGTCCTTCTTGTGCGTGCATGCAACTGGCTCGGTGTACTGTTAAGCCGTGACCTGCGCGCTCAAAAGCACAGATGTCATCGCCCCAGACCGGGTGGCAGCAATGGGCAATTTGCGCACGTTGCAAGGCACCGTTAACGGTCACGGTAATTTCACCATCAGTCTTTGCGGGGATGGCCTTATCGGCGTCTTCTTGCATGAGAGATTGCAGGCGGTGCACGATCACCACAAAACTGGCTTTACCGGAACCGACCATGGAATACAGCGAGGCGCGGGAATCGGCTTCATGCTCTTTCATGAGCACTTCCCAAATCTTGTCAGGAATATTGTCCCAGTCAACAAGGGCTTTAGCACACTCTTCTTCTAGAAGTTTGCGGCCGATTGCAACGGCACCGTCAAAATCCAAGGAGCGTAAATATTGGCGAACTTCAGCGCGGGCCTTACCGCTGCGCACAAAGCCTAACCACCGAGGATCGGGGTGAGAGAGGCTACTCGTGACGATTTCAACAAGATCGCCGTTTTGCAACACCGTATCGATGTCACGCTGTTGACCGTTAATGCGACAGAGCTTGACGTGATTGCCTACGTCAGTGTGAATTTGGTAGGCAAAGTCCACCGGTGTGCAGTCTTGAGGCAGTGAGATGATTTTGCCTTTCGGTGTGAAGACATAAATACGATCCGGGAAGAGATCGGCTTTGATGTTTTCGTAAAATTCGCTCGAATTGGAAGAACGCTGTTGCAAATCCAGCAATGACTGCAACCATGCATGCGTGAGCGTTTGAATGTCACTTTCATTGCCGCGATTGAGCCAGTGAGTCAAAATCCCTTGCTCGGCAATGTCATTCATTTTTTCGGTGCGGATTTGAAATTCCACCGGAGTACCTGCAGGACCGATCACTGTTGTGTGCAAGCCCTGATAACCATTACTTTTCGGAATGGCGATGAAATCTTTAAAGCGTGACTGTACGGGCTTATACATCATGTGTAAGGCACCGAGCGTTCTGTAGCAGTCCTCACGAGTCGTCACAATGACACGGAAACCATAGATGTCGAAAACTTCCGAAAACGAAAGTTTCTTGATACGCATCTGTGTGTAAATACCGTAGCACGTTTTTTCGCGACCAAGTACTCGACCTTTGATGTTCGCGCGTTCAAGCATTCGCTTGGTGTCATTGAGAATTTCTTCGAGTGCCGGACGGCGATTTTTTCGTGCAGCCACTAACTCTTTGTAAAGAACCGCATAGCGACGAGGATAGTAGTGTTGCAGACACAATTCCTGCATCTCACGGAACGCATGATTGATGCCTAAATGATGCGCCATCGGCACGTAGATATCGAGCGTTTCTTTGGCAATGCGGCGGCACTTTTCGGGCCGCATAACACCGAGTGTGCGAAGGTTGTGTAAGCGGTCTGCGAGCTTAACTAAAATCACACGTACATCCTTGCTCATGGCTAAAAGCATTTTTTTGAAGCTTTCAGCCTGAGCAATTTCGTTGGATGAGAATTTGAGTTTATCTAATTTAGATACACCGTCGACAATTTCTGCCGTCACTGTTCCGAAGCGTTTAGCCAGTTCTGTCTTTGTATGACCGGTGTCTTCGAGCACGTCATGCATGAGACCTGCTTGAACTGCAGCGCAGTCTAAATGCCATTCAGCCAAAATACTGGCCACAGCAATTGGGTGCGTAATATAAGGTTCGCCAGATTTTCTGACTTGACCCAAGTGAGCATCATCGGCGTAACGGTAGGCCTCTTTAACGCGCTCAATATCACTGGCAGACATATACTTGGAGCATATGTCAATGAGCGACGCTGCGGTTGCAATAACGGCCTTTTTGGGAGGCGTCACAAGAGGTAACTCCGTGGCGTCTTCGTCTTGTTGCACACGCAGGGAATCTTTGCGTTCATTGTTAAGAACGCTTTGTCGAATCGAGGCGAGGATATCGGTCGAACCTGGCTGAAAGAAATTCGGTACCATACAAAATCCTCCATTTAAGCCGAGAGAGAGAGCTTTAGGCGGATAAAAAAAGCGAAGTTATCCGAGCGGATATCTTCGCTTCATATGTTCAATTACGAGATTCGTTTGAACATTTCATCCTTGGCGATGGCGCCGGCAGCGATTTCACGCAAAGCAAGCACAGTGGGCTTGTCTTTAGCATCAACGCGGGCGACTGCACCCGAGGACAATTGACGGGAGCGTTGAGCTGCCGCCAACACCAACTCAAAGCGGTTGGGAATCTTTTTCAAACAATCTTCAACANNGGAGCCATAAGAATTCTTAAAAAATAAAAGTCATAAAAACATGCCGCTATTATTCTTGCAGCGGGATGCCCAAGCGTTCAAACGTCTCTGATTCGCGAATGGCTTGCGATTTAAACGTCAAACGCGAAGCGCGCACCACGGAAATAAGATCTGCGGTCGCGCGCTCAAAATCATCGTTAATTATAACGTAGTCAAACTTCCCTGCATGAACCATCTCTGCACCAGCGCCTGCTAAGCGACGGGCAATGACTTCGTCGGAGTCCGTACCGCGCTTGTTCAGTCGTGCACGAAGCGCATCGACAGAAGGCGGCAAGATGAAGATGCCAAGCACATCAGGATAAAGTTTCTTGACTTGCAACGCGCCTTGCCAGTCAATTTCCAAAAGTACATCGTGGCCAAGACTTAATTGCTCTTGAATCCACGCTTTGGAGGTTCCGTAGTAGTTGCCGTGAACATAAGCCCATTCTAGGAAAGCGCTTTCGGCCTGCATTTTCTCAAACGTCTCAATCGTCACAAAGTGATATTCGCGACCATCAACTTCACCAGGGCGAGGCTGACGAGTCGTGTGAGAAATCGACAAATGCACGGTCGGGTCGGCTTTCAAAAGCGCGGCCACGAGCGAAGATTTTCCGGCACCCGAGGGTGCTGTGACTAAAAATAATCGTCCGGCTTTCTGTTCGAGCATGTGTGCCTCTCTACGGGTTAATCTCCTAATTTTAGCTGAAATGACTATCAGTTATCGTTCAAGCACTAGGTATTGTGCGGATCATTTGTTGAAATTCTCAGACAATCAATCCCAAATTCTTTTAAAAGTGCACAGGTTTCAAAAATGGGTAATCCCATAATGCCAGTATAAGACCCCTCAATGTGTTCAACGAAAACGCCGGCAAGTCCCTGTATGCCGTAGCCGCCTGCTTTGTCATAAGGCTCAGCCAAAGACACGTAAGCTTGAATTTCTTCCTCAGTCAGGTGTTTAAAGTAAACCCGTGAAACAGACACTGCCCAGTGAAGATGAAGAGGATCAGTGCCGACGAATACGGCTGTACGAACTTCGTGTTGTGTGCCCGACATCAAACGAAGAAAAGCGGCAGCTTCTTGAGCATCGTCAGGTTTGCCTAAGATGCGCCCTTGGCAGATAACAGTCGTATCGGCAGACAGAACGGGCATCGGGGGCAGGCCATTTTCTTTAATGTGGGCGAGAGCCTTTAGTATTTTTTCTCGTGCCGTGCGAATCACATAGTCTTCCGGTGCCTCGGCAGGAAGTTGTTCCTCGTCGCCGGCGAAATTTCTCAATGTGTGGTCATTGAAGGCCAGCACCGTTGGAGTCAGCCCGAGCTGCTCTAACAGCTCTTTGCGTCGTGGACTTTTGGAGGCAAGATAAAACGAAGACATGGGCGTCGCACTCGATTAGGCTCGGTGATAGGGATGGTTATTAAGGATGCTGAAAGCCCGATAGATCTGTTCAACTAAAAGAACTCGGGCCATGGCATGCGGCAATGTCATTGATGACAGTCTCATCATTGCGCGAGCTTGCGACTTTAAGGCCGGATCAAGACCATCGGCGCCGCCAATGACAAAAGCAAGCGATTCGCCTGCATCACGCCAAGCAGAAATTTTTTTTGCAAAGTCCACGGTTGTGAAATCTTTACCTCGCTCATCCATGGCAATTACGAGACTGCCCGTTGGAATGGCCGCTAAGATGCGCTCGGCTTCCGTTTGCATGATGCGCGCAGTACTTTGTCCTGCGCGCAATTCTGGTTTAACGGCCTTCACGGTGACGTTCCAGTCTTTCGGAAAGCGTGACAGATAGTCTTCAATTGCTGCATCCGCCCAAGCGGGCTGACGAAGGCCGACGGCCACAATGGTAATTTTCATCAATCGACCAACTTTACAGTCTTACCGCGAACGATGCGGGGACGCTTGGTGGTTGTGGCACTTGCTTCCTGTGCGGTCTTCTCAGAATTTAATTTGATGTTGACCTTTTTGCCGCCCCAGACTTCTTCAAGGTTGTAGTACTCACGCATGGCCGGTTGAAGAATGTGTACGATAGCGGCTCCGCAGTCAACAAGAACCCATTCGCCGGTATCGGTTCCTTCAAGTCCCAGAACCTCGCCACCGGCTTTTTTGACTTCTTGACTTACATTGTGGCCCAATGCACGGGTTTGACGGTTTGAGGAGCCCGTAGCAATGATCACGCGTTCGAATTCGCTTGTCAGGTGTTTGGTGTTATAAACGACGATGTCTTGAGCTTTGACGTCTTCAAGCGCGTTGACAATCACACGTTGTAATTTTCGAATGTCCATAAATCTTATTCTCAATAGTTAGATGAGGGTTAATTAAAAATTTTAGCAGTCTTTTGCTTGTTCTCTGTTTTCTCTTAGCCGACCCAACAATGACGGATGATCCATAAGATACTTCGCAACATCGGCAGGAAGCCACTGGGCCGTATTCAAATCCGTTACACCGTTTCGGGCTAGTGCGGCCCGCAGTGTCGTGGATGAAATCGGAACGGCGTCTAAGTCTAAAAACAGCACCTTTTTATGGTGTTCTTTAATAAATTGATCGACAGCATCTTCGGTTTTGAAGTCTTTATTTTCTCTGCGAAATACGACGAGCGTGACAAAATCAAAAATGTCTTGCCAATGTCGCCAGGTGTGAAAATTCGCCCATTGATCCTCTCCCATGAGGTAAAAGCGCTCATCATCGGGATAACGGCAAGCGAGAGTTTTCACCGTATCGATTGAAAATGAAGGACCGTCATTGTCAATTTCAAGACGATCAACGCTCATGCGATCAATGTTTTTTATGGCTAACTCAACCATGGTTGCCCGTTCTTGTGCAGGCAAGATGTCTTTTGGGTCTTTTTGCCACGGATTGGCAGGTAACCAGTACAAATGGTCAAGTGATAATGCGTGCAAAGCAGTCTCGGCTAAATGCAGGTGACCGAGATGAACAGGATTAAATGTGCCGCCGAAAAAACCAAGTCGCATGAGATTTGCGGGCAAATGCATGAAGCATTTGCCCGTCAAACGGATTATTTCATTGCTCGATAGCCAATGTCGGTGCGGTATTGCATGCCGTCAAAGTGTACGGCTTTGACGCCTTCATAAGCTTTTTCTGCTGCCGAGCGTACATCATCACCCAAGCCGACAACACAAAGCACGCGTCCGCCGTTAGTGACGGTGCCTTCAGCAGTTGCTTTCGTGCCAGCATGAAACACGTGTAAGCTCTCAGAGTCTTCAGGCAAAGTGGTGATCAGTTGACCTTTTTCGGGCTTTTGCGGGTAGCCACGTGCGGCACACACGACACCGAGCGCTACGCGCTTGTCCCATTGTGCCTGAACTTCGTCGAGTCGACCGTCAATGGCAGCTTGTACCAAATCGACTAACGAAGAACTCAGCCGGCTCATGATGGGTTGCGTTTCCGGATCGCCCATTCGGCAGTTAAATTCAAGTGTTTTCACACTAGCCGTGCCGTCAGCATTGCGATCAATCATCAGCCCAGCATACAAGAAACCCGTGTAAGGGATGCCATCGGCGGCCATGCCATCCACGGTCGGACGGATGATTTCACGCATGACTTGATCATGAATGTCAGCCGTGACGATCGGAGCAGGGGAATAAGCCCCCATGCCGCCCGTATTCGGCCCCATGTCGCGGTCCAACAAGCGCTTATGGTCTTGACTGGAGGCCATGGGCAAAATGTGGTTACCGTCCACCATTACAATGAAACTGGCTTCTTCGCCGGTTAAAAAGTCTTCAATCACGACGCGAGCACCAGCATCACCGAAAGCATTACCTTCGAGCATTTGATCAATGGCTTCGTGGGCTTGCGCCAATTCCATGGCCACAATCACGCCTTTGCCAGCTGCCAAACCGTCGGCTTTAATAACAATCGGAGCACCCTTGCGTTCAACATAGTCGTGAGCGGCTTTGGCATCGGTGAATGTTTCGTAGTCAGCGGTCGGAATCGCGTGGCGTTTCATGAAGGCTTTGGCGAAGTCCTTGGAGCTTTCAAGTTGAGCGGCAGCTTTTGTCGGCCCGAAAATTTTCAGATCTCGGGCACGGAAAAGATCAACAATGCCAGCCGCTAAAGGAGCCTCAGGCCCCACCACAGTGAAAGCCACGTCATTGGCAACGACAAAATCAGCGAGCTCATTGAGATCGGTTTTCTCAACGTTTTGGAGTTTGGCCGTTAAGGCAGTACCGGCATTGCCCGGTGCAACGAAAACGGTTTGCACGCGAGCATCTTGAGCCAATCGCCAGGCGATGGCGTGTTCGCGACCGCCGCTACCAACAACAAGAACTTTCATGGGAATCCCCTGTGATAATAGAGAAATTAATCAAAAACAGCCGTGGTATAGACTTGTTGTACATCGTCCAAGTCTTCAAGAGCGTCGATTAAGCGTTGCATACGCTCGGCATCTTCGCCACTTAATTCAGTTTCATTTAAAGCCTTCATCGTGACTTCGGCCATTTCAGGCTTCATGCCGGCCTTTTCGAATGCCTCATTGACGGCTTCAAAAGCGTTCGGTTCGCATACGACTTCAATGCCGCCTTCTTCGTCAACGATAACGTCATCGGCACCGGCATCCAGTGCAACGCCCATCACGTCGTCTTCGGTCACCGAGCCCGGAGCAAAGAAGAATTGACCGCAGTGCTTAAACATGAAAGAAACGGAGCCTTCGGTGCCGAGATTGCCTCCGTTTTTGCTTAAGATGTGACGAACGTCAGCGACCGTGCGAGTTTTGTTATCGGTAGCAGCATCAATCATCAAAGCGGCACCACCGATGCCATAGCCTTCGTAACGAGCTTCTTCAAACTTCACGCCTTCGAGTTGTCCGGAACCCTTCATGATGGCGTTTTTAATGGTGTCCTTAGGTACGTTACCGGCACGGGCTTTCAAAAGTGCCAAACGTAAACGCGAGTTGGAATCGGGATCGGCACCGTTGCGGGCGGCAACCATGATTTCACGAACGAGTTTGGTCCAAAGGTTGGAGCGCTTGGCGTCTTGACGACCTTTACGGTGTTGAATATTTGCCCATTTGGAATGTCCGGCCATGGGAGTAATCCTTTCTATATTTTGAAATTAGTGAACCATCGGGAGAGTAAGAAAATCGTCTCCCATAACTATTAAACCTACTAATTTTACCCGCGCTAGGGCAATTTGTCTTTTTCTCCAACAACTTGTCGAGTTCAAAAAATTAAGCCGCCCGTCAATTGAATCTGACGAGCGGCCAGTCGTGAAGAATCAATACAATTGGATTACTTCATCAAGCGCTTGAGCATTTCGGCGTAAATCTTCATGCCGATATCCAAGGAAGATTCATCGATGTCGAATTCAGCCGTGTGGTGACCGCCAGCACGATCGGAACCGAGAACGAAGTAAGCAGCCTTGCCGCCCTTTTCTTGCACGCGACGAGCTAAAATCGTAGCGTCTTCAGAGCCGCCGAAGTTAACTTCGTGCAATACCTTCGTTACACCTTCAGTCTTAGAGCAGACGTCATCGAGCATATCGACCAATTCCTTGTCATTGAAGAGGTCAACGGCTTCACCCATCTTTTCGATGTTGTATTCAACGCCGAAGCTCTTAGCAACGCCTTGGACGATGTTTTCGGTTTCCGTAGCCATGAACTTATTGATATCACCGGTTTCGCCACGAACTTCCATGACGAGTTTGGCGTTAACAGGAATCACGTTACGGCCTTCGCCGGCAACGATACGACCAACGTTAACACGGGTCATGCCGGAGCCGTGACGAGGAATGCCGAGCAATTGCGTGACACAGTGGCAAGCGGCTGCCAAAGCGTTACGACCGGCATTCGGTTCGATACCGGCGTGAGCGGGACGACCCTTGAAGGTGATGTCGTACTTCGTCGTGCACAAGAAGCCAACCGGGCTCGTGATGATTTCGCCGGTCTTAGCCATCATGGCAATGTGGCTAGAGAGGAAGAAATCGCAGTCGTCCACGATACCGCTAGCGGCCACAGCAGCAGCACCGCGCACGCCTTCTTCAGCGGGTTGGAAGACGATCTTGAGCTTACCGTTCAGCTCATCCTTGTGGTCCATTACCCAACGGGCAACAGCCAAACCGCTCGAGATGTGGGAGTCATGACCGCAGGCGTGCATCAAACCCGGGCGCTTAGAGGCCCAACCTTCAGCCGTAGCACGGTGTGTGTCGGCTCCACTTTCTTGCACGTTGTTGCAGTCAATGTCAAAACGCAAAGCAACTGTAGGACCGGGGCGACCCGTATCAAGCACGGCGCAGCAACCGGTCAATTCTTGCATTTCATTGAGCAAGCATTCACAAACGCCGCGTTCTTTAGCGGTTTCGATAGCTTGAGCAACCAACTTCGGATCACGGCCCAAACAATCCTTGCGAGAGACGACCTTTTCACCGAGAAGTACTTCGTAGCCAAGTTCGCGCAAGTACTTGACGATATAAGCCGTCGTGCAGAATTCTGTCCAACCTTCTTCCGGGAATTGATGCAATTCACGACGGATGTTGATCAATTGATCATGATAGGCACATTGAGCCATTTTTCTCTCCTAAAGCTAAGAATTGGGCAGACATAACAATAATCTGCCCACCGTAGAAAATTTTAGCGCAGTAAAAAAAAGAGAGGTTGAGAAATCAACCCCTCTTTTGAGTTCGATTAAGAGCAGTTAAGCTCTATACGAATTTTCGAATTAGACCATGAACAAGGCCAATGCGAAAACGGCGAGCGTACAAGCAGGAGCCGTGCGCTTGGCAACTTCGATCGGGTTAGCCATAGCGATACCAGAGACAACCACCATAGCGCCAGCAATCGGGCTCATCGTACGACCTAAGGCACCGGTCAAGAAGGCCAAGGCACCCAAGGACTTAACTTCCATACCGAATGCGGGAGCGTGCGGGGTCACGGCTTCATTGAAAGCCATGGTAGCAGCGTCACCGGAACCGGTAATCGTACCCATCAACCACGGACCGATCGAACCGCCCCAACGAGCGATGTCA
>DCTK01000112.1 GCA_002329575.1 Sutterella sp. UBA1442 | reverse complement strand
CTTGGGCCTTATCAGAGTAGTCCACGAGATAGAGATCGGCACCGGCCACGCTATCGATCACACACGGGGCCGTCAAACCGAAACGATCCAAAATGAAAGCCGTTTCAGGAGCGGGTTCGCCTTGGGCCACAGGCTTGACATCAAGACCACGGCGGCTATAAAGATCGGCACAGGCCAAAGCAGAAATAATGCTGTCGGTATCAGGGTTTTTGTGACCCAAAATCAAAGCGCTCATGCGAATTCCTTTGAAAAAACTTTTTGATCAATCATGCTTGCGCACCAGGCGCAACAAAACTTGTTAATTTTAGCGCCTTAGACGATTGTCAACAATCGCTCAACGGCCTCTTGTACTTGTACGTCCTTAGCCGAGACCAGGCCGACGTTGTGAAACCCCTCTTTTTCCAGTAACGCTTTCGGTCTCGGGTGAATCGTTAACACAAAACCGCGCTGTAACCACTCCAGGGCACCCTCCACTTTTTTCACGGCATGAAGTAGTACGCCCACGGAGTCGGTACTCGTGAGATAAACGATGGGAGCAATCCCCGTGACAGCGCTCTCAAGTTTAGCGATCTCCTCGTTAGTTAACTCCAAGGGAGCTCGCTGATACGCCAGCAACACTTCGACGTCAGTGCCGTGTTGCATCAATTGCTCTCTGAGCCACTCGCGGCCCACCTGACCCCGAACGATTAAAACTCGAGAGGGGAACCCCTGTTGCTTGAGAATCTCAAACAAATGCTCTGACCCCGATTGATCCGTTTCACCTTCGGGATAGATCACCTGAGTTTCTTCCCCCCAGACGGCTCGAATCACACGCGCCGTGCCCGAACCCACGGTGGCCAGCTTCACATGCTCGGGCCACTTGGACATGTAAAGGGCACTTGCTGCCACGGCCGCGGGACTAGCCAACATCACCATATCGAAATTCGCCAAGTCATTTAAACGCGCTTTAACGCGCCCGGGATCTTCCGGCGGCAAAATCGTAAACGCGGGCCACTTCCATACGTTGATACCCTTTTTCAACAAACGATCAGCCAGGCGATCGTTTGAAGCGCCCGGGCGCATCAAAATGACGGGTCTTTGATAAGAGATCATCGCGCGCATCCCATAAACTTTTCGACAAATCGGGCAGCCCCTTGCGCCATCAAGTTTTCCACCGCTTCTTTGGCAATAGCTTCAAACTCACGCTTTTGGCCCGTGACTTCCGTTGAGACCATTTCGCCCGTTGTATGATCGCCGATTAAGGCACGAAGGCGCATCGTCTCACCTTCAATTGTCGCATAAGCGGCCAAGGGAACTTGGCAAGAGCCCCCCAATGCACGACTTACAGCACGCTCGGCAGCTGTACAAATAAAGGTGTTTTCGTCATTTAAAAATGACAGCGCTTCTCGCGTTGCCACATCGTCAGCCATGCACTCAATACCCAGCGCTCCTTGGCCCGGGCTCGGTAACGACACTTCATCGCTAATGACTTCTTTAATACGGTCAAAGTGACCCAAGCGCTTTAATCCTGCGTAGGCCATGATAAGTGCATCGTATTGCCCCTCATCGAGCTTACGAAGACGTGTGCCGACATTGCCCCGTACGGTTTTGACCACTAAATGCGGATAGTGCACTTTGAGCATCAGCTCACGACGAAGACTCGCCGTGCCCACCACAGCACCTTCAGGAAGACTTTCCAGCGTGTCGTAGCGATTGCTCACAAACGCATCGTGCGGGTCTTCACGTTCGGTCACGGCTGCTAGTACAAAGTCGTCTTGCAACTGCATCGGCACATCTTTTAAAGAGTGTACGGCCAAATGTGCGCGTCGCTCCAAAAGAGCGATTTCCAATTCTTTAACAAAAAGTCCCTTGCCTCCGATCTTTGAGAGCGTCTTATCCAAGATACGATCGCCTTGCGTTGTCATGCTGATCACATCAACCGTGCGGTCGGGATACGCTTCACGAAGACGGGATTGAATATGAAGGGCTTGCCACATGGCAAGCGGACTTTCACGCGTAAGAATAGTAAGTGCTTGACTCATAACGAAATATCAAAAATAACAAACGTAATACGAACACGGAATTTTAAGAATTTTTTCTTAAAAGAGGCTGAGAGGGAGCGTATTTTGCGCAAGACTTCTTGCTAATTGTCGGCAAAATGAGATATAAGTTCTTGATTTATAATCAGTATTTTTATTTAGAGGTGTTAAATTTTCTTCTTATCGACTCTTTTTCAATGACGGATTTTGCGTACAATGTCGCCTATTCACTACTTCTAATACTCTATAGAGGATCAAGATATGCCTGAAGTTGCTGCTCAACACCTCGACCCGCTGTCTCAGAAAAGCAAAGCCTGGTCGGGTCGTTTCTCTGAACCCGTTGCTGACTTTGTGTTGCGTTATACGGCCAGTGTTGACTTCGATAAGCGTATGGCTTTGGCTGACATTGCCGGCTCCATTGCTCATGCCACGATGATGAATAAAGTCGGTGTGTTGGCCGACAATGACTTGGCTGACATTAAGCGCGGCATGGCTCAAATTGTCAAAGAAATTCAAGACGGCCAATTCCAATGGAAGCTTGNNCAGTGACTTAGCCGACATCAAACGCGGCATGGCACAAATTGTTAAAGAAATCCAAGAGGGTCAATTTCAATGGAAGCTTGAACTTGAAGACGTGCACTTAAACGTTGAAGCCCGCTTGACGCAATTGGTGGGAGACGCCGGTAAGCGCCTTCACACGGGCCGCTCCAGGAACGACCAAGTTGCCACCGACATGCGTCTTTACATGCGTGAAGAAATCGACACGATCATTGATCTCGTGGGCAACTTGCAAGAAATTATGGTCGCTCAGGCTGAAAAAGAATTCGATACGATCATGCCGGGCTTCACCCACATGCAAGTGGCTCAACCCGTCACGCTCGGCCACCACTTCTTGGCCTACGTGGAAATGTTTGAACGTGACCGCGCCCGCTTAATCGATCTTCGCGCTCGCGTCAATCAAAGCCCCTTGGGTGCAGCCGCTTTAGCCGGTACCACCTACCCCATTGACCGTGAATACACGGCCGAGCTTTTGGGCTTTGAATCCGTGATGCAAAACTCTTTGGATGCGGTAAGCGATCGCGACTTCTGCATTGAATTTACGGCNNGCTGCGAGCATCCTCATGATGCACATCTCGCGCTTGTCTGAAGAACTCATCTACTGGATGAGCCAACGCTTCAGATTCATGATGTTGCCTGACCGCTTCACGACGGGCTCGTCCATCATGCCGCAAAAGAAAAATCC
>DCTK01000093.1:2645-68654 GCA_002329575.1 Sutterella sp. UBA1442 | reverse complement strand
TTTGATATTGAAAAACTAAATAATTTGATGTCTATAGTTGGTTTAGTTTTAATTGTGATAGCTATAGCATATTTCGAAGAAAGTCACCCCTTCCCTGGATGGAGAGCGTTATTGCCGACTTTGGGGGCAGTTCTCATCATTATGGCGGGTTCTGAATCNNTGAATCGTTGTTGAATAAAAGAATTTTTGCCAACAAGGCAGCAGTATTCATCGGTTTAATCAGTTATCCACTGTACTTGTGGCATTGGCCTTTAATTTCTATTGTAAGGAACAATTTAGGGGGAAGACTGCCAACTGGAGTTTTAATGGTAACTATTGTCCTTTTGTCTTTTATTTTTGCATATTTGACTTATACGTTGATTGAACGCCCGATGAGATCAAAGAAAGCAACTTGGCGTTTGGTTTTGGTTCTTGTTTTGGTGATGGCGATTTCGACGTTAGGGACTAAGGAACTGATACGCAAAAATAAAGTCTTAGAAACTTGGATGTTATCTAATCAGAGCGAAGAAACAAGAGATGTAAGAACAGAGTATTACTCGTTTGAACCCTATGATTCGGAATGTATTAAGACTTTAGGTAAGGGATTCCATATTTGCCAAAAGCGCGGAGATCAACCCAATACTATTGTGTTTGGAGATTCTCATGCAATTTTATTGTGGAACTATTTACGTTCCAATCAAAGCGAACCATTATATTTAGTTGGAAATCATGGAGCGGTAATTTTTGAGAATGTATTGCGATTGAAAGAAGACGACGCAGAGTTGCATAAATTAACTCACCAATTTTGGGATTCGTTGAGGCAGACTCCGGAACTTGAAATCATCGTCCTTTTTGGATATTGGGCAAATTATCTAGACAAAGAAATGATTTCTAAGACGAACTCTAAGTGGAACAAAGAGGAAGTATTCCGAAATCATTGGCATGAAACTTTTAAAGAATTAAAAGAATTGAATAAAAAGGTTATTGTTGTCTTAGATAATCCAACAGTTCCAGAAAATTACAAATATTGTTTAACTTGGAAGTTCCAACGAATAAATTTAGGAGATAAAGACGAAACTCTCTGTATGTTCGATTCAAAAGAAGTCTCGGATGAAGAGAGACTTACTCGTCAAATTTTGCAGGAAGAGGCTTCTAAATGGCCGAATGTCAAAATAGTTGATGCACAAGCGAAATTATGTCTCAACGGGAGGTGTCAGGTTTTTCGTGAGGTGTTGCAATTGTATCGAGATGACGATCATTTATCGCCGTTTGGGTATCGGTTTGTATGGCCTGAAATAGATGAAAGGATTAAGGAATTTGAAAAGAAAAGGGAATGATGTAACTGTTTTATGCAACAAATGAGTGGGAATTTTAAATCAGGACACTTATTATCATGGGTGTTCTTCTGTGTTGTACTTGAGAAGTAGGTATTTTTGTTTATGAACCCTCGATTTGTTCACCTTCGTATGCACTCTGAATTCTCCGTCACCGACAGCACGGTACGATTGGATTCAGCCATCGGTAAAGTCAAAGAACAAAATGTCGGTGCATTGGGGTTGACAGACTTCAATAATATTTTCGGTGGATTGATTTTCTACACGCACGCCATGAAGGCAGGAGTCAAACCCATTGTCGGTTGCGATTTGGTGATTGAAAATCCTGCTGATCGTGATAAGCCTTACCGCATGGCTGTGCTGTGTGAAAATCATGACGGCTACAAAAATCTTTGTGAGATTCTCACAAAAGCCTGGTTAAAGAACCAATACATGGGCCGAGGGGAAACCAAACTCGAATGGCTTTTGGAGCAAAACGAAGGTCTGATCGTTCTCTCGGGAGGCCCGGAAGGTATTCTTGCTCAGTTCTGTTTAGCTGGTAAGGGTAAAGAAGCCTTGGCTATGGCCCAAAAGATGAAGGCTGCATGGCCCGACCGTTTCTTTATTGAGCTACAACGTGCTGGACGCGAGCAAGATGAAGCTGTCGTTCGCTACCACTTAATTTTGGCTGATCAACTCGATATTCCAGTTGTTGCAACGCATCCTATTCAGTTTTTAAATCCCGAGGATTTCGATGCTCATGATATTCGCGTATGTATCGCACGAGGTGATGTCTTAGCCGATAAGAATCGCCCGCAAATATACTCCAAAGCCCAATATCTTAAGTCGCCTGAAGAGATGATAGATCTTTTCAGTGATGTGCCGTCGGCTATCGCTAATACAGTTGAAATTGCCAAACGTTGCAACTTGGATCACGTATTGAACTCTCCGCAGTTACCGATTTTCCCAACGCCTGACGGCATGAGTTTGGATGACTATATTGATCAGCTCTCGCACGAAGGCCTTGAAGCTCGTCTCAAATTCTTGTACCCGAACGAAAAAGAGCGCGATGCGCAGCGTCCTCGCTACGAGGAGCGCCTGAAGTTTGAGCTTGACATCATCAAGCGAATGAAGTTCCCAGGCTACTTCTTAATCGTGCAAGACTTTATTAATTGGTCAAAGCGAAATGGTGTGGCGGTGGGACCGGGACGCGGTTCTGGTGCCGGGTCATTAGTTGCTTATTCGTTACGCATTACGGACATGGATCCGTTGCGCTATGACTTACTGTTTGAACGTTTCCTAAATCCGGAACGTGTGTCCATGCCTGACTTTGACGTGGACTTCTGTCAGTACAATCGTCAAAGAACGATTAACTACGTTAAAGAGCGTTACGGCGAAGAGGCTGTGAGCCAAATCGCGACTTTCGGCACGATGGGCGCCAAAGGGGTTGTGCGAGACGTCGGTCGCGTTTTAGGGATCAGCTACAGTTTGTGCGACAAAGTTTCTCGACTGATTCCGGCTCAGCCCGGCAAAAACGTTACCCTAGCTGAAGCTGTCGAAACTGTTCCTGATTTAAAGGAACTCATCGAAAAAGATGAAACCGTTGCACAGCTCGTGGACAAGGCTTTGCCTTTGGAAGGTTTGGTCAGAAACCTCGGTATGCACGCAGGGGGCGTTCTGATTGCTCCGGGTAAACTCACGGACTTCTGTCCGCTTTACTCCCAAGACGAAAACCCTGATAACGTCATCAGTCAGTTTGATAAAAAAGACGTGGAAAATGCGGGTCTTGTGAAGTTCGACTTCTTGGGACTGACTACGCTCACGATTCTAGAGTTTGCCATGGGCTTTATCCGTCAGTTGGAACCTAGCAATACTCTCAAACTTGAAGAAATCCCGATTGACGATGAAGCAACTTATAAGCTCTTCCAAGATGGCAATACGAGTGCAGTCTTTCAGTTTGAAAGTGACGGCATGCGCAAACTTTTGCGAGACGCGAAACCCGACTGCCTGGAGGATCTGATCGCATTAAACGCCTTGTATCGTCCGGGGCCGATGGACCTTATCCCGGATTACATTGCCTGTAAACACGGTCAAAAAGAGGTGATTTACCCGGATCCTCGATTGGAGCCCGTGTTGGCAGAAACCTACGGCATCATGGTGTATCAGGAACAGGTGATGCGTGTGGCGCAGATCATCGGCGGCTACTCACTGGGTGGCGCTGACCTTTTGCGTCGTGCTATGGGTAAAAAGCAAGTTGATGAGATGAAGCGTCAACGCGTGGTCTTTGTGAAAGGCGCCGTTGAGCGCGGCATGGCTGAAGACAAAGCAGGCGATTTGTTCGATTTGATGGAAAAATTCGCAGGCTACGGTTTCAATAAGTCCCACGCTTGCGCCTATTCCTATGTAGCTTATCAGACGGCTTATCTCAAAGTGCACTATCCAGCACCCTTTATGGCAGCTAATATGTGCCTGACGATGGATTCGGGTGAAAAACTCAAGCATTTGATTGATGACTGCTACCTTAACGGTATCTCCGTGCTTCGCCCGGATATCAATGAAAGTGACTGGAAGTTTGTGCCGACTTCAATGAATGGAATCCGCTACGGTTTAGGCGGTATCAAGGGCATCCCGAAGGAGGCGGCAGAAGCGATTGTGAAAGAACGTAAGGCGAACGGTCCCTTCAAAGATTTGTTTGATTTGGTTCGTCGTGTGGATCGCTCGAATTTCTCTAAGCGCACGTTGCTTTCTTTCATTTATGCAGGGGTCTTTGACTCCATTGAGCCCAATCGTGCAAAACTTGCAGGTAACGTTGATAATGCCCTCACCTTGAGCGAAAGTGAAGCGGCTAATGCCGGGCAGGAAAGTCTTTTTGGTGATGTCATGGAAGATGTGTTGCCCGAATACATTGATGCTAAACCTTGGAGTGCTTACAAGGAGTTAATGCTTGAGCAGTCTGTGATGGGGTGCGTCTTTAGAGGACATTTCTACGGAGCATTCCAAGATGAGCAACTCACGGGTCCCATTAAACCGATTGTTAATGTGAAGCCGGGTAGCAAGGGTGGCAAGCGACGTCCTCCATTGACGACTGTTGCCGGTATCGCCTCTGAAGTCAAGTCGTCTTTCAACAAAGAAGGCCGTCTTATGGGGCAAGTGACACTAGAAGATGGAACGGGGAGTTTGGCGGTTAGATTTTATGGAGATGACTGGAAGCGCTATCGTAATCTTGTCAAACTGGATGATCTTGTCATCATTAAGGGCTCGGCAAGAGAAGATAAGTTTGTTCCGAGCGGTGTATCCATGAGCGGACGTTCTTTGGACGTTCCTGCCACAATACGAGCAAAAAACGGAGTGGTGCTTCTCTTTAGAGCAGAAGATCCCAACTTTGATTTTGATATCTTAAAACCGATTCTTGAAGCGCATCGACCGGCGGTCGATGACGCTGGGTGTCATGTTGGCGTTATTACCAGTGCTAAAGGTAAAGAAGCTTCTATGATCTTTAGCAAAGACTGGGATGTTTACCTTGATCAGGAGCTACTTGACGAATTGGATGACGTGGAAGGGATTTCTTATATACTTTCTTAGAAAGAGCGAGAACTTTTCTTTTTTTTTGTATTTCTTTTGGAGTAGTGTTCATCGTTTGATGTATAGAAGTCGTTAAACCGAATTTAAGCTTGATGATAGGATACGAAGCTGAATGGTATACCTGTGAATAATGGTGAGGGGCTGGATTGCCCCCCCCCATTTATGATTGATAGTCTTCATTGTGTTGATGAAGCTGTCATGTTTTGAGAGATTTACGTTTTTTCAAAATGCTCAGCCATGTCTCGAAGCGTCAACAGTTCATCGGAAAATTCAGAAGGATCGGCTCGCTTGAGAAAATCTTCTAAGTTCTCAAGTTTAGAAAGATCACCCTTATATTCACGAGATTGTTTTTCATACATGAAATGAAGAATTGAACACTCAGGAGAATAGGGGATCTGACTATTGTCCTTGATCAGGTGTTCACAGGCAAACAATGAACCATCCTTGCGTTTACGGACAACATTTTCAAATCTCAGGTCTTTATTGAAAATTAGCCATTGATCACCGGATCTCAAATAGCGTTCTATCTTAATTTGGCCGGTACTCGTTCGGACGACATCTAATCTTGAATAAATAACAATGTCTTGTTCAGTTTTCGGAATAGAGAAAGAGTGTGCGAGAACTTGTGGTAAAAAAAGTTCATCAACATCAATTTTAATCAGCCACTCATTCTTAGGGATTTGCTCCAACGTTGCTTGGTAATAGCCCCCTAAAGTATTTTCGAATGCCAATTCTCCAGTTGCATATTTTGGGGAATTTGGCGGTTCTACGTGATATGGGTAGTGGAACGGTATAAAGCCGGGGTTTTCGCGACAAAATTGTTCAATGAGCTTTTCACTGCCGTCTGTTTCCTCACCTGGAGCAATGTTATAAGCAATAACCCCCTTTTTTATTGCAGGGAGAATGCTGTTTAGTGATGTTAATAAAGTTCGACGTTCATTTTTGACTCTGATGAACGCGTAGGGGTCAACTTTCTTGAGGCTATCCCCTCCATCATTTCCCATTTCTTGTTTTCTTTGATCAACAGTGACTCTTCGAGCATTCCACTTAAAGTGTTCTCGTGCTTTTGGGAAAATAATTTTGGGCCAGAGATGATAAAAGGTCTTCAAGAGAAAGTTTTTCGTATGGTAATTCATACAACAACCCCGATATTTAAATGGATTACTTGATTTCGATTCTAAGGTTTTGCATACAGTTTGTCAGTATGCGCTTGGATTTTCAAGACTCGTTTTCGAGCATTAATCATTAACTCTTTTTCTTCAGCAAAAATCTTGCGAAGCGGCATTTGAAAATAATTTTTTAAAAATCGATAGATATCGCGTTGAGTAAATCCCAGGTCTAGAGAAGAAAAATACAATCCGATTAAATCCTTGTCGCGCCAGCGTTTAGGGACTCGATGACGGATTTGTGCGCGATGTAGGTCGATAATGGAAATTTTTAATTCATCTTCTAAATTTCTCGAAGTATCAAGCATGTAGTGACACAAATAGCAATCACGATGATTGAGACCGCTTAAATGCATTTTGCGAGTCATTTCAGCAACTCTCTTCAATATGCGTTGCTTATTTTCAAAAGAAAGACTTTTCCCTCGAGGAGATTGAAAAAATGCGTCCAGCGGTTCAACGGGCGAAAGATCTTCAGTAATTAGAAATGATTGGCGAGTTAAAGGATTCCATCCTTTGGAGCCAAAAGCTACACCAACCATAGTGTCCACGCCATGATCCTTTAAATGATGAATTGCAGCCCACTCCTGATCAGCGCCGATGACAGGTAACTTAAATGTAATCAGATTCTTAATGATCTCTGTGAGAGTCGTTCCTTCGTGATACTTAATAAAGTAACTTTTCCCCATGAAGTCAAAACGAGAGGTTTCACGAGTTTTGACGGAACGGTAACTTGTACCGCCCAGAAGAAGAATTTCTTCAAAGGGATCTTTGTTTTCCCAGGCTTTATCGAAAGGAGAACGCAGGATAATCATTGATTTTGGATAAAAAGTGAGTATGGATGAATTATAATCAAGCATCTGTTTTGACGGAAATTTTGCGCTTTTTTCTTTGATTTGATTGAGGATTTATGCTGGTAGCTTTTTGTTTGTTTAAGTATTTCCCTTATGGAGGGCTACAGCGTGACTTTCTGCGCATAGCCCAAGAGGTTGAAAGCCGTGGTCATCAGGTTCGCGTGTATGTTTCAGATTGGCAAGGTGAAAAGCCGAGTTCCTTCGATATCGTTTACGTTCCCACAGATGCTTCTACTAATCATGGTCGAGGCCTGCAGTACACAAATTGGGTGCTTAAACATTTAAAAGAAAAACCTTGTGACATCGTTGTGGGCTTTAATCGTATGCCTGGGCTCGATGTTTACTATGGGGCGGATGTTTGCTATGAGCACAAAGTTTCCCAGGAGAAAAAGGGTCTGTACGGATTTTTCTATCGATTGACCCCTCGCTATAAGCACTATGTCAATTATGAAAGCGCTGTGTTCAATAAGGGGCAGAAAACAAAGCTCTTAATGATTTCAGAAAAAGAAATTAAGCATTACCAGATACATTACGGCACAGAGCCGGAGCGTTTTGTACTCTTGCCACCTGGGATATCTAAGGATCGAATGAGAGGAGATATCACTGATGCTCAAGTCGAAAAATTAAGAAGTCAGCTGGAGATATCTCAAGAGCAAATCGTATTATTACAGGTGGGTTCAAACTATAAGCTAAAGGGTGTTGATCGTTCTCTTAAAGCTATAGCATCTTTGCCTCAGCCATTAAAGGACAAAGTGTTATTGCTTGTCGTTGGACAAGATAAGGCGGACGCAGTGCTCTCTGAAGCAAAGACTTTAGGTCTTACTAGCCAGATTCGCGTACTGGGAGCTCGAGATGATGTGGCCAAGATCATGGTTGCTAGCGATGTTTTCCTCCATCCCGCTTATCGAGAAAATACCGGGACGGTGATTTTAGAAGCAATTATTGCGGGACTACCGGCTATCGTTTCTGGAACTTGTGGGTATGCTCATTATGTGGAAGAGGCTAAATGTGGAGCTGTCGTGCAGGAACCCTTTAACCAAGAAGTTTTTAATGAAAACCTGCTTCGCTTTGTCAAAGATCGTTCTTTGCGCATGATCTGCCGTGAAAACGGCATAAAGTTCTCTAAAGAAGCGAATATCTATTCGATGGTAACGCAAGCGGCAGACGTTATTTTGTCAGTTAAAGCTCAATAGACGGGAGATGGGCTAATGTCAGAACGCAAATTCGGAGCATTACTGGGAAAAGGCGGAGAGCGAGAGGTCTATGAAAACCTCTCTAATCCAGCGACTTGTTTCAAGGTGAGTCATAAAGCCTCTTGTGTGCAAACTAAACGAGAGATTAAGTATTTTGAAAGTCTGAAAAAATCTGGTCAAGGCGATTTACCAATCATCCCAAAATATTTCGGCAGTTTTGAGCAGGGGGACTATGTTGGGTTTGAGCAGGAATGTTTAAGTTGGTCTGAGCAAAATGACAATGCGATCCTACTGGAGGTTTATCTTCAAGAAGATAGAAGTCCTGAATGTCTCTTGGAAATTAAAGAGAAATTGGAAGAAGCTTATGCTCTGATGCTCAAACATAATGTAATTATTTCAGATATTCACCCTAATAATATTTTATTGATATTTGATAGCAAAAATAAAATAAAGAGACTTGTTTTCATTGACGGTTTTGGGTCTCCAGAATTAATCCCCCTGCCCCAATATTGTTCTTTTTTCGGGCGATTAAAAATCAAACGTCAGTGGGAAAAGTTTTTGAGACGTCGACCTGATGTTAAAGTGAAGTTAGGTCTTTCTTCCTTTAAAAGCAAGGGTTAGATTGTTTAACTTTCGAAGCTTTTAGCTTAGGAACGTAATATGGAACAGCAATACAATAATTGCACAGAGTCCCAAATCTCTAAAACTCAACCTTTAAATATTGTTCTTGTGAATACGCATCGCTTTTTCAATGTGAAAGGGGGAGTGGAGAAGGTTTTCTCAGAGATGGCTAATGCTCTTAGTAAAAGAGGACACAATGTAACGGTCGTTTGTTGCGATAAAAATGAAGGGGAACCAGGGTTTGCTATAGATAGTTCCGTGACTTTAATTAATGCTTATAAAGAGAAAGCCCCCTTGGTTTTGAAGTTATTATCTAAAAATTTTGTTGTGAACCTTAGTTCTTTGCATTGGGATAGTCAAAAGAGAAAGCACAGACGGGTAGTTGTTCGTTCAAAAACTATTTCCCGTTTAATGATGCATAAAATAGGCTCTGCTCTATTGAAGCGGCATATTGATGTTTTTATTTCTTTTCAAGCAGAAACGACCTATATTTTGAAGCTTTTATATGGCGATAAAGTACCGATCATCAGCATGTTCCATGGCCATATCCAGTCATATCCAGAACTGAAAGTGTTCGGGCCGTATGTCGAGCAGTCCGCAGTGATCCAAGTCCTTCGTCCGGAATTTATTTCTGATATTTCGGGGATTTTGCCCCATGCATCCCGAGTCGAAGTTATTGGTAACGCAGTCCCACAAGCTCAGTCATTCTCGGATCGTTCTTCTAAAGTTATTATTTGTGTTGCGCGAATATCATCAGAAAAAAGAATACATTTATTGGTACAGGCGTTTGCCCTTTTGAAAGATCAATATCCAGATTGGAGTCTGCAAATTTGGGGTGGTTACCAAAATCCTACGTACACAAATCTAGTCAACTCAATTATTAAAGAACATCATTTAGAGTCCTGTGTAAAACTTTGTGGACAGACAGATCGTGTAGACGAAAAATTAAAACATGCCTCTATTTTTGCATTTCCTTCAAGAACTGAAGGTTTCCCGTTATCTTTGACAGAAGCAATGGCTCACGGACTCCCTGCAGTCGGATGTAAAAAGTGTCCCTCTGTTAATTCACTCATACGCGACGGGGTTAACGGAGTACTTTGTGAAGATACGCCAGAAGGTTTAGCCCTGGGTCTTTCAAAATTAATGAGTAATGAAACATTACGCATACAGTTAGGTAATCAAGCTAAAGAGGATATGAAGGTTTTTTCTCCGGACGTGATTTGGCAGCAATGGGAAAAACTTCTACTTTCTGTTGTGAACTCTGATAAAAACGTTCGACCTTAATGCTTAACTTGAAACCGATAATGTTCCCGCACTGTTGAAAAGCACGGGAACATTATCATTAACAATCAAATATGGGGAGAGGATCTGTTGGGAGCAGAAAGATATAGTAGCAACCAACCGACACCGAGAGTATAAAAAGCTGTGTTGTTTCCTCCCCATGAATTCTCTGTTAATCCGATCACAAAAAAAGAAATAACCAGCGTGACTCTCGCTAAATCGTTACATGCGTCTTTGATCAGTAAAATGTTGGTCATAAGCCAACCGAAAAAGGAGATCAAGCCGCCAGTAACGAGTAAATTTACCATGTCATTATGGAAATGTGAGGGGACGATATCAATGGGGAAAGTATAACCATCATTAATAATTCGTTGAAAAGCTGAGAGACCCCAGCCTGAAATTGGATGGTCGAAGAATGCAGATAGTCCTAATTTCCACAATTCAAATCTAATACCAAGGGAAGAATTAGACTGTCCTGCTTGAAACAGTAAAATGTCATTAATCCCCTGTTGAATACGTCCGGTATATAAGAACAAACCAATGAGGCAGATGCAGCATAGTATGAGTATTAAGAGGGCTTTTTTCAATAGCAATTTATCTACCGAAATTAGCATTAGTGGTACGGCTGCCAGATAGACTAAAACAGCTGTTCTTACTTCACTCATGACAATCGCTACAACGTTGGCGATAATGGTAATTATGATGAGCCACTTCAGCAACTTTGATTGTATTTCTCGGAAATCAGTGCAATAGAGCACGAACAACGTAACACTTATTGCCGCTAGTTCTGGAATCACTACATTTTTGTTTATCCCAAAAATACCATCATCAAGGCCGTTACA
The DNA here is from genome assembly GCA_002329575.1 of Sutterella sp. UBA1442. GTDB lineage: Bacteria > Pseudomonadota > Gammaproteobacteria > Burkholderiales > Burkholderiaceae_F > Aphodousia. The sequence goes on along the minus strand of DCTK01000093.1, from coordinate 57,826 downwards.
CAGGATACTAATAATGCTACCTAATGAAAGAATAAAAACGTTCAACGTAAAAACAACAATGATTAAAGACCTTTTAATATAAAAACTCCATAAACCGAAGTAAAGTAAGGTGAAAAGAATATAAGCGTGTAAATGTTTTGAAAGACCCGATAGTCCATGTGCACAGATGAAAAGCAACGTTGCACCAAACCAAGGAAACCAGGGCGCAAAGAAAGAAAGAACTTCTTTAAACGTCAATGCACTGTCTTTTGCTTGGTAGCCAAGAAAAATGGTCAAAGGTCCCAATACATACACCAATTTTCGGGTAGCTGAAGAAAAGTCTTCACGGAGTAGATACAAGCAAAAGCAACAAGCAACCGAGAAAAGAGCAACGGTTGCCCATTTGTGCAGCACGCTGTAATTTAATTGCATGACTATTGTAATCTATTGGAGTAATTGGTTAATTGTGTCGATTACTTGTTGTTCCGTCGGCCACTCATTTTCCTTACCTAGCACAATTGCATTCGGATTCCAAGGCCCGGTACGGCGCGGGTCGGTAACGCCGATCAATGTAATTTGGCGGGCACCCACGGCTGCGGCGACATGGCTGATACCGGAGTCATTGGCAATGACAACTTGTGCATCTTTGCAAAGCGCTGCATAAGTACCAAGATTGGTGGGCGGTAAATGTGTTGCATCTGGGCATGCAACCTTAGCATCTTCAGCTTCATCAGGAGACGGAAGAAGNNTGAGTCCAATGCTTAATTTTGCCGTTGTGAATGCCACGAGCAATCGGAGCAATCAGAGCAAATTTTTCAGGAATATTGAATTTTTCTTTAAGGTTTTTAGCGCCAGCCGTATGACGAGTGATAAGTTTTAGTCCTAAATCTTTGCTCGGTTCATCCCATGCAGGCGTCTTGCCCCAAGCTTTGATGGCACCATGAGCCACGCGGAAGAAACGTTCAACTTCGTGAATGTTTTTTTNNGGCTCAGGAACTTTTTTATCCAGTAACAAAGAGCGACCGTCAGTTGGAAAACCTGCTGCACGAATGCCAGCCAAACGGAACTGAAGCGCAGAACCAAAAGAGTTTGGGAACAAAAGCCCCAACGGACTATTTAGCTGTTTGCACAAATAATGAAGTCGTGACAGGTCTTCACTGACGTGACCTTCAATGGGATCGAAGCGCCAGCCCATGCCGAGCATCAGGTCTTCTGCGAAGCGTTTCCCAACGAGATAAGGAGTGAAACCGCTGGCTTCAAGCAAACGAAGTGCAGGAAGAGTCATGCAACAATCGCCGACATGATTAGGAAGACGGCACACAACGACAGGATTCATGGCAAATCTCACAAAGAAGATACATAAGAAAAACAGGTCTTACATTTTACCAGTCTAAAGCGCCTAAAATAGGACTGAAATCCAACAAAATTGATATTTAAGGGAAAATCACATGAACAAAATTCAAACTGTTGCTACTGCGGTTGCCTTATCTGCCACTATGGGCACGGCTTTTGCCGAAGATTCTATGAATGGTTTGGGTTTGTCTCCTAAAGGATTAACTTTATCGGTGACGGGGACTGCAACCTTGACAGTTCCCAATGACGAAGCTCATATNNATGCTCAAGCCAAGACACTTCAAGAAGCAACGCGTCAAGCCATCGCCACAATGAATGAGGGACTTGAACAAATTAAGTCCGTAAAGGGCGACCTTCAACTGCAAACTCAGAATATGCACTCTTACCCGGTTTATAGCGAAGCCAAGGGTAATAAGCCTGCTGAGATTGTTGCATGGCGTGTGTCACAATCCCTTAAAGTAGCATCACCTGACGTGGCTCTGGTCCCTCTGGTTATTGAAAAGGTTAACGGCAAACTTGCGTTGGATAACTTGTCTTTTAGTGTATCTCACAAGGCTAAGGATCAGTATGATGAAACACTTGTCAAAATGGCCGTCAAGGACGCAACGCAACGTGCGGCGTGGGTAGCTGAAGCAGTGGGTAGTACTGCCAAAAAGACTGAGCTCATAAACCTTCGCTTCGAAGGCGCCTCGATGCCTCGTGCCGTCAATATGGCTATGCGCGCTAAGGCCTATGGAGATTCTATCCCGGCACCTGACATTGAGTCGGGAACGAGTACTCTCAATATGACTGTGACAGCAGACGTTCTGATCAAAAACTAGTTGTTGCCAAAAGTAATAACGAGAAGCTATTGGCAACGGGAACCGTTGCCGATAGCGTACAATTTAGCTTTTGAAGTACGATAGTCGGAGTTACATTTCATGAATTCCAATTACCCTCACCCCATTATTGCTCGTGAAGGCTGGGTGTTAATCGGCGGAAGTTTCCTTTTGGCTGCATTGTGGACTTCTTTTGCCGGTTTTGGCTTTGTGGCCGCCTTGTTGTGGATTCTTTTTTTACTTGTTACTCAGTTTTTCCGTGACCCGCCTCGTACGGCTCCGATTCTTCCCGATGTAGTCCTTTCGCCCGCTGACGGTCAAATTGTCAAGGTTGAGAAGACAATTGATCCCTTTCCGAATAAAGATGCGATTTTGATCAGCGTCTTTATGAATATCTTTAACGTTCACTGCCAACGCTCGCCTGTCGAAGGCACGGTCGAAGATGTGCAGTACTATCCCGGCAAATTCTTAAATGCTGACTTGGATAAAGCCAGCACGGAAAATGAGCGCAATGCCGTTGTCATGCGTTTAAAGGATGGCCAGGCCATCACTNNTCGCATTCTTTGCTACGTTCAAAAGGGTGATGAGCTCTCACGTGGCGAACGCTACGGTTTTATCCGTTTCGGCAGCCGTTTGGACGTTTATCTTCCAACCGATGCAGAGCCCTGCGTGACCATCGGCGAAAAAGTGCTTGGTACTGAAACGATCCTTGCCAAGCTTCAACCTAAGACCAAGTAATAGCGACTTCTTGAAAAGGTTTTCACCATGCGAAAAATTCGTCGTTCTCCCCGAGTGATTATTAAAGATCGTATTAAGGAAGCTCGCGCCCGTAGCATTTACTTGCTACCTAACTCCTTTACCATGGCTTCGCTTTTCTGCGCCTTCTGGGGCGTTGCCCAAGCCATGTCGGGACACTTTGGTATCGCTGCGGCGACGATTTTTATTTCCATGTTGTTAGACGGCATGGACGGTCGCGTGGCACGTTTAACGCATACGCAAAGTGTTTTCGGTGAGCAATTCGACTCCATTGCTGATATGACGGCTTTCGGTGTTTGCCCGGCCTTGATTGCTTACGAATTTGCCCTCAAAGACTTCGGAGGCTTTGGTTGGGCGGCTGCCTTTATTTATTGTGCAGGCGCTGCCGTTCGCTTGGCTCGTTTTAACGCCAATATCGGTGTGATTGACAAAGGCTTTTTCCAAGGTTTGGCAAGTCCTGCCGGTGCTGCCCTTGTGATGGGTTTTGTTTGGTTGGCCCAGGCCGGTCAATTAACCCCGTGGCTTACGCAATACACGCCTCACATTACGGCTACGCTTTGCATCTATGCCGGTGTGACGATGGTCTCCAATGCGCCGTTCTTTAGCGGTAAGAACATGGGTTTTGTTCGCACAATCCCGTTCTGGGTCGTGCTTGTGGCGGCTTTAGCTTTCATTTGCTTCTCTAGCAACCCGTCCTTGTCGGCTTTTGTGGTTTTCTGTTGCTACGCTGTTAGTGGTTACTTCTATCAGTTCTATCTCTGGTGCAAAGGTATGCCCAATCCGGTCCGACCGGAACGAGAAGACTAATCGAGTTTTATCGATCAGGGCCTCGCAGAGGCCCTTTTTGTAAAGGGTTTTTCAATGGCTTTTTTATTTGCTCCGGGCCCCATGCCCGTACTCCCCATTGATGGTGAGCCTAATCTATATTTCCCGGTTCATCGTATCTACGGTATTGCAAAAAACTACTCAACGACCAAGATAGCTCCGGAAGAACGACCGGCTCCGCTTATTTTCTGTAAACCTGCAGATGCTGTGGTTTATGCTCCAGGTGACAAGACTATAGAGTTGGATTTTCCATGTGCTACGAACGAATTGGTGCATGAGCTTGAACTCGTAGCAGCCATTGGTAAAGGTGGTCGCAACATTTCTGTTGAAGACGCGATGGAGCATGTTTGGGGCTACTGCGTTGGTTTAGATCTTACACGTCGAGATTTGCGCCTAAAGGATCAACCTTGGGAAGCTGCTAAAGCCTTTGATGAGTCTGCTCCGATGACGGCTTTAAAGCCTGTGTCTCGCGTGCCGGATAATGAACCCATGAGCCTATGGCTTTACGTTAACAATGAAAAGCGTCAAGACGGTAGCACTTCGCAGATGATTTATTCGATCGCAGAAATCATCAGTCATCTGTCATCCCTTTATGAATTAAAGCCTGGCGATCTTATTATGACGGGAACGCCGGCGGGCAACACAACCTTTAATCCTGGAGACACGCTTGAAGGCGGAGTACAAGGCGTCGGTATCTTGAAAGTTAAATTTACGGAGACAAGAAAATGATTATTGATGCAACAGTTGGTCGTCAGTTAATGCAAGATTTGGGAGAGGGGAATTTCCTTTTGTTAGATATTCGCCATCCTTATGAATATGAGACAGGTCACATTCCCGGAGCGGTGCTGCTAGACAATGATGATATTCTGGCTGGTAAAGGGGAGGAGATTCTTCCTAAAGAGAAGGATTTTCCTATCATCATTTATTGTCGGTCGGGTGTTCGTACTAAGAGTTCTGCTAAGAATTTGGCAGAGCGGGGTTACACCAAGGTTTATGATATGGGTGGGATTTTAGATTGGCCATTTAAAGTGACTCGATAAGTTACAACAAAATCAGTAAAAAAGAGCAATCTATGCTAATAGAACACTAACAGTTATGTTGCAACGGGATCTTTTCACTTTGAAGAGGTCCCGTTTTCATTGTTGGCTAAAAGGCATCTGTAATATTTGAAGATGTAAAATATAGAAAATTNNCACGGTAAAAATAGTATCTAGCTTGAAAATACTAGCCAGAACCCGAGAAGTTGCTTGGTAAACTCATTGCATCTGCACGCTTAGGTAGCGTGTTTTAAATCTAAAAAAATAAGAAGCTTGGTTAGTGCCAACCAAATAAAAAACTAATCACTCCCTTTGAAAAGTATGAGACATTTCTTAGCGAAGTATCATATTGACCTTTCATTATTAGATTCCAATCAGCTCAAAGCGATTTGTATTTTGCTGATTATTGCCCACAACTACTTTCACTGTTTAGAGCCTTTGATCGGGGAAAATGAAATGGTGTTCGGGCAATCCAATTTCAATAATTTTTTAATGGCTCTCAAGCAGACTCCGTACGACTTACTTCGACCGTTCTTTTCATTTTTCGGTCACTATGGGGTACACATTTTCATTTTTCTTAGCGGATACGGTCTAACTAAGAAATGTTTTAACCGGAATATCATGGAGTTTTCTTCGCTCTATCAAGTTTCCTTAAGCCAAATTTTCAAAATCGTCAAATTAACTTTGGTGGGATTCGTATTCCTCCTCTTTTTCCAATGGATGGTATTGGGTGAATCGAACTGGTTGGGTTATCTCAAGGGTTATGGTGAGTTTTTAACTTTCTCCCAAAACCTCAGACCTGACAAAATCTATAGCCTTGTGTCGGTTTGGTGGTTCCTTTGTCTAATTGTGCAGTTCTATTTGGTGTTTCCGTTGCTGTACCGTTTGGCAACGGACAATAAACGTGCTTTTATTTGTTTGAGCGTGTTGGCAGTTCTGGCGAGTGTAGTTTTGTATAAACCTCTTCTAGCCCAGAAGATATATGTCTATGCGACACCATTAGGTCATCTAGCTGTATTTGCTTTGGGCATGCACTTTGCCTTAGGTAGAAGTGTTCCTCAATGGTCTATTGCGGTGGCGTTGGTCATTTTCCCGTTCTCATTAATCAATGAGGCGTTCTTTCATCTCAGTTTTATTTCCGTAGTACTGCTGTCGATTGCTCTGTATGATCGATTCAAAGAGCGAGTCAGATCCGTATCAGTTTTGCACTTTATCGGCGGTCTTTCGATGTTCTTGTACATTGTGCATGGCGACATGAGAAAGCCGTTTTTGCATTGGCTCTCCCCCATGTCTCAGGCCAGTGTTGCGCAAAGCTATTGGATTTTTGTTCTTTTTGTGATTTCGGTTTTTGTGGCGGCGTACGCATGCCAGAAAATTTCTGGATACTTGGGACTATTTGGGAAGAGGAAAGTCTAGTCTTTGTTTTTATCAAAAGAAACGGGATCGACTCGGTCGATCCCGTTTGCCATCCGTTATGCTAGAAGCTCGATTAAGCCATTGCCTTGATAGCAGCGGCCAAACGGCTCTTATGACGGGCAGCGGCGTTGCGGTGCAACACGTTCTTGCCGGCCATCGTATCGATAACTTTTTGAGCCTTCACGAAGGCATCCGTTGCAGCAGCCTTGTCACCGGCCACGATCAACTTACGCACGGCCTTGATGGCGGTACGGTATTGAGAGCGTTGAGCAGAAAGGTGCTGATTACGCGCAACCGCTTGACGAGCGCGCTTACGAGCTTGTTTGGTATTAGCCATTGTTTTTTTCCTTGCCTTAAATAAAAAGTTACGGCTGTTCAATTACAGCCGCTTTCAAAGGCATTTAGCATTGAAAAATACGCTTCAGCACAAAAGGGAAGCGGCTGGTGAAAAAGTCTAATTTCCAACGAATTTCAACGGTTCTTTCGGGCACGATCTAACGTCCACGAAGAATCCTTCCTTGGAAAAGTCCCAAATTCTAACAAATTCTTTGAAAGCTCTCAAGCGTTTGCGTAAGATTGTCGGTGGAATTTTTCGATTAAGCAAACAATGTCATTATTGAAGGCTGCTGCCACTGTATCATCCCTTACCTTATTGTCGCGTATTACGGGTGTAATACGCGACATGTTGATCGCTCGTTACTTCGGTTCTTCGGCCGCTACTGATGCCTTTTATGTGGCTTTCCGACTCCCGAATATGCTCCGTCGACTTTTTGCCGAAGGGGCTTTTCAGCAAGCTTTCGTGCCAATGCTCTCAGATGTAAAGGCTACGAGTTCAGAAGCAGAAGTTAGAACCTTTATCGATCGAATTTTCAGCGTTCTTGCAAGCGCGCTGGTCATCACAAGCATTCTCGGTGTCCTGGGAGCTCNNTGGTTAATTGCCGGCGGTTTGGCAAATAATCCCGCAGGATTCGATTTAGCCGTCGAGATGACGCGCTGGATGTTTCCCTATATCTTTTTTATGAGTTTGGTGGCGATGAGTGCTGGGGTTTTGAATACCTGGAAGCACTTTGCGATTCCTGCTTTTACGCCGGTACTCCTAAATATTTCCTTTATTACTTTCACGTTGCTTCTGACACCTCATTTAGAGCGTCCCATCATGGCGCTAGCCGTGGCAGTGATCGTGGGCGGTTTTTTGCAGTTGGGGATTCAGATTCCGTCATTAATGCGACTAGGCGTTTTGCCTCGTCCAGTAAATCCAGTAGCAGCGCTAAAAGATTTCGCTGTCAGACGTGTTCTCAAACTGATGGTCCCGGCATTGTTTGGTGTAGGCGTTGCTCAACTATCACTTCTCATTAATACGAACATTGCGTCGCGCTTAGCTACGGGTTCGGTGACTTGGTTATCTTTTGCTGACCGTTTGATGGAATTTCCCACGGCCTTGTTGGGTTNNTGTTGTTACCGAGTCTTGCCGGCGCTTATGCCAAAGGGGACTTGGAACGTTATAACTCGCTTTTAGACCATGGTCTTCGTTTAGTGGTGTTGCTCGCAGTGCCGGCTGCCGTGGGCCTGGGGCTTATGGCCGATGCTCTTGTCGCATTTCTCTATCAAGGCAAAAACTTCCAAGTCTTTGACGTGACACAGACAAGTCTAGCCGTTACAGGATATTCCTTTGGTTTATTGGGACTCATTGCAATCAAGATTTTGGCACCGGCCTACTACGCTAGAAAAGATATTCGTACGCCTGTTAAAGTGGCAGCTGTGAGTTTGGTCTTCGTGCAGTTGTGTAACCTCATTACGGTTCCGCTTTTTGCTCACGCTGGGCTAGCTTTATCCGTTGGGGTAGGTAGCTGTGTTAATGCGTTGATTCTTCTCATCATTCTTTTTAAACGAGGCCAATACCGACCGGTTAAGGGTTGGGGTATCTGGTCGGCTCGCGTGATATTGGCAACCGTGGCAATGGCAGGGATTCTCGTTTATCTTCAAGGCGGCATTGATTGGGCCGGTATGCAAAGTGAATGGGTAAAGCGCGCAGGATTAGTTCTCGCATACATCGGAGCGGCTATTGTCGTCTACTTTGGTATTCTCGTTGCCCTCGGACTTCGACCGCGTCACTTAAGACCTCGTTACGACATCTAAAAACAAATTGAGAGCTCAGAGATTAGTCTGAGCTCTCGATAAAAGAGTCTTCGAGTTGTTTATCAACTCAATCTTCAACGAATTCTCTATCAAACGGCATGCATTCTGGCCACGAGATCAATTGATCATGATCGGTCGTATCAATGGCTTTAGGGCCCGTCTCGGCGGTGTTGACGGCAAAATTGAGTTTTGCGTAAACGTTAGCAACGTCTTCAAGCAAGATTTCTTCAGCATCTAGCCTTTCATCTTCAAGCCGTTCAATGGCTTCTGTTAAACATTCCAGTGCATCGGTTAAGGCCACCGAGAGCCATTCGCGGTCAACAGTCATATGAGCGATTTTAAAAGGTTAAAAAGTGCAAAGTGATGATAAAAGATCCCCCAAAAAACGGGCGATCCATTTACAATGTTCACATTATATTCGCAGGCACGACTATGAGTGATGAAGAGCGACTTTGTCGCTCGTTTTGACGCGGACAAAAAGCATCTTTTGATGCTTTTCACCAGAAGTGCCGAATGACCGATTTAAAGCGCTTTCGACAAGGATTGCTAATTATGAAAATGTACGCAAAAACCGCATTGGCCTTAGGTGTAGTGATGGCAATGAGCGCGGCTCAAGCGGCCAATTTGGGTCAGCTTAAAGTCGACAGTCGTGCGGGGCAGAATTTTTCAGCCACCTTTGTTGTCGAGGGCTCGGTGCCGAAAGGAACGTCTTTGACGGCTCGTTTGGCTCCCGAAGAAATCTATAAGCAACATCACATGACGATGCCTGAAAGCGCCAAGGGACTCAATCTTGCGTTGATTAAGAAAAGCCCCTTAACGCTTCGCGTCACGGGCTCTAAGCCTGCCGTAGAACGTGCATTTCCCTTATTAGTGGAACTCAATGAAGGCGGTCAAGTAACCCTTCGTCAATACAACATTCATTTGGGCGCTTCGGGGTCGGTTGAGCCCGTAGCCGTTCAAAATAATGCCCCAGTGCGTGCAGCGCAACCTGCTGTCGCTGGCGCTCCCGTTGACCCTGTCGCTCAAGCTGTTGCGCAAAGTAAAACAGAAGCCAAAGCGACGACTACTAAGCCAGTTGCCAAAGACGCTGAAAACTTAACGCCGCTTCAACGTATGCAGGCGAAAAACTACGACTTGGATGAACCCATTACGGTTGAGTCTGGTTACACGCCTTGGTCTTTAGGGGTTCTTTATCAAGATCGTTATCCTGGCGCCAGTGTCAATCAAGTGTTGGTGGCTTTGGCCATGCATAACCCTGAAGCGTTCCCGGCAGGTAACGTCCGACAATTAAAGTCGGGTGCGAAGATTTCTGCGCCGCCAGCCTCGTTAGTAGATTCCATTAATGCTCAAACCGCTCGAGAAATCGTTCAAAAGGGTTTGAACATTGAAGAAGTTGCTCAACGTCCGGCACCTATTGCACAAGCACCGGCTAAGCGCCAAGAGCCTGCTGCTCAAGTGGCCCGTGCTCAAAAGCCGGTTCAAACCAAGCCTGCTGTCGCTGAACAGCCGGTACCGTCTGTTGATCATGTTGCACAAGCTCCTGCGCCTTCCGAGTCTCAAGCTGAGCCTCCTGTCACGGAACCTGTGGCAACTGAGACGGCTCCTGTTGAAACGCCGCCTCAAGTCGCAACGGAACCTGCTTCCGAACAAGTTTTGCAGCCCGATATGAGCATTGTGCCCGAGTCGTCTTCTACGCAAGACTCGATGCCCACGCTTGAAATCATGACCGAAGAAGAAGCGGTGGTTGAAGAAGAGTCTTCAAGCTGGCCGTGGTACCTCTTGATTGCGGTGATGTTGGGCGCTGCGGGCTTCATCTTCTGGCGGACCAAGCGTGGCCGCCACGTGGATTTCCAAAGCTTTAAGCGCGTGATGAATCAAGCACCTGCCGCTCGTCGTCAAGAGCCTGTAGCAGGCGCTCGTCCGCAAGCCGCTCAACCTGCTCAAACGATTCAAGGAGTTAGTCAACCGCAACGTGTCTCACAACCGCAGGTTCATTCTGCTCCCGAAGCGAAGCCCCAAGTGTCTCCCTCGGTTTTTGAGCGCCATGATGCTCCGCAACGCGTAGAACCGACCATGTCTGCAACGCACACGGCTACTCCGGCTTCTAAGCCCTCAGCGACAGTTGATACAACGGGCAATGTTTTTGATTTGGTCTCCGATGATGCGCCTGTAGCAAAACCTGCTACTCAAGCTCAGTCTGTCTCTCAAACACAAACCGTGAAGCCCGCACAACCGCAGGGTGCTGCCCACAGTATGAAGGACTCGCTTGATATGGCTCGCTCCTTTATCTCGATCGGCGCTCGTTCTGAAGCCGTGTCACTCCTGCAAGAAGTTCTTCGTAACGGCTCTCCCATGGATCGAGCCGAAGCCGAGCAACTTCTTAAACAAGTGCGTGAGCACGCCTGATGCGAGTTGCGTTAGGCATCGAATATGACGGATCAGCATTTTGCGGTTGGCAACACCAACCGCAAATGCCGACTGTTCAAGAAACGCTTGAATCAGCCCTGAAATCTTTCTCGACAGTTCCGCTTCGCACAGTTTGTGCAGGACGCACAGATACGGGCGTTCATGCCACTCATCAAGTAGTCGATTTTGACAGTCCTGTTCAAAGACCATTGACGGCTTGGGTGAGGGGAGTCAATGCTTACCTTCCCTCGACAGTGGCTGTTCGTTGGGCTCGTTTTGTCCCTGATGATTTTTCTTCTCGTTTTTCGGCTGTCGAGCGTACTTATGAATACTGGATTTTGAATGACCCGGTACGTTCTCCCTTGTTAGCCTCTCGCACAGGATGGCTATTTAGACCCTGTGATGAAGCTAAGATGCAAGAGGCGGCCAATCTTTTAATTGGTGAACACGATTTCTCCAGTTTTAGGGCATCGGAATGTCAGGCAAAAACACCTGTCAGGCTCGTTCATGAGGTGACTGTAAAGCGATTTGGGCGCATGATCGGAATTAGACTCCGAGCCAACGCTTTTTTGCATCATATGGTGAGAAACATTGTTGGTAGCCTCGTCTATGTTGGTACAGGTAGAGAAAGTCTTTCTTGGTTTAAAGAGGTGTTTGAAGCAAAAGATCGCACTTTGGCTGCGCCTACGTTTGCGGCCTCTGGCCTTTATTTAGTCGGGGTGAAATATCCGGATTTTCCAGATCTCCCGACCCATAGTCCAACGATCTTTAACTTTCCGTAACTGCTTTAAGTAGCTATGACAGAGACTCAAACTTATCAGGCCCCCTTTAGCGTTTTGATTTCGGTTTATCACGGAAGTTCTGCCTCTCAACTTCAAGAGGCTTTGACTAGTGTCTGGGATAGTCAGACCGTTAAACCTTCTGAGATTGTGCTTGTTGAGGACGGTCCCGTATCGACTGAACTCTCTCAGGTCATTCAAACATGGTCGGACCGATTAGGCAGTCAGTGGGTATCTTGTCGTTTTTTTGAAAACAAAGGCTTGCGCCACGCTCTCAATTTGGGTCTTAAATCTTGTCGTTATGATTTGGTTGCTCGGATGGATGGAGATGATATTAGCGTCCCTAAACGCTTTGAACTCCAATGTCAATTCATGTCTATGCATCCTGAAATTGCAGCTCTTGGAGGTGCAGTCGATGAGTACGACGATACACTAACTGAACTTAAGCATACGAAGAGAATGCCGCTGAATCATGACGAGCTTACAGAGTTCGCAAAGTATCGTTCCCCATTAAATCATCCAACGGTAATGTATCGAAAGCCACTGATATTGGCTCTTGGAGGATATCCCGATATCTTCCCCGAAGACTATCCGCTATGGATCCACATGATTCAATCTCAAGCACGTTTGGCCAATCTCCCAGATGTCTTAGTCAAAATGAGAACAGACTCTATGCTCTCAGAAAGACGAAGTGGTTGGAGGCTATTTAAGCAAGAAGTGACTCTTTATCGCCACTTCAAGAACATAGGTTTCTTGAGTACGGGAGAACTTTGTAAAAACGTACTCATACGAGCTGTATTGCGCTTGTCGCCGAGTTGGGTTCGTCAAATGATGTATCTCAATTTTAGAGGCTAATTGGGCCTAACAAAACTCTTAAGCTTTTGAATGAGCCGATTATCTTTTTTATACAGAAGTAAAGTTTGGGGACAATAAAGCACTAGTAGTTCAATAAGCTTGTGTGCCAGTGGTAACTCAAATAATTGTGTTTCGCAACGAGCACGATGCTCCTTAGCTTCCTTCTGCCAATGTTTAAGAAATATATGTTTATATTCTTGGGCTATTCTTCCGAGATTCCAAATGTAATCTTGGTGTTGAATTTGAGGTAAAAAAGACATCATGTCAATATCTTCTGGTTTACTTCTAAGTAGCTTGTAAATTTCATCCCACTCTGAGCAAACGCAAAAGACTTTATTAGGGTTGTGGACCGAGCTACCGGCGTTATCTAGTCGATAGTGCAAAAGTGGTTGAGCAACCATTAGAAAGCGTTCAGCAAAATAATAGGCCTTAAATGAAAAAGAAAGGTCTTGAAAACTAGCTCCAGGCGTCGGCAAAAATCTACTGCGATGTTCGTTAAGCCATTGGCGGTTATAAAGATTGGCCCAAACCGACGGCGCTTGTTTGAAGACTGTTTTGAAGCTGCGTGGAGTCAATACAACATTTTTGGGAACCATTTGCCAATTTTGAACTTCATCTTCACCATTTTTATGGTAATAGTAGGAGCATCGGCATATGTCTAAATTGTGCAATGTAGCCGTGTTGTAGAGTTTTTCAAACATTTCGTGTTCAACGAAATCATCTGATTCTACAATTCCAACATATTCTCCTTGGCACTTATCCAACGCTTGGTTTAAAGAATCTCCGTAACCAGAGTTTTTCTTATTAATAAGAAGAATTCTTGAATCAAGCGATTGGTAACGTTGGATAATCGATAAGGTTCCATCTGTACTACCATCATTAACAATAATTAATTCAATTTCATTCAATGTCTGTTTAATTAGAGAGTCCAAGCATTCTTCAAGATATTTTTCTACATTAAAGCAGGGAACAATGATGGAGACTTTTGGTGCTGGCATTTTATTGATTCAATAGAAAAAAATAGTTAGAGCGTGTTATAGCACGTATTGTAAAGCGAAGCGGATCTACGTGATGCAATACTCATCCAAATAGCCCATTTTAATGCGTTAGAAATGATTCTCTTAATGCTAAAATTCCAAAATTATTTATGAAGCTATTTTTCGTGTCGTTGTTTTGGTAAAAACAACGATCGATTAGGAATTAAATACCATGAGTTGGATTGACCGTTTACTGCCTCGTATTCACAAAAGTGAAAATGAGTCTGCTGACAAAAAAGAAAGCGTGATTCCCGAAGGGCTTTGGACGAAGTGCCCGAGCTGCGAGCAAGTTCTTTATACCGAAGAGTTGCAAGACTCTTTGATGGTATGTCCCAAGTGTGGTCATCACATGCGAATCAGCGCTCGTGAGCGTGTAGAAACCTTCTTGGATCCGACTCAACAAGAAGAGTTGGCTCAAGAGGTCGTGCCGACAGATCCGCTTAAATTTGTTGATAGCAAGTCGTATCCTTCTCGTGTTAAGCAAGCTCAAGCCAAGACGGGGGAAACCGACGCCTTAGTGGTTAAGTGTGGCACGCTTCGAGGACTTCCTGTTGTTGTCGCTGCTTTTGAATTTAACTTTATGGGCGGCTCCATGGGCTCAGTCGTGGGCGAACGTTTTGTGCGCGGTGTAGCAGAAGCTACTCGCAGAAAGTGCCCCTTCATTTGCTTTGCAGCTTCGGGTGGTGCTCGTATGCAAGAAGGCTTGTTGTCCTTGATGCAAATGGCGAAAACCACGGCTGCTGTTGCGGGTTTGGCTGAAGAAAAGCTTCCCTTTATTTCTGTTTTAACTGATCCCACGATGGGCGGTGTCTCCGCGAGTTTTGCCTTTATGGGCGATGTGGTGATTGCTGAGCCCAAGGCCTTGATTGGTTTTGCCGGTCCTCGCGTGATTGAGCAAACGGTGCGTGAAAAGTTGCCGGAAGGTTTCCAGCGCTCGGAATTCTTGCTTAAGAAGGGGGCTGTTGACATGATCGTTGATCGCCGTGAAATGCGAGCTAACATTGCAGAGATCATCGCAATGCTTATGAGAAAACGTATTACTGACGCGGCCATGTGATTGAACATGACTGACAAAGATAACGTCACTGATTGAAATAGTTCGACCACGCAAAAAGCGTGGTCGAACTGCCTTAAGGTTTGAAATGTCTCAAGAAAAAGATAATTTAAATGCTTGGTTAGACTTTGTACTGGCCTCGCACCCTGAGAGCACGATTGAGTTGGGTCTAGCTCGCATGAAAACGATGCTCTCGCGCATGACTATCACGTTTGATTGTCCCGTCATCACTGTAGCCGGCACGAACGGCAAGGGGAGTACTTGTGCCATGCTCGAGTCGATCTACAAAGCTGCTGGCTACAAGGCCGCTAAGCACACTTCTCCTCATATGCTTCGCTTTAACGAACGTGCTTGCATCAATGGTGTTGATGTTGACGATGCAACGCTTGTTGAAGGTTTCAAAGCCGTAGAAGCCGTTCGTGATGGTTTGGGCTTAACGTATTTTGAATACACCGCGCTTGCCATTCTCAAAGTCTTTCAGTTGGCAAAGCCTGATGTCGTCATCCTTGAAATTGGTCTAGGCGGCAGACTTGATGCAATAAATGCCTTGGAGTCAACGGCGTCTATTGTGACTACTGTTGGCATTGATCACGAAGCTTATTTAGGCAATACACGAGACAGTATCGGTTGGGAAAAAGCTCATATCTACCGTGCCGGCAAACCCGCTGTTTGCGCTGATCGCAATCCTCCTCAAAAGCTTTTGCAGTACGCCAAAGCGTTAGAAACAGACCTTTATGTCTATGGTCAAGACTTTGACATTAAAGAAGTCACAAATGATCAATGGCAGTTTGTCTTCGAGAAGGATACTTGGTTAGTTTGCCCGCCTGCTTTAGCCGGTGTGAATCAAAAAGATAACGCGGCAGGCGTGTTGGCTTTAGTTTATTTGCTACAAGACAAACTTCCCGTCGCGCCAGAGGCAATCATTGAAGGTCTTAAAACTGTAAAACTCAAAGCCCGCTTTGAAACGATCTCAAAAGATCCCACCATCATTTTGGACGTCGGACACAACCCACATGCGGCGGCTGTCTTGGCTCAAAACGTTGAGAAACTCCCTTCAATTGGCAAGCTCATTGCGGTTTTTGGGATGTTAGCCGACAAAGACATGATTGATGTCATCAAACTGATGAATCCTTGTGTGGATGAGTGGTTTATCTCTGGGCTTGCAAAGCCCAGAGGGGCTGACTGCGAACTTTTACATCGTACGATGTTGGAAGCGGGTGTTGATCATAGTAAAATCAAAAGGTTCGAGACAATTGAGAGCGCTTTTGATGCGGCCCGTCAAGAAGCCTCAATCACTGATAAAATACTCGTTTTTGGTTCATTTGTGACCGTAACCGCGGTCCTCGCTAAATTGGCATAAAGCTCAATGCAAGAAGACAAAAACACCTCGCGAAAAACAACTTTTTGGAAGACTTCGACACCTGAAAAAGAAGTCTCAACCGAAGAGTCACTTCGCATGACCACTGACGAAACTGAAGAGCAGCGTCAAAGAGCTCGATTTCGTCATCGGGTCATTGGTGTTGTCACATTGTTAGCAACGCTAGGTGTGTTTTGTCCTTTGATTTTTAACCCTCCGAGCTTTATCACGGACAATCAAGCCGATACTGATATTCCCAACATAAAAAAAGAGCCCTTCTATAAGTTGGAACTTCCGGTTAATCAACCTTTGCCCCAAGCACAAGCACCGGGAGAAAGTGCTCTTAAAGATTTAACAACGCCTAATGTTGTCTGACAAGCGCCTGAAGCGAGACACGCTCCTAAAGACGTCTTGGCAGAATCTAAACAGACCAAAGAGACTTCAAAGCAATCTCAAGACATTACCTCAGGTGGCTTCTTCATTCAGGTAATGGCCACTAGCAGCGAAGCTGGGGCCATGCGAGAGATGGCTCGCTACCAAGCCATGGGCTATCCTGTTTATTCTGTGAAGGTTCAGAAAAAGGCCGCAACACTTTGGCGCGTTCGCTTAGGTAACTTTAAGACTCGAGCAGAAGCAGATCGCGTGATTCAGTTTTTGGATAGTCGAAAAATTTCTCACTTACCGGTTCAGAAAACTGAAGGTTCGGTGACCAATGTTCAACGTTTGACGCCACCAACTCAAAGTCTTCAAGGCGCAACGCAAAAAGCGCAAACGCTAAAGACGCCTGCGGTTAAGCCTTCTGTCCAGAACACCAAGTCTCAGGCAAAGCCAGAGACCAAAGCGAAGCCGACAAAATCATCAGCAACGCAAACGTCTAGCAAACCGGTAGCCAAGACAACTACAAAGGCACAAACGACCGCTAAGAGTTCAACGAGTGCCAAGTCATCTAAGAGCCAAACATCCTCTGCGACGACAAAACCCAAGGCATCGGCTGATCCGGTGGCCGATATTTTGAGGGCAAGCAATCGCGATGCGATTGCTGAGCAAATCGCCAAAGAGAAAAAGAAACAATAACCCGCTAGCCAATAACGAAAGGAAAACAAAACGTGAATGAATTGGATTGGGCAGTATTGATCGTGGTGGGACTTTCGACAGCAGTCGGTGTCTCACGCGGCGTTGTGCGTGAAATCCTCTCGATTGTCGGTTGGGTGATCGGGATTGTGTTTGCGCTTAAATTTTCAACGCAATGCGCCGACATGATTCCATTAGAAAGTCTGGGACCTGCTGTTCGCACAATCATTGCGGCCATCATTATCTNNGTTTTGTGTGTGTTTGCAGTGGGTCTATTGGGTACCATTTTGCGAAAGATGCTTGAAGTCGCCCGAATCAGTGCCGAAGACCGAGTCTTAGGCAGTGTTTTCGGCCTTTTGCGTGGCGTGCTTTTTGTGTGTGCCGTGGTGTTTTTAGCCGGCATGACTTCTGCGACGACAACGCAGACGTGGAAGCAGTCGCTTACGATTCCGTTAGCGGAAAACTGCATTGATTTGATGATGCCGTTGTTGCCGGATTCAATCGTGAAACTTCGCCGTTAAGAAGAACAATATAGGGCGGCGAATGAGAAGAAATTTTTAATTTTTCATTAGGAGCTAACAAATGTGTGGGATTGTTGGTCTTTATTCTCAGGAGCCGGTAAATCAACGGCTCTATGATGCGTTGCTGCTTTTGCAGCACCGCGGTCAAGACGCGGCAGGGATTGCCACGCTTGACGGTTTGACATTTCATATGCACAAGGCCATGGGCTTAGTGCGAGATGTGTTCAGAACGCGCGACATGCGCAATTTGCTCGGGACATCCGGCGTCGGTCAAGTGCGCTACCCGACGCAAGGCAACGCTGCAAGTAACGAAGAAAGCCAACCTTTCTACGTTAACGCTCCTTACGGCATCATGTTTGTCCACAATGGCAATCTGACAAACGCCGAAGCTCTTAAGCAAGAACTCTATGACTCAGATCGCCGTCATATCAATACAACAAGCGACTCTGAAGTTCTTTTGAACATCTTTGCCGATGAACTTTCTCGTTTGACGTTAAATACGAAGATTTCCCCAGAAATCGTTTTCAAGGCAGTAGGAGGCGTACACAACCGTGTTAAAGGTGCCTATGCTTGTATTGCCTTGATTGCCGGCAAGGGTATGGTGGCTTTCCGTGACCCGTTTGGTATTCGTCCGTTGTGCTACGGCACAAAAGAAACGGACAAGGGAACGGAGATTCTCTTTGCATCCGAATCTGTTGTCCTGGAAGCTCTGGAATTTAACAACATTACGGATGTAGAGCCCGGTGAAGCCGTTTGGGTTGATGCCAAGGGCAATGTGAGCAAGGCGCAATGTGCCAAAGAACATCGCTTGATGCCGTGTGCTTTTGAGTTTGTTTATCTGGCTCGCCCCGACAGTGTCATTGACGGTATTTCGGTTTACGGCGCTCGTTTGCGTTTGGGTGAATACTTGGCCCACGAAGTAGCTCGTCAAATCCCGGTGGATGAAATTGATGTTGTAATGCCGATTCCGGATAGTTCGCGTCCCGCAGCTCAACAGCTTGCTCAACGTTTACATCTTCCCTATCGTGAGGGTTTCATCAAAAACCGCTATGTGGGCCGCACATTCATCATGCCCGGTCAAGCCATGCGCAAAAAGACCGTTCGTCAAAAACTTAACGCTATGGCTGTGGAGTTTAAAGACAAGAATGTGCTCTTAGTCGACGACTCCATTGTGCGTGGCACAACGATGTTGGAAATCGTCCGCATGACCCGTCAAGCCGGTGCTAAGAAGGTCTTTGTCGCAAGCGGTGCTCCTCGTGTCTGCTTCCCCAATGTGTATGGGATTGACATGCCTACCCGTGGCGAGTTGATTTGCGGAGATGGAAAGGAAGGCCCTGAAGTCGCCAAGCTCTTGGAAGCCGATGCGGTGATTTATCAACGCTTGGAAGATATGAAATCAGCCTTAAAAGACATGAATCCTGCCATTGAGGAATTTGAGTGTTCATGTTTTGACGGCCACTATGTGACTGGCGACATTGATGAAGCTTACCTTGCTCAACTTGATGCTCAAGCTCAAGCCGCTAAAGCTCGTGCTAAGGAACATCAAGCGCATCAAGATGATTAATTCTTGTTGACTTTAAATCACACAGTCACAAGTTTGGGGCAGTCATTAGACTGCCTTAAATCTTATGAGAAACGAGAAATTAGTGAATGATATCTTGCCTTAAGAGCACTTTTTTGATGGTTAAGGCAATGATTTTGATGTCTAGCATTAATGATCGATTTTCCATGTACCAAGCATCAAGCTTAACTTTTTGATCTGTCGTCACTGTTGTTCGCCCATTAATTTGAGCCCAGCCGGAAATGCCTGGTACTAAACGATCAATGCCATATTCTCGGCGTTGTTTAAGAATCCGTCTTTCGATAAAAAGTAGGGGACGGGGACCGACAAGCGACATTTCACCGGTCAAAACACATAAAAGTTGTGGCAGTTCATCAAGACTCGTTTTGCGAATGAATTTCCCGACTGTTGTGATGTAGCGATCGGCTTCAACAAAATCTTCTGCTCCGATTTTGGGAGTACCAATAATCATCGAACGGAATTTAGGCATGGCAAAAGGCTTACTGTTTCTGCCAATGCGAGAGGACCAATAAATTGCGGGACCGGGGCTGTCAAGTTTTATCAAAATGGCGATGACAATACACAGCGGCACCGTGAGTGGGGCGCTGATCAACACAAGAATAATGTCTAGAATGCGTTTTAAAAAGTTGTAAAAAAAGACCCGCACTGCGAAGCCCTACATTTTTGCTATTTCGATTATGAGATTTTAAACGAGGTAGGGATAATTTGGCGAAAAATGTAGACTCTTTGAGGGTTTTTCTTACCTTTCAGTTAAAAGTATCTCAAGAGCAGGATTGCCATTTTGCAAGAGACTCGTTTGCATCAAAGCTAGTGTGCTAGTGCGAAGCGGTAATCTCATTTTCTGTACTACGTATGGAAGAAATCGAGCTGAAGCCGAGATTTCAATGATTTTGTCTTTAACTTCGACTCGGGCAAAAGGGAGAATTTTTGCCAATTCATCAATGTGTTCGATAGCACTTTGCGAAATATTCACCCAGCCCCAAGCCTCAAAGGGGACAAATTGAAAAAAGCCTAAGCTCAAAATATTTTGCGAGCCAGCATAGACTTTGATCAATGGAATGAAACTTTCATCGACTTGAGTAGTGTACGCATTAGCATTCCAGAAAAGCCCTCGTGTATCGACAGGCTTAGGGATAATCTCCTCAATAAAGTTTTTGGCGACAGGATAAACTTGTGGCCAAACAGGATGTGCCCGAGCTTTGTCTAGTAAATGCCTTAAACCAGGATGCATGGCATCATAAGTTTTAAGAAAGGGTCGGTTGTCGGTTTTGTTTTCGTCCGTTGTTAACCAAGCTTTGCGAGTTTCCTCATCTAAAATTTCATCAAATTTTGCGGAATCCACCACTGCTAATTTTTCTCGAAGGGCGATGTTGTCAATCGCAATTCCTTTTCTTTCTGCCAATGCAATAAATTGTTTTTCCATCTTGTCAACAATATTTGCTCGCATAGGTTTAAAGGCTAGTTCTTCAATAACTACCCCACGAGCAATATGCTGTTCAAATCGCGCAGGCAAATTGTAGCTTTTCCCGATATAGGCATGATTTCCAGGGCGAATTTGCAAGTAAATACCGGAAAGAAATTCTGCCTTCTTAAATAGATGAGAGATGGTTCGTACACCTCTCACATCCATAATGCGTTCAAAACCTAATTGATATGCAGCATTCATGCCGAAAACGGAAATTTTGGCCATGTTATCCTCACTAATTGTCTACATTAAGTCCACAGGATCATAGATTTTTTCAATGGGATCATTGTTTGAAATGGCAAATATTTGATTTTTCCCCTTCATATTTGGTTAAATTACGAAAGACAGTGTTTGTTAACCATACCGTCTGCTGACAGAAAGAAGATTTTTGGAATGTAATAAGGAGCAATTGGGTTATGCAGAACTTGAAAAGACTTTCCCATCGCATCATTAATTTTTTAACCAAACCATCAAAGCAAAATAATTCATATGCAGATGCGATTCTGGCGATCAAGTTTGATGCCAAAGAAGCATTCAATACGGTGTACTTTTTAGTTGCGCTCATTTTAGTTTCGCCTTTCTTAGAGATGGATGCTAAAGGGGAGTTACGACCAAGGTTAGTTCAGAGAGGGCGTAAGCGCCTTTCGATTGGAGCTCAAATTTGGAAGAAAAGTCATTAGCGATCCTCTGAACGTTCCTTGCCCATGTTTCTTTGTGTAATGAGCTCAAATTCAGAGAGCTCAACATCACGTGATTTTTCTCCAATGGTTTGAAGACTTTGTTTTAAAGCAGGTACATTTTGTTTTTCATCATGCAATTTTTCCTGATATTGCGTTGGACTTGAGTAAAGGAAACCGCCAAGATAAGCATTGTTAATCACTGTGGGTATACCGGATTGTTTTTCGTCATATAAAGCTTTAGCAACGTTAGTGGCCCCTCGCTCTTGAAGTATGGATTGTTCAAGTCCAGAAGACTGATCATGAGTCTTCAATCGGTGAGCGTTAACCGATTTTTCAATATTGCCGGTATCAGGAATTTCATACACAGATTTGTCACCGATCGTTTGCGTTTGAGCATTACGCGCATCGAGTCGGTTGGCATCCATCGCGTTATGAAGAGCTCCTTGTTGCTCATTAGCAAAGTCGGATTGATGAGTTCTTCCCATCGCATCAACAGTTTGAGGGCTGAGAGGTAGCATGTTTGAATTCACAGGAGTTTGTTCTCGGATATCATCTTGAAGTTGCTGAGCGAAATAAGAGCGAGCTTGCGCACTATGAAAGAGAGCGCTTTGAGCCGCTTCAGGAGAGCCAAAAATATCTGTGGCTTTTTGTAAAGCGTGGGGAGACGTATCCATCATGGTGCGGATGTCTTGATTAGAGACATAACCGGTACTTTGCTGAGCTACGCGATGACTGGATTGCTCAAAGCCCTTAGATTGACTGAGGTTAAACGCGTTTGTGAGTTGCGATTCAAAACTTTGAGCAGCATTACGAATGGCAGAATCTTGAGTGCGTTCAGCAATTTGACGTGTGGCACTTAAAAGACTTTGGTACGCTTCTTGACGTTGAGTGTTGCTAGCCGAACTGTTTTGCCCTGTAGCGGTATCAATTCGATTTTGTAGGGTTGAAATGCTTAAGCCTGAAGAAAGGTACGATGAAGGATCTGCCCCATTATTTTTAATGGACAGATTATCGCTCAAGTGAGAATTTGTACTGGTGGAGTCAATAGAAGTCGAATGTGTTAACAAAGCTTTGTCAGCATTATTCGGCTTCTCCAGGTTTTGACTTATGTTATTAGGTGTAAGGCGCGAGGGCGAAGAGAGCTCGGTACTCAAATTAATATTGGCACCAACGTTGCCATTTGATTGAATGCTAGCAGATTCAGAATTACTCAAAGAAGAAGAAAGTGTTTGCGAAGTACTCGCACCTAGCGTTTCACTCATCGACATTTGCGAGGAATCCTTCGATATTAATCCCGATTGACGACTGATTTCAGTATTCAACAGACGCGTAAAGCCAGCCATCGCACGATCACTGGTTTGAGTTGCCATGGATTGCAAAGCATTAACAGACTGTGAATACCCGAAACTAGTCGAAAGGCTACTTGAAGTAGCAGAGCTTGCGTTATCTCCCAATCCCACCGAGTTGGTCACGCCCATGGAAACCGGTGTCACACTCATACCGGTGACGGTACCGTTACCGGCTCGAGTGACGCTTCCGTATGCGGAAGCTGTGCGAAGCATATCGGCAGAGGTAAACGAAGTGGATAAATCGTTTTTGTTTCCGGAAACATTGTTTGTGGAAACATTTCCCCAAGAGGCGTTACCAAGGTTAATGCTTCCGGAGGCGAGGCCTGCTCCTTGAGATTGAGCGGCGTTTTGCGCTGGCGCCATAATGGAACCCGCAAGTTGCGCGGTGGCCATATCACCACCTTTCGCAATAGCAAAGGCAATAATGGGTGCCATGATGGTTAAAAAGCCGGCAATGGCCTGAGAGCTCGCACCGAATTCTCGAATCAAGTTGGCAGCAAAAACGGTGTTAGCGCCGTATTCTGCAATGATTTGATTCATGGGGTGAGCATCAACTGTTACCATCAAATAATTCATGACTGCAGAGATCGGTGCCCAGAGCTGAATCCAAATTAAAAGCGTGAGATAGCTTCGAAGTAACATCATCGACATGTGCCCAAGGGCAATCATCATGATGAAAACGAGAGGAAAGGACGCCAGAATGACAAACTCCAAAGCATTTCTCACTTTGGGTAGTGCATCTTTTGCAATCTGCGCCATTGTGCGGTAATTGATTTCGCTGGCGAGATTGCCTTGTGATTTCGCTAAATTGGAGGCCATTGCCAACGGATGATTGGCCAGAGCTGCCACATTGGCGATGTCTTCTCCTAATGTGTTCATGAACACTGAGTGTTTAATGGAAGTTGAGAGGCTACGGCTGATTCCCAGAAGAAGACTTTCGGATTGAGGTAACACTCGCAAAATTAGGTTTGACGCATCGACGGAGTCGGGGATTAATTTCATAGCAAGGTGCCGTTCAATAGCAGGCACCTCAACCGTATTGAGATGATTTTCAATGACAACAGCGGCCTCATCGCAACCAATCCAGTTGTTATCTAAGTCAGGTGTGCGGCGTGCAGGATTCAGCCATCCGGNNCATAGATTGCCGGATTGCGTGAGTGCATCGATTTTTTCCGGATAATCGACAAGCTCCGGAACAACACAGTAGCGATTAAAGTCGCCGACCAACAAGCGTCCTTGTGGAGTGACGGGACCTGCGGCTAAAAGTGCTGAAACTGCTCGTTGTGGAAAAACCATCCCAAAGCGAGAGAATCGTTCGGCATCCACTGCTGTAAAGACGTTTTCAAAACTTTGCGTTAACCAGTGCCCGACGTGAGATGTTGTGCCGGCCATAAAGGCAATGCCAAGCGGAACGTTTTGTACAACATAGACCGTGCCCGCACGATCATCACGAATATTGACGTCCACTTTAGGCACCAGTGTGACGGTATAAAAAATCACTACCGCAAACACAAAGCTCATGGCATCAATGCCTCGATAGCGAAGGGCACAGACCGTGATCACGCATAAAAATCCCAGAAGCATCACGCTTTTCAATAAGCCTAAATAGTCGCCTCCTGACGTTAAAGCGACCACCGCTTCAAATAAGTCTCGGATTTGCTCGCCGTTCCAATAGGCAAAAAATTCAAATACCATCCTTTAGATTCCTTCCCAAAATTAAAGCCCAGCATCCCAACGGCGAGCCACTGCGTGGCCGGCGTTACCAAGTAAGCTTCTTTCAATGTGTTCAACCTGTTCGATAAAGGAGTTCGTGCGACTCATCTGTTGGTAGATTTTGTCGGCACGTGTACCCAAGTCTTCTCGGACAGACTCAATGCGAGCTTGAATAAGTCGTACATNNGAGGAGACCGCTTTTTGGATATCAATCGTGAGTTGATCAAGCGCTCGAATAATGGCTTCAAATGCTGCGGCTTCAACATATACGCGCAAAATATCTTCAGAAAAGCCCACATAGCGGCGGGTCGTCGCGGCATTAATCAAACGAATGAGCGGTACGGTGGACACCGATCCTAAAAGAAGAACGTCATCGTCCGTGATGAGATCGGCATTGCGTTCCAAAAGAGCTCTTTGATAGCGTTTGGCTGCTTGCCACATCTCGTAGGTGAGATTCATATCGTCTAACGCAACGCGTTCAGGGTATAAGCAAAGCGTGTCTTTGGTAGCACATTGCCAGCGAGTGGCTTGAGATAGGGTAATGGAGTCAGCCGAGCCGAATAAAAGCGAAGTAATGTCCTCGCCCATAATGAAGCGAGAGCGTGCCACAGCGTCTTCTCCCTCGCCTTCTTTGATATAGATCGTGGTACCCACAAGCGTCATCATGAGTTCTTTTAACGCTTTGGGGTAACGGCTAGTGAAGGTACCACCGCCCAACAAAGACCACGTGAGATTAATTTCCGGGGCATCAACGGTGTTGCCACCGGAGTCTTTAAGTGTGGGCGAGTGTCTAAAAAGTGCCGAGCCATCCGTACGAGTTTTAGCGTCTGCCTCATAGGCATCTGACACGATGCCTTGATCACGTAGAGCGTTAGATGCGGAATACTTCAACTTTTCCATGTGCGCTTGAGCGCCGCTCATTTCAAGAAGCGTTTGTGCGGCGGTGCAAGAGTCTTGGAATCGAGCACCGTATTCGCGGATGAGGTCTCGGAAACTTGTGACTTGCTCTGAGAGATCAGGTGAGAGCGTTTGCAGGGCAAGCTGAAAAGCAAGCCCTGGCAGTGATGAACCGATCGCTCGCAAGTAATTGAGAAACTCTTCTTTTGACGGAATGCTAAATGCTCCCATAAAGAGATCAATCCCGCCACAGCCGGCAGACAGTTTGGGCGGCGAGAAGTGAAAGGGCGTGAATTCCGTTCTTGGGGCTCTGTAGACAAAGCCGCCGCCCGTAACGACATTGAGTCCCGAAGACTGATAGATCCCGGCTGTTGTGACGTTGCCTTGACCAAGCCCTGCGGAGTCTTCATAAAAGTCTTCAATAAAACCGGCTTGAGCAGGAGTAGTCATGAAGCTGCTCATGATCAAAGCCATGACCAATTGACGCGGTTTAACAATAGGGAAATCTTTCATCGTAGGATCCTTTACGAAAGAGGTGAGAGCGCATTGCGGCTTTTTGATGCGTTGGCTGGGTTTTTATCGTTTTCATCTTTTTGAGCGGTCACGAGCACTCGGTGTGTGAGCTCTTCCACCGATAAAGCCCCCGTAGCAATTAAGNNATGAAGACAGCAGGCGTTTGGGTGACGGTGCTACCAGTCATTTGCATTAAGCGTCTGAGCGTGCCGTTCTCAGGCAAGGCCTGCGGCCAAGCCATGGGTTTATTGGCAGAAATATGAAGCGCCAAATGTGTGAGGCCAGTTTCTTCTTCAAGAAGCTTCGCAATAGGGGCCATCATGTCGCAGAAGCGACAGCCTTCTTGAACAATAAAAACGAGTGCCCAGTCTTCACGAATGTCAGCAAGCTGAAGCTTTTGTTTGCGGTTTTTGTCCTCTTTGAGGGCAATTTGAGCGAAGTTGGCATTGGGGTGCGTGACCGTAAAGTCATAAGCTGGATGCCCCCATTGAGTTTGTTGCCAACTTTGTGCGAAGTCCATCGACTTTTGCAGCAAAAACGTGTTGACTTCTAAATAGGCTGTTAAGTGTTCTTCAGACGGATCCATCACGGCGGTCTCCAGTCGCTTTTGTACTTCAACTTTGAGTTCAGGTAACGTTTTTATGCTAGCTAATTCCCGAGGTTCTTCTTCTCGTTTCGAGCCTTCGGTACCATAGAAAAGAAATCCCCGATTGGGATCTTTCCAGATGTCTTGATCCCAAAAGTTTGTGTTGGCGGAGGATAGCCAAGCAACAGACGGATTGCCCATGCTGATCATGCCCGCCAGTAATAAGAGTCTTGCCAAAGANNTTGCAAGAGCGGGCAGAGGATTGAGTTATCACTTGGTTTTTTAAACTTTTTCTAGTCATGGTGTTAACGCTAAAAATTAACAGTCGCTGTTTGCACAAACCGCTTCTTTGGTTGGCATGGACTTATAGGGATCGGTTTTAAGAGTCTCGGCACGATTCTTGGCGCGAGTGAGCGCTTTATCCGAATCGACCGTTCCAATTCTTTGCTCGCCGATCATGTCCCTTAACTCATCGATATCAATGGTTGAGAGATCCAGTTGAGAAAACTCGTAGGCCGTGAGTCCTCGGCAGTCTGCGGCGGCAATCTCTCCCCAAGAAAGCCCGAGTTGCTCGTGAGCGGCTTCTTGAACAAGGCGGGCCAAGCGAGAGTTGTAGCAACAGTAGCTCTCCGTTTTTTCTTGGCATCGGCCGAGGTTAAATGCCGTGCAAACGCTTCCCACGTAAAGGCAACTTTCGGAGCCACGTTTAAGCTGCAAGGCTTGCTCTTCTTGCGTGCAGGAGAGGTAATCGGTTGCAACGTCCATCGCAACCATGGCAAAGAAGGTCCATGGATCAAAAGAAAACTGCAAGGAGCCAGAGGCATAAGAGACCGACAAGCCGTAATAGGACAGTGAAGGGGAGTAGGCGTGCATGCCCGCTTCGCCGTAAAGCTTTGTCATGACGGAAGCCATCGTGTCGTGGCTCATCAAAATATCGTTCACATAAGGCGAGCCAAGGGTTTTGACCGTTTCTTTTGCGATTTGTGAAGCAAAAATATAGGACGCTCCAAGTGCATTTTCGTTACTGTAGGAGGCTCTTACCTTGCCCTTGCAACAAGAGACGCCTCCGAGTTTATTGCGGCAGGTCTCTGCAGTGCCCGAGAAGAATCGCAGTCCGTCATAGTCGCCGTAAACAGCCGCTTGACGAGCAATTTCGAGTTTGGCAATCGTATCTGTCAGATTGGTATTGGGCGCATCGTCGGTTGGCGTGCAAAGCCCGTGCTGACAGATGGACTCCGTGCAATGCTCTTCTTCAATGATTTGCTCATTTCTTACCTGACAGCGGTAGGTGTAGGTCCAAAGCGAGCAGTTGTGCTCGTTACCAGCGATGCAGGTTTTGGTTTCCACGGCGCAGTCCTTATCATCGGCTAGGCCCTCACAGCCGTTGACTGTGTCGGGATTGGTGCAGCTATATTGAATCTCATAGCGCCAGCAATCTTTGTAGACGGGCGTGCCATTGACGACTCTCGTCTCAGGACCTTCGAGGCAGGACTTGGAGGACACCGAGCATTGAGCTCGAGCAGTCGACTCTGCCTTTGAGATTAAAGTCGCAGAGCGAGATTGCCACTGTTCAGAATCGGGCAATGTACTCGGACAGTCCGAGTCTTCTGTCATACCGATATAAATCTCATTTCGGGAAACCTCAATGATGTTTTCCGGCAACGGTGTTAACTCGCTCTGGCAGACATAGTCTTGTGATGTGCCGTTTTCAGACAATGAGTCAGTACTGGCAATCGATTCATTTGTCTTGAGCCGGCAACCGATATCGGTTAACGGGCTGCAGGACGTCGGATCGGTCGATCCTTCACAGACTCGAGTCAGAGATTCTTCAACACAAACTTCGGCAAATAAGGGGTGAGTCTCGTTACACGTTCGATTTGTAATCTCGCAATTTGTCTCACAGGTCGAGTCTTTTTCAGAAATGCTGTCAATGACAGCAAAGCGCTCATCAAAGACAATGTCATCGTGAGATGGAACCGTAACCTCATCTCGGCAAGCGTAGTAACGTGTCTCAGACTTGGTGTTTGTTGTCACAGACTCAACCGTCAATTGTTGATCGGGCGTTTGAAGCGTGCAGCCGGCTTGATGCAAAAGGTTGCAAGAGGGATTTTCAGGCGTGACTTGGCAGGAAAAATCGGTACTCATCTCCCAGCAAGGCAGTGTTACCTCAATACCGTCAACAACGCGGGTTTCGTCAGGTGCCGTGCAAACGTCCATTTGAACGTTACAGTTGGGGTCTGTATTTTGCGGACAGTAGCGATCCGTTTCAAAAACGTCAGTGACTTCTGTGATGACATCAGACGCAACAACCCCGTCGGGCAGAGGATCAACGCGGCTTTCACAGTGATAAACTGACTCTGATTCCGTGCAGATACCGGGGCTGGGACTTTCTAGGCATGTAGTGCTTTCCTCGTGACAGGCTGCATTGCTTTTTAGCGGCGCACAGTAGTCTGCATCGTCACTACTGACGCAGTTTTTCACCGTTTCGTATTGCCAGCAATCGCGATAAACCTTCACACCGTTGATAAGGCGAGTCTCTGCGCCTTGCAGGCACGTTTCTTTTTCTGTTGTACAGGTCTCACTCTCGCTCGCAAATGCATCAGAGAGTGTCATTGTGACAAGCGTTACCAATACAAAAGCGGTCACATGTACCACCTGAGGCCACAAAGCATTTTTCATCACGAGCAAACCTCCGACCACGAATCTGTGACTCGATCTTCGTTCGTGATGACGGGCATCGTAAAAGTGATGGTTCGAGTCCCTTGGCCCGTATCGGTATTGGTGACCGTGACTTCGTAACGGTCAACCCCATCGATGGTGACATTACGGATACTGAGCACGAACTCAATGCGATACGTGGCCGTGACAGTGGAAGGCGACTCAGTGAAGGTGGCCATCGTTTTGTTGCCGAACTTAATGCGCATCAAAAGCGACGGTCCACAATCCAATGTCACATTGGCTCGCATCTGTGTACTGGAACCCGAATAACCGACTTCTTTAAAGATGTTGAGCCGTTCTATGAGCTTGCGATCGTCGACACAACCGGGTTCGGCTGTGACGTTAAGTGTTCTCACACAGCGTTTTTGAATGTCTTGTGCGGTCTGGGTTTTGCATGTGTAGGGGTATGTTTTATCAACATTGACCGTAACCGGAATGGTGCAACCGACGTTTTCATACACAGCATCTTCTTTTTTACATTGATAGCGGTTTTCATGGTGATAGAGCACTTCATGTGTGAGCTGACAGACTTCCGTTGATCCGGTTGACAGCAAGTGGCAGCGATAAATGAATTCAAGCCCCTTATCCATCGTCCAGCCTTCAGAACAAGTGGCTGAAGTCACACCTTCACCAATGTCACAGACTTCAATTTCACTTCTTCCCGGAATTACCGTAGTGACGGTTTCGCATCGAATGTCCGAACTCACCATGTCATCGGCTTCGCCCACGATGTCTTCAACGTTGTCTTTCACATCGTCATAGCCATCAAAGATCTGATTTTTATCTTCATCCGATAAAGACGGGGGATTGGCTCCGCCTTGGTAGACAAGTTGCACAGCCAGGCATTCCGGGTCATTAGCATCCAAGCACGCATTGGCTTTGCCTGAGCCCGGTGTAAAGAGATCGCCCATGCCGTCTTCGCCTCGAAGTTGCGTCAAGTCGTCCGTACTACCCACGGCATCTTTAGGAATGGTGTCGTTTCGCGAGTCATGCGTGAGCATGTTCTCAAACGCTGGACGCTCAACGGTCATGGCGGATCCTGCTGCCTCTTCTGCCGTGATGCTTTTGGCACTGCAGGGAACAAACATCATCAAAGCCATACCGGTAAAGACACTTGCAGCGATTGAAGATAGTCTCATGGGCGCTCTCCCAGAGGCTTTAATGTCGCCTGAACTGTCTGAAGAGCACTCATTAACACTTCATTGCCATGATTCTCTTTGATAGAGGTCTTGAGTACATCTTCTAAATGTCTTAAGGCAAAAGCCAGGGTCACATCGCCGATCGCACGAGTGATGACCGTCGTTTGTGATGGTGTGCCGGCGCAATGCGAGTCAAAGGAATTTGTTAAAGCGCAATTCTGAAGAGGATGATGAGCCTTTCCGATTACAAGGACTTGCGGTACGTGATCAATGTTCGCTTTTTGAAAAAGCATCGGATCGATTCGAATCGTTACTCCAACTTCACGCAAAAAATCGAAAGAAGCCAAATGACGTTTAAGTAAATGAGAACCATAGCGTTCAATGACGGTCGGCATTTTCCCGTCATCTGTCATCGTTGCCGGAATCGTTTCACCGACCCCACGAAAACTCAATGCCAATCCTGCATCTTTAGCATCTTGAGCCAATCGCAAAAGTGAAGCTCGTGGCATGGAAAGCGAGACGGCAATCGCAATTTGATTGACTGTTTTATCTTCAGAAGGTAATGCCTGAACCTGATTTTGAATACGCTCAATCACCGAAGCGATTGCCTCAGGCGAACGAAGCGGAACGGGGGCTTCGGCGGAATGGAGTTCATTCGCATGGACTGCGCAAATAGGGCAGACAATCGCGCTGATAAACGCCAATGTGAGAGATTGAAAACGCGTCATCATGAACCAACTCCTGAGGATTGTGCGGCATCGGACAAATTCATCCCTTGACAGCAGTCTCTGCGCCGCCAAAGCAAATACACAGCGTCTTCTCCGACAACGGGCGGTGTTTGGCCGCCTAAAGCGTCAATGGCTGTTGTGGCGCCGAAGGGACGACAACATTGACCTTGAGTGGCACGAGAGGGATAAAGCATTTGTGTTCGATAGACGTTTTTTGACATCAAAAATTCCAACTGAGGTCCGCATTGACCGTCTTTACCCCATTGACGCCATAGAAGCCCTTCGCGGTGAAGCTTTAGCGTAAAGCGCTGAATGAGAAGGCTGAAAGCCTGTTCATCGGTAATGTGAGCGTTAACCCAACCAGTTAGGGGAAATAAAGAGCCTGCGCATCCTGCGCACCAATAAAGATCATTTAAAGGAAGGCTGGTGCTTGCGGCTACGCAATCAAGGCTACAAGCGCCGATTGCGATGGGATTGGAAAAGAGCGCAACATCGGGATTAAGCAGAAAACTTGCCCGGGAGTCATCCCACAGAGGGTCAAGCTCTGTCATATAGGCCAAATCCCAAGCCGATTGTTCAATACAGTGGGTGTCAATCAAAAGTTCCAACAGATAAAGCCAAGGTGTGTGATACCAATGCACTTGATAAAAACTTGTGCGATGGCCTCGCTTTTTGGGACTGGGAGTTCTGCCGTGAGCGGGCGCAAAGTCATTAGCAGAGATCGTGACGCCACCTAAACTGGGGAAACAAAAGGGCTCGCGAACGATTTCTACCGTACGAATAGGCTCCCAAAAACCTAAATTGGTTCCGAATGTCACGTCCGCTTCCCCTCGACAGGCGCAAAGTGCATCGGCGTCTGTTTTGACATCGGCAAAGGTTGAGCCTGTGAGACTTAAGTTGTGGCCGACAGTGAGTGGAAATAAACACTCCCAGCAAACATCCGTGACCGGGTTAGCAAATCGCCCCTGACAGGCGGCTTGAGCTTGTACTGACAAAGTGACTGCAAAGCTCAAAGCCAGTAGGAATTTAAGGAGGGTCGTGCCAATGGATTTCATGGCTGCTCCTTACGGTCAGAGCTACTGGCTTTAGTGCCTTTTGAACCTTTATCAAGAAACGCTTTCGCAGGCGCTTGCGTCACGTAGATGGCCTGAGCGGTCATTTTGATAAAAGCGGGCGTTGCAGTAATTCCGAACTTATTGACTAGTCGGCTACCTTGGTCAAACCAGACACGTGACGATAACGCTTGAGTAGTTTTCTCAACATTGCCATCGACCAAAATGACTCGGATGGAGTGTAGTGTTGGTTGCTGAGGAGCACGAAGTTTTTCATTTCGCAATAAAGTGTCAGCCAGTTTTATTTCATCGGCGTTGTTGGCATTAATCAATAGCCAACGACGTTGGAAATTCTCTCCCACTACTTCAGTCGCCTGAGGCGATACAGCAATCTTGACGGTTTTTGATTCAGAAGCCTGTGGCAATGAAGTCCCCGTAGGTTGCTTTGCATAGTGTTGAAGCATGTCTTGAGATTGTTTGAGTTTTTCTTGCGTTTGAGCACGACTTTNNACTTTCCGAAGCATGCGTTTTAAGCAATTCCAGAATATCCGGCTCAATTACCGGATAAGTCGGCCCCAAAGAAGTGGTTTGAGTTGAGGGTTGAGCACAGGCACAAGTAAGTACCGTACTCAAAATAAATACGCTAGCTTCCGTGATAAGTAACCGGTTGGGTAAAAGTGTTTTGATGCTCATAGGTCAGAAGATCGGATACGCTTTCCCTTTAATTTGAGACTCATCAATGAGTCCCGGAATGAGATAGCGACTGTCAAGACTGTCAGGGTGATCCGCGTGGACATAGAGTTGTCCTTCACCGATTACACCGCCTGTCACCGGTAATAGGTGAGAGCCGTCTTTGGCGTGCGTTTTGATGACAGAGACGGCTTTTTTATTGATAAACACCGTTTGCTCAATGATGCTGACACGGTCACCGGCCATACCTCGTACAGTTTTGATGAGTGTGGTGCCATTGGGAATTGGATTGGGGGCACAATCAGGATTTGTCGAACCCAAAGGACAAGCGTTTTTATTGCTCTTCCAAGAAAACGCAACATAGTCTCCGAGCACAACATTACGATTGGCTTTATCAATGAGATAAAGCGTATGAGGAAGGCTTTCTGTGACATTAACGCCGATCGTAAATCGAGAGGAGAAAGCCACGATTAAACCGACAAGAATGGCCAACACAATCCCATAGCGCTTTAAAAGGTGTTTTAAAGCGTCAAGTACTCGAAGCGCATTGTCACGATATGAAAGACTGACGGTCATCTTTCGAATTCCTTAACGCCTTAGACTGCCGAATGTGTGCGTTGAAAAGAGCTCGTTTTGAATGGCTTTTTCAATTCGAAGGGCTTCATTTGCATCTAGTGACAAACGCTCGAAAACTTCTTCTGTGTAGTCAGGCACCAAGCCATCAACTGCCAAGCTCTTTTTATCCAAAAGCACCACTTTGTGGTCCTTTGCTACAGCCGTAAGAGTTTGCGTGAATTTTTGCGGAAAAGCAGCGGACTCTTTCAGAATCTCTGCATGCGTTGCCTGAGCCGGGCGATTGTTGGTGGCATTCATGGTGCGAATCCAATAAAGCTTTTGAGCGTCAATGACTCGTTGAGTGTCCACCACAGCAATAGAGGTATCGGTCTTTTGATTAAAGATCGTGAAATGAAGAGCAGTAGACACCAAGGCCCCGATGGCAGCGCAAGCAAGACTGGCTATAGTAAGCGACCAACGAGTGTTAAATTTCATCAAATCCATGAACTTCCCCTTATTTCAAAATGGCCTTGAGCTTGGCCTGATAGGCCTTGTTTTGAGAAAGGCTGACCTGCAGATAGGGTGAGTTTTGCTTTTGTGCTCGCTCCGCCCGGCGTTCAGCATTGATTTCTTGTTTGGTCTTACTGCGTTTGAGTTTGGGTTCCGGAGCCAATAACGCTGCATAGGGGTCTTTGACGGCATACCACTGGGTGCCGGGCGCAGCATCGTTATCAATCGCATAAAGTCCGGGAGATTCTTTTAATAAGGGTTCTGTCATTTTTAGTGTTTTTAAAAATTTTTTGAAAGTAGCGACCAGTTCTTACAACTGACCTTTGATTTTCATGAGATGCGTAATGGCCTCTGTCAATGACAAGCCTTTGCCCATCAAGGACTCAATCTGCGCAACATCATGCGCGTGGCTGGAGTACAAAAGTCGGGAAAACGGATCAAACCGTATTTGAAGTACCGCAGATGGCGTTTGCGGTGTCATAAATAAACACTCGGCAAACTCATCGGCTTGAAGACGAAGGGTTTTAATCGCCTGCATTTCCCAAGCTTTTAATGCCACCTTCTTTTCTTTTTCCAAGAACTGCAACGAGTCTTCTTTTTGTCGCAAAACAAAGCGCACATCTGCGTTCTCTAACGCTGCTCGTGCCGTGTCATTTTGGTAATAGTCCGCAAAGGATTGCGTGATCGTAATGAAGGACGCATTTTGCTTTCGGGCTCGGCGGTAACCGTTTTGGATAAAGCTTGCAGCATATTTGTGGCTTAATAAGTCCCAGGCCTCGTCAATCACGACCATCTTGCTTCGGCTTTTATCGCCCACGCTTAAGTCTTGCGTGATTAAGAAAATCAGGCATAAAAGCACAACGTTTTGTAAAGCCTTGCGGCTTTTGAGTCCTTCAAGTTCCAAGACAATGAAATCGTGGGTGAACTTGACGGTGCTTGCTCCATCAAAGTAACGACCATAGACACCTTCTCTGCTAAAGGGTTTGAGTTGTACCGCCAAGTCAAGAATTCGGTTATCAGCGCCGGTAGCTTCACCTCCNNATCAACCAACCCTGTCTCAAGACTTTGTACTAAATCGGAGATGCAAGCGATGCGTCCCTCATTGCGAGCTTTTGCCAAGCAATAAAGAACGTGTGTTTGAAGTACACTATGCAGAAAGTCCGAAAGTCCTTCGTTGGGACTGGCCATCTCTGTCAAAATGGGCATTAAAAAGCCCATGTCTTCTTTAGTGTCTTCAATTAGCTCAAAAGGATTGATGACAAGATGTCGGTGAGGAGCGAATTCGATCCATTGACCGTCAAGCAAATGACAGAGCTTTTTATAAGAGGCACCGACGTCAATGACGTACGTTTTGCCACCAGTGCCGAGATTGCCTGTAATCAAGTCATTGGTAAGTGCGCTTTTCCCGGAACCGGACGTTCCCACAATGATGGCATTGAAGTTACCGCTACCGGAAAACACATCAATGGGTGTGATCTGGCCGTGTCGACCGGTCAAGAGTAAAAGTGGCGTGATGGTTTCTTCTTTATCCCGTCGGTCAGTACCCTGGAATTCCGCAATAAAAGGGCAGAGGTGTGCGGCATTCGTGATCGTACGAGTACCCGATCGTCGGGCCATTTTCAGATCAGCAATTAAGGCGGGCCCTAGTGTCATTGGTAAAGTGGTTAAGTAGGCCTGCCAATGCATGCGGCAGTCACGGATGAGATCGAGATGTGCATTTTTAAAGACGGCACTTGCTGCATGAATACATTCATCAATCGTGTCTGCGGGAGCAAACAAAAGCACCTGGTGCGTCATTTGGCAAAGGCCACCATTTTGCGCATATTCTTCGGTGACAATCTCGTAGTCTTTTTCTCGCTTTTTCAAGTAAGGCAGATAGTGAGCAATTTCGCTCGCACCGATCTGCTTAGAACGCGCAGCCATTAACTGCGCTTTCGCACGAGTCTTATCAAAATCGGGCATCGAAACAGCGCTTGTAATTAAAAACGGACAGGGAATGTCCTGCGAGCGATGGCCGATCCAACGTGCCACAAAAGGCAGAGCGTATTCACTCGGGTAACCGTTAACGGAAAGTCCGATGGCGTGACACGCAGATGTGGCAGGGCTTTTGAAGATCAGCGCATCTTCTGTGACTCGCAGATGTGTATCAGGGTCAACGAGTTGCTCACGAATGGCATCGTGCGGATTAATGGCCGCCATGGACTTCATCGTCAATGGTGACTTTTGAGGATTTAAGAGTCGCTTGAGTGTTGTTCGTAGCGTGGATGCATTCCACGTATAGCGATAAAGAAAATAGGTCTTCAAAAGCGCAATGTGCCGCTCTCTTAGCGATTTCGCTTTAGCTTGAACAACAAAAAGATCGGTGTCGTTCACAGGGAACGACACGGCTAACCAATTTCTGAAGTGACGAACCCGAAACTGACTGCCTTTGGATAAAGATGTGGTGGTACCCTGCGTAAGATACGCCACACGCTCTTGCGCCAAATGATTTAAGACTTGTGCGGTAGCGCGTTTTTCCTCTGGCACAATAACGGCCGGTGTTCGACTGCCTGTGTAGGCATTGGTGGCCCATTCAATATCCTGATCGGCCCAAAGAGTGACTTGAAGACCGACGCCTGCGGGAAGATCGGCAGCAAATAGCCCTGTGAGATGACGCGCCATCTCGGGCGTTGCCCCTGTCTGAGGTTGAAGCTCTAACACGTAACCAACCGCTTCGACGACGCCCGTCGCAGGATCGGTCATGGAAAATAGTCCCGGCTCAATTTCTCGATCATAGGGTAAGAGTGAGCCCAAACGATCAAGCTTGGGAGAGGGATTTTTGCCACCCAAACCATTATTCATGGAAACGGTCACGTTGTCTTTTAACGGACGCACGAGTCTTCTTAATCGATGAATGAATTTCATTTATCGAGATCCTTTCGCTGAGGGCTTATCTGCTAAAGGTTCAAACATGCGAGACTGTGACTCTTGCGGTCTAACTGCCAATGTTTCCGGGGCCCATCGTGAAGCTCTGACGGTGGCGAAAATCACGTGTTCAGCGTGCAAATCTCCGCTTTCATCAATGTAGGGGGCAATCCAGATTCGAAGAATTTTTTCAGCGGCACGTTTGGGAAGCATCAAAGGCGTATCAAGCGTCAACCGATCTGGGACTTGGCCCACGGTCGTAACCGTTTGACC
The DNA here is from genome assembly GCA_002329575.1 of Sutterella sp. UBA1442. Lineage (GTDB taxonomy): Bacteria > Pseudomonadota > Gammaproteobacteria > Burkholderiales > Burkholderiaceae_F > Aphodousia. The sequence goes on along the minus strand of DCTK01000093.1, from coordinate 21,072 downwards.
GGCTTCAATCACCACTTCGGTTTGATTACCTGAGGAGGTCTCAGAGCTCTTTGTCATGTCGATCGAGTCTTGAGTTTCGTGACGGTTAATCGATTCGTGCACAGCCGATAACGATTGACATCGAGCCGGCATATCCACTGAGCATGCAAAGTCAGAAGAGGCATCTTGAAGTCCCGAGAGGTTGCCGCAAGCGGTGAGCATCAAGCTCATTGAGACGGCAATCAAGGTTTTTCCAATAGAAGACTTTTGCATCAAACGAGAAGAAACAAAACTAGGTGTCATGGGGTTACGTTTCCTTATTGACCGGTTTGGGCAAAAGATTTATCCAAGGTGTTTTTGAGCGACTCGATCGTCTTGAATTTCTCAAGGATTTGCTCCTGACTCATTGCGCCCGTGACACGTTCTCCGTTTTCAAAGACAATCGTGGGAGTGCCTTTGATAGAAAGACTTTGCATCAGTTTTTCATTGGCAAGAATAGGAGCTTCACACTGAGCTTTTTCTTTCAAAGTCACATTGCGTAGCATCACATCTTCAAAAGCTTTTACTTTGTCTTTAGCGCACCAGATACGAGCGGCGACTTCTCGTGCCTCAGGGTGAAGGGAAACTAATGGGGTTAAGAAGGTGACGATGCGTACATCGTTAATTTGCTCTAACAGAGTTTCTTGCTTTTTGCAGAAGGGACACAAAGGGTCCGTGAAGACGTAAAGCGTATTCTTTGGCGTACCCTTGGTGCGAACGATGGCCTGATCAAGTGGCAAGGCCTTCACATCAATGAGTTGAGCGAGCTTTTTCATAGGTGCCGTCAGGTCGGTGCCCGTAGACATATCAAAGAAAACGCCGCCAAAGACCCAGTGTCGGAAAATACGGTTACGTGTGGCTTCATCAATAGTGACGGATGACTTATCAGCCGTGCTTTTAAGATATTGTTGTAACGCCTCACGATCCACAAATACATAGGAGACGCTACTACCCAAAATCACTTCATAGAAGTTGCTCACAGCTGTTTCTCGAGCAAATCGCACCCGATTGTCTGGATAGGCATTTTGAAGCGTGGTCAGCACTTCACGGTCTCGGGTTGAGAGTTCAACAAAATCAAAGCCTTTGGCATAGGGTTCTTGCTTGGCGGCGGCTAATACGTCAGTAATAGAAAAGTTCATAATCGCTCCGAATAAACAGGTGGCAAAAAGCGTTTTCAAAGGGAGTGTTCTTTTCAATGTCGTCATAAACAGTTATTCCGTGGGGTTAGAAAATGGATCGATCTACCGTGATGGAGGCGCTTTGCGTGAGCACAATATCGACATCTCGTCCGGCATCGACTTCTAATACGGGGAAAATCTTGTCAGCAAGTCGCAGGTAGTAATCCGCAATGCGATCCAATGCGTCGCGCATGCCGCGACCGAGTCCGGCACGCCAAGGATCGTCGACAGTATTGGTGACCGTGCCCGCGAAATTGGTGGTGGAATCTTGAGCAGCTAGGCTTACAGCCTCACCAAGACCGGATAGCGAGCCCACAAGCAAAGCATTGGCAATGGCTTGGCCTGAGCGGGTAACAACGCGGGCTTTAAGGCCCGTTTTGCCGTCTTCGCCCGTCACATACCCTGTGAGTTTCACATCAATGGCGCCTCCCGCATCGGTTAGGCAAGAGAGGCGATCTAAGCGCACTAGGACTCGTTCACTACTTAAATCGCCCGTGGCGTTAGCCGTCACAAAGCAGCGCTTCACACGGCTTTTGTATCGGTTGGGTAGCACAGCGTTGTCCGTAAGCTCTAATAAAACAGGCATGGGATTGCCATTGGCTTGACCGCCTGTGGGAGCTTCAACGCCGTTTAAGAGCTTGGCCTTGGCAAAAGTGCCCGTAATTAAGATGTCACCTGCATTGGTTTTCTTTGTACGGTTTTGAGCAATACGCTCTTTTGCGTCACTGGCCTTAGGTTTTTCAGCATCAGGCCGGCTAACCGTTTTAATGGCTAAGCGTTTAACAGGCTCAGCCTGAGTCGATCGAGCAGAATTTTGAGAGCGGCGGGGAGTAGTAGCGGGNNTCATATGCTCAGTTTCATCGAAGGCTTGATCAAACATCGCTTCAGATTGCTCGCGTTGTTGATTGCGCTTGGCTAACTCTTCTCGTCGCTTGATTTCGGATTGCAAGGCTTTGATATCTTTCTCGAGCGCACTCATTTGAGCACCGTACGTTGTCACGAAGTGCTCTTCAGCCCATGTATCTTTTCCGATATCAATGTGTGTGGTTTCAATCGGTTTTTCTCGTTGCGGTTTGTCATCACCTAACCACACGATAAAAAGGGCAAGGACAATCAGTCCAAGGCCGATGAGAATCAAAATGCCCCATTGTTTCAATTGAACTTGGTTCATAAAAGGTCAGTATGTGAGTAAACAGAAAGTGTTCGATTTATCGAGCGAATCGATGGACGCGATAGACCCGAGTCGATTGACCTGCAGCTAATTCCGTGTTTTCAATAGCCACAGCCAAGATGCCCGTTTCATAGAAAAGCCTTTCACTGAGTGCTATGTGCGAACNNATTTTTATAGACAAGTACTTCGCCTGAGATTTCTTCACCAATGAAGCGACGAAGACAGTTATCTCCACAACGATTTGTTGCGGTCATTGAAACGGGTAATTCATTGCGAGCCAGTGCAACGATGAGGTTTTTGAGCGTTGTGTCGATGTCTGACGCATTCTCAACCGGAAGGCTGGTGCTAGGACGCTTATACGATTCAGGCTCTTTGATGCTTCGGGAACCCAAGATAATTTCTTGGCTCATGCGGGCATCGGGCACAAGGGTTAATGAGTGTGTTTCGTTGCGGTCAGTCGTTAAGAAAAGTGCAACAGGAGCCTTAGTTCTCGGGAAAACAAAGATTTGTCCCGTGATTTCATCTGTTTGTACTTCAAGCAATGTTTGATCGTAAATTGCATTGACAATTTTTCGATCGGCTACAGCGACACGATTCGGCCCATCTGCTGAGACAGAATAGCTACGAAGTCCTTGACCACTGCGACTAGCGTTGCGAGTAGCGTCTTTTACTCGGTCAATGGCGCTTTGAATGTTATTCGAGTGATGAAACGCACTTTGTTCGTTAAAGCTTTGCGTTTCATCACCATAATAGGAATCAAAGCGTTCGGGAGCGGCCCCGGCCATGGTTTGTGCAGAAGCTAAGCACAGCACAATTGGCAAAGCTTGTTTAATAACGGGAAACAGATAGGGAGTTAATTTTTGTTTTGTGAACATAGAACTTATATGTAAAACAATGCAGAGCGTCTTCGTGCGCTTTAGCTTTGCATATCAATTTCGGTTAATGAGGACACATAAAGTCGACCGGCAACAAGCTTAAATTGCAGGGCATAACGAACTTTGCGGCGTTGCGTTTCGCTTTTACCGATAAAGTGTTGGCGCACGCCGTCTGCCAGGATGGACAAGGCTTGGGCGTTGACATCCATGGATTCAATGGAAAAGAAGGTGCTTGCCCGAAGCTTTTTAAGCCGCTCAGCTTCTTCTTTTAATGCCAGATCAATGTCTCCAAAACTCGATGGCAAGACGTGCGTTAGGAGCGTTTTGCGGTTGTAGTCAACGTTTGCCGGTGTATTGTTTAACGCCAAGGAAAATATCTCGCGTGACAGCATCACCAAGTAGTCTTCATCCACACGCTTGTAGTCCACCGTCATCGGGTGCGTCACTTCGTTTAATCCCACAGGGATTAAAACGGTGGAAACATGGTCATCTTTAAATAAAAGAGCCCCAGCTAAAAGTGTGTTTGTGGCAAGACTGGCAACGAGAGTGCCCAATACCAAACGTCTTAATCCCAATCGAGCAGCTAAGTCAGCAGTAATTAATTGATGTGCTTGCATGGTGGATTAACCCATGAAATCACGGCGGTGAGAAGCGGGCATCCGCTTAAATGGATTGCAGGGCAATGTCCAATAAAGCGTATGTAATGCAAAACCTTTGGCTTGTCCGGTACGCAATCGACTCCAGCCTTTGGCGAAAATAAAGCCCATCAAGGTTCCTGTCCAAAAGTGACCGATCACAATGCCGATAGCCACACCCACAGTGAAACAGGCTACGATATCGAAATCCCATAGTAAGAATTTCGTTTCGGTATCCAGTTCCCGTGGGATTGGTGTAAAATCGCCGCCTATTGATTTCATGAGTTTTAAATATCAAAAGTGGTTGTATTAAATCAACGTCGTCAAAATGCCTTCGACAACGCTCGGAGCAATCAATAAAGACATCGCTGCGGCAATACAGCCAATTGCTCCCACTATTGAACCTCTGAGTACGCCCATACCTAGCCCAACCAGCAAGAAGATCAAGGCGATTGCCCGACCTAAATACCCAGTTGCCCAGTCATGAACTAATTGATAAAGCTCTTCAAATTCAGCTCCGGTGGTTCCTGCAAAAGCACATGCAGAGAAAAGTCCGAGGCCTACAATCACCGCAAGGTGTTTTTTCATAGGGAGAGGTCTCCTTTCCAAAATTGATAATTAAGAGAATTTATTAGTTTCTTTCGGCTATAGATCCGAAAGCGTTGAGAATCATGCCCAGGCAGATGTTGTCTGGAAAGATAGGGGATACAGCTAAGAGCAAGTTGAAAATAATACTTTTACTGCTATAAAAAGAGTGGAAACGTTTAATTTGTCCAAAATAAGTCGAAAAAAGAGCTTTTCTTTTGGAATATAGTTTGGCAAATGTATAGCGTGAAAATTAGGTTGTTTTGACTTATCTCAAAAAGGAGATCGACAACTCGTATAAGCGTGAATCGGCGAATGTTCACTGATTAGGGATGTAATGGAAGAAAAATCTTAAAAGAATAAAGGGAGCATCGACAAGAACTATTCCTGAGAGCTCCCTTTAAAAAGCATCTGAAACGTTGATTATCGATAGTAATGCGTAATTAAACGTTGAATACACACTGCAAGTAGAAGAATTCCTCCTAAGATAACCAAAGGATCAATCCAAAGCGGAATAAGGCTTATGAGGCAAATAAGCTCAATCACAATAAATAATGTGACACCCGCCGCTCGAAACTGCAGACTGCTTGACGGTTTAAATCGAGCATAGCGAACTTCTCGTTCACATAATCCATCAACAATCGCTGCACCTAAGAAAGGTAATAAAGATAGTGACAAGAGTCCCGTGACAAGCATCCTACCGATGGCCAACACAATCAAAGCAAATAAAGCTTGAAAGTATGGTTTTTGACTTACGCGTATTCCGGCTTGCCGCATTTCTTCATCCGTCGCCCCTTCCGAATAGACCAAAGAACTCTCCGTGGTATGAGAAATCGGCAGGTAGAGCATATTGTTTTGAATGTTGCGTAAAGTCGTATCCACTTTATTGACCAAATCAAAACCTAAGTATTGCGTTTGCCAAGCACGCTCTTTTTGCATTAGTTCTTCAATGGAGGCCAGATTTTTTGCTCCGGGCCACAATAAAATAGACGCAAAAAGCCCGAGGATTAAAGAACTGTAAATTAAACGTGTCATCGAGTACCTCAACGCTTTTTCTTTTGAGCCATTAGAATCGGGCAACGCGTTTTATAGATATAACCCGCAGAGACCTGCACAATGGCTTCACAGTTAGGAAGTTTGCCCAAGAATTCCGGAGGGAATATGGGTTCTAGGTCTGACTGCATCTGTCGAGACAGTCCTCCCGTGTATTCCGGACTGAGGTAGTCAGACGCTCGAGAGGAAATCGAGAGACTTTGATTCGCGATATACGTTTTCCCTAAAGTCTCAACGACAAAGTTTTGTGTCATCTGATCCTTCGTGCGAAGCGCTATGAGATTATTAAGGTTACCGAGTACCACATGAGCAGCTTCTACGCTACCCATCCGATGCGCAAGGTCAGCAATTGTTTGCATGGCGCATGTCGTTTGAATCCCAGACTCAGCTCCCTTATTGAGAATTTCAATTAAGGGGACATTGATGACGTTAGAGACCTCATCAATAAATAGGCTGATTCGGCGACTCGATAGCGCAGATATCCCGAGGTTATAACGACGACCGGCAATGTTCGCCAAGTCCGCCAACCAGATGCCAGCCATGGTTGAAGCCACCGTGGGGTTGGGCATGGAGTCGAGTCCCAAGTACAAGACATGTCCGCCCTGAATGATCTTTTCCAGATTCATCACGGGTCGTGTGTCATGAATGTCAGTGACATTGGGCGACAGACTGTCGGCGAGTTTCCCGGTCGTGAGCATGGAGAGTACCGGCAACAACGAAGCCGTGATTTTGGAGTAGTGCTCACGGTTATGACGAAACACCTCAATCAGCCCGTCAATGGCAGGATTGGGATAATCACGGTGAAGCTCAGTCTCATACAGAGCTACGAGTATCATTAAGCGCTCTGAAACCGTTGGGGTCGGTGCTCGTCCAGCCTTTTGTAAAAGATCGGTCTTTTGCTTTTCCCAATCCTCAGGTGCATGCGCTCTAGCATGGGCTTCAAGTAGCGGTTCGAGAATGTCGTAGATGCCAAGTTTCACATACTTCGCAATTAGAGGTAACGTTGGTCGAATCTCTAAAGCAATTAAGCCTTGGGCAATAGCGTTAACCGCCATCCAAGCAAAATTGGCAAAGCTTTCGTCCATGTTGGGCGGAAATGCCTGTCGAATACGAGAGGCAATTTCCGTAGCGTTCGTGAAGCTATGCATCGGATCCAAACGAATACCCGTATCTGGAAATGCCGGGTGAAAAGTTAGAGGATCATCACGACCGGCAGCACGGCAGGCATGAAGGATATTGTCCTTTAATCTGGACGAGTGCTTGGGATCAATAACAATGACCACATCACCACGGGCAATAGCTTGAGAAACAAGGTGGCTCAAATACACGCCTTTACCTGCCTGAGTGGTTCCACACAAGCAAAGTCCACCTTCAAAATTCTTCAGTGGGCGAAAAATTGATTCATCCGTAGCACTCACGCCATGAATGATCGGAAGTCCTGCCGCTTCGTCAGGAAGCGAGGCATTACCCAGTAGCAACTTCGTTAACCATCCCGGCAGTTGCAATTTGGTCCAATCAATTTTCATGAGTTCGTAGAGCTTTTGAGAATGTTCGGGCCACCATCGAAAACCGATCCCCAGCCACAGCTCATTTCGCTTGCCTTTCATAATGCGAGCGAGTTCTTCAAACGTCATGAATGTTTGCTTGGCACCCGATAAAGCAGCCCGAGCCGATAAAACTTTAAGCGTTTGAAAGCTTCGCAACAGGACCATGAAAAAACTGATCACCCATAAAATGGCGCACCAGTTAAGTGGCAATCGCCCCACAACGTATAGCCAAGTAACCCATCCAAAAGCAATAATCCAGCCGACAACGCTGATAGATTCAAAGGCCGGCCGCCAACATTCGTAACGATCAAAGCTTTGAGAAGTCTTTGCTGCATCACTCATTGGAGACCTCCTCATCGATCGGAAGCGTCAGTTGTGCACTTTGACTTTCTTTGAGGTTGGCAGAGGCTTTACGTCTATGCAGGTAATAAAAGGCTCTCTCGAAGTCAATCCTGGTAAGCGTATCTTTTTCTTTAATCTCAAAAGAAAAGATTGATGGTTTAAGAACGACTCCTCGGAAGGGTTCATTATTCGCGTCGCAGTGCGTCACCCAAAGCGGCTCATTTTTACTGTTCATAAAAATGAGTTGCTGTTTGGTCAAACGATTAATAAAGAGCTCAAATGAAGTTTCATAGAATTGCTCAATGGTGTAGGCGTCAACGAATAGCCCTTCATCAACCAAGTTACGTTTCATGAGATATTCGGACTTGTTGAGCGTATCAACAAGTTTTTGAAGACTCTCGGTTAACTCTTCTGAAAGGCCGTCACTTGCCAAATGCATCAAAAGCTTCGGTTGCTCAGGGATAATCTCCGAGAGTTTTTCTGAAAATTCTCCCTGAGTCGCTTCCAATATTTCTCGGGTGAGTTGCGTTAATGCAGCATAGGTACTCGGTTTATAGGCTTGCGACTGAGCATCCACTTCAAAAGCTCGCTTTTGTGTTTTGCAAGTAGCAACTTTGCCGTTAGAAAAGAAGTATTCATCGGCTAGTTTTATAGCTTCTCTAGGTTTGGCGTTGGGAGTCACCGCAATCATCACGGTTGGTGTCCCGATTTTTGAAGCCAAAGTAAATCCAGCAGAACGTAAAAGCCCTGCCCAGATTTGAGAGTCTGTCGGCAAGTCTGTCAACCCGAAGCTTTTCATGTCTTGAAGCAAAATAGGACAGACATCGGGCCAAAATAAAAATAGCCCGTCACCACCTTTTCTCAAGGGACTATCTTTGGCATTAATTTCCCAATCGCGAGAAATACGAGCACGAATGATTCGAAGAAGAGTCTCTTCCCAGCCGGCAGGGGCCAACAATTCGCCGAGTTTAGCTCCCATACGTTCACGCTCCAATTGACAAGCGCGGAATAAGCCTAAATTTCTGGCAGTGGTCACCGATGATTGAGCTTGGTCAGGAGACTCATCAAAGGTCAGACACTTTAAAAGTTCATTTAAGGGAAGACGCCCTGCGTGTGAAAGCCACGCAAGTGTTTGTCCGTCAATGACGTGAGACGCCAAAAAGAATCGTGTATTTAAACGAGCTTGGCTGACAGGGATAGGCTTTGTTTCCCACGTTAACTCCAACGTTAATTCAGAGTTATTTTGAAGTTTTTGGTTAACCCAGGCGACGTAAGGCANNGAGATACTCTTGGCTTCGCCTAATTCAAAGAATGCATTGTCATTCTCATCGACTTCTTTAATTTGAATTCGATCAGACAAAGTCGCTAGAAATGAACAAAGACTACCGGCACAGACTGCTGCCCTCAGTCTGTTCTGTAATAGATGCTGCGCCATGATGTTGCGCTCAAGTTGCACTGAGCTTTCCATGATGTCCAAAGCGAAAGCCGCGCACTGAAGACTCGCTTCAAAAAGTCCCCCAGGTTGAGAAAAGAGCCCTCTTGCTGAGTAGGGTAACCGTCCAACCGTGTAAGCCAATCGATGCACTATAGGTAGAATTCTGCTCTCCCAAGTCTCAGTTTCTGACCAAGAGGTTTTCAATCTTCGGAGACTACCCGCGTGCTCTTCACACAAGACTTCCGGCTCAACCGGTTGTAATACAACTGGCAAGCGAAAAGCGTCTTGTGTTGTTTTGGTTTTAAAGATGCCTTTAAACATTATCGGAAGGCTCCTTCGCAGTATTGATTCAAAGGAACTTTCAGATCATCGTTATTTTCAATAGCGACATTTAATGCTTTCAAAAAGCGCTGATGTTCAAGATCTAAGAAGCTTGGAATCGCAAAGGAAGAAATGTGTTTGATACGGGGGAGTCTTTCTCCCTTACCGTTAAAAAAGGAATGAAGATTGTCAGGGAAGTCTGTCAAGTCGACTTCCTTACAGCCATTGTCGGCATAGTTTGTCGTTTCGATGAGGTTTTGAGCTTTTAACCAATAAAAGAGATTCGTTGCCAGATGGAAGTTCTCTGAGAGGTTGATTGATAAGCTTGGTGCGTGATTTAAGGCCTCGATCGTGTCAAGGAAGGCTGTCAAAGGCGTGACGCCAAGTTCAACGAAAAATTTAAAGTATTGAGCCGCCAAGTAAAGCGCAAATCGATTAAAGCTGTTGCGTTCCAGTTCGCGATATTGAACACCGGTATTTCGTTGAAACTGATGATTTAAAACGAAGTTTTGGCGGAGTTTGTTAATTTGGCTTGTGGTACTTCCGGACAGTGTTGCCACAATGTTGTGCGAGAGGTCGCTCTGCAAAAGACGTTGCATGGGGACGGTAAATGAATTTTGAGAAAGTGTGGGCGGTGCGTCAGAGTAGTGAAGTCCAACGTGCAAAAGGCTGTGAGCAAAGATTTGACTTAAATCATTGTTGCCGGCGATTAAAAGACGAGGAAATTGCACGGCGAGTTGAAAGTTAGAGCAAAGGGGTAATGCCTGGTGCTTTTTGTTGGGCGTTGCTGTTAACAGAGTTTGAATGTAGTCATGAGAAGACGCATCAATAATTTTCCATGACGTGATGACATGACGTGTTGATGGCGTTTCAATAGCTCGACTAATAGGCTTCCTTTTGAAAAATATTAAGGGGTTGAGGCCTACATTGCGTACCAGATCATTGAAGTTCGTTCTCAATAAATCTTTGATGAAAGATTTATCAAGATCACAATAAGCCTGATGCTCCGCCTTATTACGGATTTCACGGATCATATTTGTTAGGGTGATGAGATTCAAACAATAGATGAGGGAGTAATAATTTTTCATAATGGTCCTTATTAGTTAACAATAATTGTTTAATGTTTTTTCAATAGGAAAAACACAAAAAATCGGAATGGTATATTACAAATAATTTTGTGTCAATAATTTACTTTGAAATAGGCTTGTTGGATTTTTTATTCTTAAAATGCAATTCTGAGAAATGCTTTAGAATTGGCGTCATTAGATATTTTGAATTGAGGAATTGATTGTGTCTGTCTGCAGCATGACAGGGTTTGCTTATTTGCAAATTCCAACACCTCTAGGATTACTAGGCATAGAGCTCAAAAGCGTGAACTCCCGCTACCTGGAAGTAAATCAAAGAATCCCTGAAGAGTTGCGTTTCTTTGAAGGCGACATTCGACAAGCCATCACGACTCGCGTGACTCGAGGCAAAGTTGATTGTCGTATGCAATGGGTGGGAGAGCCTGAATTTGAGCAAACATTGAATACCAAAGCTGTCGAAAATTTGCTTAAAGTACAGCAAGAGGTATTGGCTGTGTGTGCTGATGCAAAAGTTTTGACTGTTTCTAACATTCTTCAATTTCCTGGAGTTTTAAAACCGGCAAGTATCGACGAAGAGGCCTTGAAGAATACAGTCTTGGTTGGTCTTCAAAAGACACTGGAAACGCTTATGGAAGCAAGAAAGCGAGAAGGAGAGGCTCTGGCGACGGTGATTAGTGGCTACTGCGATCAGATCGAGTCGGTAGTGGCAGAATTAGCTCCCAAGTTACCGATGATTATTGAGAATATTGAGTCGAAATTGCAAGATCGGCTTTCAGAAGCGTTATCTAATTCTTTGTTGGAAAACTCAACTCTGTCTAACGAGGAAATTACTGATAGGATTCGTCAAGAGGTGACGCTTTATGCGATTAAGCTTGATGTTGATGAAGAGGTGAATCGTCTTTTGACTCATGTGAAAGAAGTTCGCCGTTTGTTGACCGATGGTAACGAGGTTGGCAAAAAACTAGACTTTTTAATGCAAGAGCTTAATCGTGAGGCTAACACGCTAGGCAGTAAAGCTGCGGCGATTGAAATGACTCAAACGTCATTGGCGTTGAAAGTGACGATTGAGAAGATGCGAGAGCAAGTGCAGAATTTGCAATAAGATTTAATTTCGGCTGAACTCAAGATATATGTTCGATAAATTTTACGACGGATTGGCGGATGTCAAAGCAATGTTGGGTAGCTTGTCCATTGCTCTGACATTGGGTTGGCAGGACATTAGATTACGTTNNGATAAGTACCGGCGTCATGGTGGCGATGATAGGGATTATTTTTGGTCAGGCGCTCAGTATGCCGATGCAAGAGTATTTGCCATTTTTGTCTACAGGCCTGATTTTATGGACTTTTATTTCATCTGCGATTAACGAAGGTAGTTCTGCCTTCATCGAAGCCTCTGGGATGATTCGACAATTATCGATTCCGATGAGTACTTATACGGTAAGAGTTCTTGTTCGTAACACAGTTATTTTGGCTCATAACATCGTCATACTTCCTGTTGTACTTTTGGTTGTAGGTAAGTCTCTGACTTGGAATATTTTTTATCTAATTCCTGGATTCTTTATTGTTCTTGTGAATGTATTTTGGATATCTTTAGTATCAGGAATTCTTTGCACAAGATTCCGCGATATGCCGTCAATTGTTGGAAACATTATCCAAGTGTTTTTCTATTTGACTCCTATTATTTGGATCCCCTCCGCTTTAACCCCGCGCACAGCTAATCTGATAGTGGAGCCAAATCCGTTTTATCATTTGCTGGAAATCGTTAGAGGACCTGTGTTAGGTTATTGTCCCTCTGGATTAAGTTGGTTAATAACTGTGGGAGCTGCTGTTTGTGGGCTCATCTTGTCTTTTGCGTTCTTTGGTAAATTCAAGGACCGCATTGCCTATTGGGTTTAAAAATGGCTTTAATTGAATTAAATAGAGTCTGTGTTGATTTTCCCATTTTCAATGCAAACAATCGCTCACTGAAGAATACAATCTTACAGTCTGCAACAGGTGGCAAGGTTGACTTTGGTGCTAAAGAAACCATAGTTCGCTCTCTGATAGATGTAACTTTCAAGATCGAACCTGGTGAACGCGTTGGTTTAATTGGGCATAATGGAGCTGGCAAAAGTACGTTATTGCGCACATTGAGTAGAGTTTATATCCCAACACAAGGAAAAGCCAAAATTGAAGGGACTATTGGATCTTTAGTAGATATTTCATTAGGTATAGATCCAGAAGCCACTGGTCGAGAGAACATTTTGGTCCGAGGTGTCTTAATGGGATTAAAGCGCTCCGAGATTCTAGCGCGTATGCAGGAAATTATTGAATTTTCTGAGTTGGGGAGCTTTATTGACATGCCCGTTAGAACTTACTCTTCTGGGATGCATTTACGTCTTGCATTTTCAATTTCAACGATTATTCGACCAGAAATTCTTATTATGGATGAGTGGCTTTCCGTTGGAGATGATAGTTTTAATCAAAAAGCGGCGAAGAGACTCAATGAGATGGTAGAAACAAGTCAAATTTTGGTTATTGCAAGCCATTCGAGAGGTTTAGTGGAGCAAATTTGCACTCGAGCATTATGGTTTGAGCATGGTAAATTAAAAATGGATGGTGTAGCGCGTGAAGTGTGCCAACAATATTGGGGTTAACTAGGTTAATTTATGTAAAGGAAATCTTATGAAGGCTGTTCGCAAAGCTGTGTTTCCCGTTGCTGGTTTAGGGACCCGTTTTTTGCCAGCAACTAAGGCAATGCCTAAAGAAATGTTGCCAGTGGTCGATAAACCTTTAATTCAGTATGCCGTTGAAGAAGCTTATGCGGCCGGCATCACTGAAATGATCTTCATTACGGGGCGTTTTAAACGTTCTATCGAAGACCATTTTGACAAGGCCCCGATGCTTGAGCGTGAATTGATTCAAAAAGGTAAAGAAGAGCTTTTGCAAACCGTGCGCTCCATCGCTCCGATGGGTGTGACCTTTATCTATATTCGTCAGCCGGAGCCTTTGGGTTTGGGTCATGCGGTTTTGTGTGCACAGCCTGTGGTAGGTAACGAACCCTTTGCCGTGATGCTTGCCGATGACTTAATTGATGCGCAACAAAGTGCAATCGGTCAATTAATTGAAGCGCGTCGTCAAATGGGTGGTGGTAGTGTTTTGGCGGTTCAAGACGTTCCGTTGGCCGACACGAAAAAGTACGGCATTGTGGGAGTCGAAGACAACTTGGCTCGTACCAGTCGTGTCAACACCATGATTGAAAAACCCGATCCCGAAGTAGCTCCTTCGACGTTAGCCGTGATTGGTCGATATGTGTTGGAACCTGAAATTTTTGAAGAACTCAAAAAGGTGCAAAAGGGTGTAGGCGGTGAAATTCAATTAACCGATGCCATCGCTTCGCAATTGCAATTGGGCACTACGTATTCACATCGCTTTGAGGGCACTCGTTACGACTGCGGTTCTAAGCAAGGCTTTTTGGATGCAACGGTCAACTTCGCTGTAAAGTTAGGGTATAAGATCTAAGTAATAGAAAAAGGGGATTTTTTAATGAAAATTTTAGTTGTGGGTTGTGGGATTTCAGGTACAACGTTAGCCCGAGTAGCGGCTGAGCGCGGTCATACCGTAACGGTCATCGATCGCAAAGATCACGTTGCAGGCAATTGCTTTGATTACTTTGATGAAAACGGCATTGACGTGCACCAGTATGGCACGCACATTTTCCATACCGATGAGAAGGCCGCTTGGGATTTTGTAAGCCGCTTCACTCAATGGTACCCGTATCAACACGAAGTACTGGCTTTGATTGACGGTCAATATGTGCCGATTCCCTTTAATTTAAATTCAATCCAGGCGTTATTTCCTTCTACCATTGCTACTCGCCTTGAAGAAAAGCTTCTTTCTCACTTCGGATTTAACGTTAAAGTTCCGATCTTGCAATTGCGTCAAACGGGCGATGGCGACTTGCAGTTTTTGGCCGATTACATCTATGAGAAGGTGTTTTTGCATTACACCTTAAAGCAGTGGGGAATGAAACCCGAGGATTTGGATCCTGCGGTTACGGGCCGAGTACCGGTTTACATTAGCCGAGACAACCGCTATTTCCAAAATCGTTACCAAGGCATTCCGCTTGCCGGCTACACGGCCATGATTGAAAAGATGCTCGATCATGAGGCGATTACCGTCAAACTGAATACCCCGTACGAGCATTCTATGAAGACGGATTTTGATCAAGTCTTCTATAGCGGTCCTATCGATGAATACTTCGACTATTGCGAAGGTGAGCTTCCGTATCGTAGTCTTCGTTTTGAATTTTTGACGTTTGATCGCCCCTATTTCCAAAGAAATTCGGTGATCAACTACCCGTGCAATTACGACTTCACGCGAATCGGGGAGTACAAGTATTTCTTGGATACACCCGCAGAGAAAACGGTTGTTTCTTACGAATATCCTCAGGCGTTTGTCAACGGGGAAAATGAGCGCTACTACCCGGTGCCCTCGACTGCGAATCAAGCGCTTTATGCTCGCTACTGCGAGATGGCCGAGCGTGATGACAAAGTGGTTTTTATGGGGCGATTGGGAGACTATTGTTATTATGATATGGATAAGGCTGTAAAAAGAGGACTTTATCTCGCCAATACGTTTTGAGCATGGTTATGTTCAAACTTTAATGGAGATATCTTATGATTTAAAATTGACATAAAAGAGCCTCCTAAAGTAGGTGAATTGGTTGCTATAGTGAAACGTATCATGGCAAGGCAACACAACAATGATCATATAGTTTATGAATATTTGATAATTTGAAGAGATGTAGATGGCTGTTTTTACGACAATCCAAAACATTATTCTTGATATTAAAAACGACAATAATTACCCTAGAGAGCTATATTGTCACTCTAGTGATGCCAGGGGTGAGAGTGTCGCTGTTGTTTCAGAATTGTCTTTTGGGGATAGTGTGACTTTTGACGGTTTTACTAATGTTCTGTCAATCGATGATTTTACGGAAAAGTTAGGTCTTCAGACCGTTTGCTTACGGTATAAAGCACGAGGCGTCTTTCTCTTAACGATTCATAACAAATACGACGACTCATCTTCAACGGTAGTGTTCTCTAAGGTGGTTAATTCAACAGGGAACCTTGATGAAATCACTTTGGACTTTTCTGGAAGAAAAGGACTCATATATTTGACAGTTTTATGCTTAGATCCAAATGGGTGTTATTTCGATTTTTTTAAATGGGGAACGTATGTTTTACCGAGAAGAGATGTTAAATTAAGTCTGGTGGTTTGTCATTTTAATCGACATGAAGAAGTGGCTAAAACTATTAGGATATTTAGAGAATTAGAGAATAAGTTTGAACAAACGAATAAGTTAAGTCTCGTAATTGTAGATAATTCTAGTAACCTGAACTTAACAAATTTAGGTGAAAATATTTTTATATTGCCCAATGATAATCTTGGCGGAGCTGGTGGATTTACTAGGGGGTTGCTCTATTCAAATGAGAAATTGCAGAGTTCACATGTTTTATTTCTTGATGATGACGCCCTTAGTTCTGAAGAATCAATATACAGAACATATCGTTATTTTCAATTTTTTGTGAATGAGTGCGCTGCTATTTCAGGGACTCTGCTTAAAGAAGAAGATAAGTTAGTGATTCATGAACGAGGTGGATACTACGCACATGGGCAGTTCTATCCAATCAACTGTGGTTGGAGTATTGAAGGCTCCAATGCATTATGTGCATTGAATAGGTCCGAGAATTTACCAAACTATGGAGCATGGTGCTATTTTGCTTTCCCGTTAATATCCATTCAAAAATTGCCCTTCCCATTTTTTATCCATGGAGATGATGTTTTATTTTCTATCTCGAATCGTCTTCAAATTGAAACTCCTTTTGGGATTTTTGCGTATATTGATGATTTTTTAGGTAAAGAATCACCTTTTAGAGTATTTTTAGATACCAGAAATTATCTTTTTATCAATACGTTGATAGGCGAAAGTTGGAAAGTTCTTTTTGCACGGTACTTAAAACCGTATTTAGGTTATTTGTTTAGCTATCAATACGATAATTTATTTTGCATGAGACAAGGGTTGAAAGAGTCTCTCATGACGAGCCATGAATGGGGGAGTGTTAATCGATTATTTGAAAATAAGGCACAGATTGATAGTGTATGTAAACAGTGTGTATTAAGAAATGTTGAGCTGGATAATGTAGATAATTTAGAAATTAATTTAAATAAAAATCAATCCTTGTTTAGACGCCTTTGGGCATCTATAACTCTTTATGGAAATTTAATGTTTCATAAAGAAGGAGTTATGCTAGTGAATATAGGGAGTAATGAATGGAAGGATGGCTTTTTCTTTAAAAGTTTTCTCTTTTATCATAAAGGTAGCCACTCTGGGTATATTGTTCACCACTCCTTTTTTAAGTTTATTCAGTTTTCAATATTGCTTGTCGCCGATCTTTTTATTTTGTTTAAGCTATTTTTCCTCCGAAAGGATTCGGTCACTAAAGTTTTTGATGATTATGCGCTTGGGCAAGGATGGCATCGCGTGTATTCAAAGGTAGAAAAATGAAAATTTCAATTATAGTTCCTGTTTATAACTCACAACAGTATTTGGCGGAATGCCTTAATAGTTTATTGAATCAGCAGTTAGATGATTATGAGATTATTTGTGTTAATGATGGATCGACAGATAACTCTTCTTTGATTCTTCAAAAATACGCAGAAGTATATCCTCTGATTCGCATTGTCGATCAAGAAAATATGGGACTGCCTGCAGCTCGTAATGCTGGTTTAGTTGCGGCTAAGGGAGAATACGTTCTACATGTTGATTCTGACGATCGAATCGAAGTTGATTCCTTGAAAGCTCTTTATGATTGTGCTATTAAAGAGAATGCTGATATTGTTGTATTTGGTGGACATTCTTTTCCTTATTCTGTTGATTGGATTAATTCTGTTTTAAAAGTAAAAGATAGAATTGTTTTTGACCAAGTGGAACAAGCTTTATTCTATGAAGTGGGAAGTAGGCCTTTTACTTGGAATAAGCTTTATAAAAAATCGATTATTGAGAAATACCAGCTCTTTTATCCTGAATCTGTAGAATTGGGAGAAGATCAAATATATCAATTTTATGTATTCCCCCATGCTCAAAGAATAGCATATCTAGGGAGAGATTTTTATTGGTATAGACAGACAAGGAATTCTATGTTGACCAAGTACACGAGCAATTCTGACGCCCGTTTGATTGGTCATGTTGATATGATTGAATTGGTTTTCAATTATTGGTTAAAACTTGGAATTTTAAATAAGCATGCAAAGGATATTTTAGTTTGGGCTTTGTCCTACGTAGAGATTGATACAATTGGAGAATCTGATATTGTGACAGTGAAAAAATCCTGTGAGCGTCTGTCAGCACTGTTCAAAATGATCGATTTTTCCGGAGTAGAGTTAAATCGAGAAAATCAAGAAAAGATGTTCCTTGTTGATAGACTTGCTTCTTTTACGCCAGGTAGAGAGGTTTTGAGTCTTTTAATTCTTGAAAAACAGTCTTTGCCAAAAATTCTTAAACTAGTATATTTAACGAAGCTGTATATACCATTAATTTTTCCGAGAGATAGTTTTTCATTTAAAGTCTTAAAGAAAACGTATCAAGGCTTGAAGCGAATTGTCTCTGTTATAAAATAAATACGGATAAATTCACTATGAGAAGTCAGCGTAACCATTCATTACGCAGAGAAAATTTTCTCCAGTTGATCTCGTGTCTATACCGAAGTTGCAATCAGTTGGACAGGTTTGCGTATTATTTTATTGCATTACTTTCGGCTCTTTTGGTGGTTGCGCTGTTTTATCCTGGAATGTTTAGTAATGATACGCTAAGTCAATGGTCACAAGCTGTAAATGATTCATATGATAACTGGCACCCGGCAATAATGGCAATTATGATGCATATCCTAAATCCAATGTTGGGCATTGGTGGGATATTCATAGTACATCAGATTCTTTACTGGGCATCGATCGCGATATTTGTTGATTTAATTTTTAATCGGAATTTGTTATGGTTTTATGCGATTGGGTTGTTCCCTCCGGTTTTTACGATTTCATTGTCTGTTTTTAAAGATGTAGGATTTATAGTTTCGTGTATGGGAGCTATTTCGCTCTTCATCTTGTACGTAAGTTCAAAAAAGAAGTCCGTTTTATTTTTGTC
>DCTK01000093.1:0-2629 GCA_002329575.1 Sutterella sp. UBA1442 | reverse complement strand
AATAACTGCAATATTGGTATTTTGCGGAGCTTTATTTCTGTTTAAAGCAACAGCAAAGCGAATTTTGATATCTTTATTCTGTGTATTTTGTACCTTCTTGATCACTTTCTCGGCAAATGTCGCTATTAACAAGGTATATGATGTTCGAGAAGTCAATCCTATAGCAACATTACTACTTTGGGATATTGCGGGAGTGTATTGTTATTCTGGCCAAGATCGGCCCCCACCGAAAGCGGTGGCAGTGGTGGATGCTGCACGTGCTAAAAATTGGTTGGATTATTATAGAAGTGATACATGTTCTTTATGTTGGTACTCTGGGGTTTCTTGTGTGTTACCTTCAAAGGAATCTGCAGAACATTTATTTAATTTCTGGTTTCATGAGATAAAGCAACAACCAGTTGCTTATCTAAAGCACCGGTACGAATTATCAAAGCATCTTTTTGGTCTTAACGGCAAAATTTTTTATGCCTATCATTCATGGCACCAAAACGAGAGAGATTTAAACAGTGGAGAGGCAAGGCTAGGGGATTTTTCTAAAACAGTATTTTCAAAGATTGAAAAAATGTTTTATCTTAGCGAATCGCTTTATTTAGCTCAGCCTTTTGTTTGGATCATTGTTGAAGTAATTATTTTGTTGTACGGGCTGATTCTTTTCTGTTGTAGACGTGCAATTTCATTAGAAAAGTTCTTGGCTTTTTCGTTAGCATTTAGTGGACTACCTAATGCATTCACATTGATTTTTATCTCAGTAGCCGCGGATTATCGTTATATTGTCTGGACAGTATTAAGCGGCTTCTTGAGTGTGCTATTACTTGTTGCAGATCATTATCAAAACAGGAAAACAAGAGGCCTTAGACTGGAGAAACAGACAACTACGATGAGTGAAACTGAAACAGAGGAGCAATAATCCTGATTGTATATAAGTTGTCACGTAATGAACTTCCTGAGTTTCCAGAGAAAAATTACGCTCGAGGAAACTCAGGAATTATGAATAATGCCTAAACATATAACGCCATCAAAATCTTTAACAGGATTCTGTAATTTAGGTTTTAAGTATAGGGCGAAAAATGAGCTTACATAGATCGAATATAATACACACTGAGCGTCGAAATTAGAGTTAATGCCTGCAAAGCGCTTATATAAATTTTTAAACATGACGAATCCTAACACATCAACTATGCGATGTAGNNATTGCTATCACACCAGCCACAATCAACAAAATGCCAATCCAGGTTAAAAGACTAAAGTCTTCCTGTAAAACCAAGAACGAATATAACGCAACCAAGGCAATAGCACCAGAAGTCAAAATCGGATGTGCAACGTTTAGGGGGAGCAATGACAGTGATACGGCATATAAGATAAAAGCTACACCGTACAGCGCAAGACCCAACCACAGAGGCCAATTCATCAACGTTCCAATCGGATCTTCCAGTGAAGGAATTTTCCTTGGCGGCGTCATGGCTATCTTAATCAGGATACTGGCCGAAGCATTTGATAAAACACCGCTAAACAAAATGAACCATTTCATCGGTTAATTCTCCCGATTGTTATACCCGCCCAAGGAGGCTGTGAATAAGACTTTTAATAATTCTAAATTGCCTTTAAATGAAGAGATTTTTGTCGGTACTTGACCCTTGGGGTAAATTCGAGACGAAGGCACTTCAATACATTTAAAACCCAATTTTGGAGCTATGTAAGATAAATAGGCTAATAACTCATAGCCGGAAAAAACAGCTCTGAATATATTGACTCTTGAGTCTGCAAGCAATTTACGAGAATAAGCCCTGTAACCCTGGGTGGTATCCGTCCAATGAAAGCCCGAGGCGAAGCTTAAAAGCGGGGCATGAATGTAGCGAATTGCAAGATCTCGACTTTTGGGTGTGTTAACAGCTACGCCGCCTTCAATAAAGCGGGACGCTTGTACAAAGTCATAACCTTCATTTAGTTTTTGGATAAAAAGCGGCAAGGTTTGAGGATCATCTTTGTTATTTCCGTCAATGGTAATGATTCCCTCATAACCGGCATCAAGTGCATAAGCGTAAGCACAACGAAGTTGTGCACTTAACTTACCGCTGTCGGTTTTTAATAGTAAAGAATGAACACCAAGAGACTTTAATCTCTCAAACTCTAAAGAGCCGTCGGTAGAGCCACCATCGACAATGATGATGTCAAGTAAATCATGATAGCTGGATTGAAAAATTTTACCGAGCAAAGACAGAATGCGTTCTCCCTCATTAATCACAGGAATCACCAAAGCGTAAGGGCAGTAACGCTGTTTAGTAAATAGAACTTGGAATTGAGGAATTTCACGTTTCATCGGTTAATTTCCATAATACTCTTGAACGACAGCTAAAGATCTTGTAATGTTTTCTATCGGCTCAGAGCCTGTTGTCATTTCAATGGTTTTAATAAGAGGCAATCGAGACAGAAACGGACTTAATTCACCATGAGGATAAGTTCTGTTGATTGCTTGAAGCTGTGGCTGACTGATGTGAATGTGCCCGATATAATCAGACACCTGATCAATCAGTGTAAACGGTTCCTTGTTTGTTAAGACTGTCCCGATATCAAGCTGCAGTTTGATTTGAGGGTGATCCAAGGTTTTGACAAATTCAAAGGTTTCTGAAGT
>DCTK01000045.1:933-6041 GCA_002329575.1 Sutterella sp. UBA1442 | reverse complement strand
TCACACTCAAGTGTTGCTATTGGTGCTGCGGGTGGTCCATGTCATTAAGACACGGGTTTCCTCGCGGTTCTCTATGAAAAGAATAGACGTTGGAGGATGTAAAGATGTCTGACAAGATGTGGGGCGGTCGATTTGATTTACCTATGGATCGGCTTGTTGAAGAATTCAATGCAACGATTTTGATTGAAAAGCGCGTTACGCCGTTTTCCATAAAAGGCTCGTTGGCTCATGTCAGAATGCTCGCCAAACAAGGAATTTTGCCTGCGACCGATGCCGAAGCGATCTTGACGGCTTTGGATCAAGTCGCCCGTGAAGTGCAAGAGGGGCAGTTCGTGTTTGACGTGGCCGATGAAGACATTCAGATGGCCATTGAACGCCGGGTAACGGAAATTGCGGGTGTGGCAGGCGGCAAAATGCATACGGCACGGTCGCGTAACGACCAAGCGCAATTGGATGTCAGACTGTATGCACGCTCGGCAGTCGATAACATCATTACGGTCATTCGTCGACTTCAAGCCGAGATCATTAAAAAAGCTGAAGACAATTTCGGCGTCATGTTCCCGGGTTACACCCATATGCAAACCGGTCAGCCTATCTTGTTTTCGCACTGGATGATGGCTTACTTTTGGATGCTAGAGCGTGACGTGGGTCGATTTGAAGATGCCAGAAAGCGTTTGAATATTTGTCCTTTGGGCACGGCAGCCATGGCCGGAACGGGGTTTAATATTGATCGCGACATGACGGCTCAAGAATTGGGGTTTAGTGCTCCAAGTGAGAATTCCGTTGACACGATCGCTGACCGAGATCATTTAATTGAGATTAATTCGGCGGCGGCCACTTGCATGATGCATTTAAGCCGCTTGTGTGAAGAAATCGTCTTTTTTGCGACACAAGACTTTCGCTTCTTTGAACTCTCGGATGACTTCTGCACCGGGTCTTCCATCATGCCCAATAAGAAAAATCCTGATATCGCCGAGAAAATCCGCGGCAAGACCGGTCGTGTCTTTGGCAACTTGCAGGCGATTCTGACCATGATGAAGGGCTTGCCGTTGGCTTTCAATACAGACATGAGTGAAGATAAAGAGCCAACTTTTGACTCGATTGACACACTCACGTTGAGTATTCAAGTATTGACGCCGATGCTCGCCAAAATGAAAGTCAATGCTCAGAAAACGCGTGAAGCGGCCCAACGAGGTTTTTCCAATGCAACGGACTTGGCCGATTATCTCGCGCGTAAAGGAGTGCCTTTCCGCCAAGCTCACCATATTGTGGGACACTTGGTCAATTATTGCATCAAGCACGAAACGGACTTTGAGCATCTGCCCTTGGACGTCTATCGTGAGCATAGTGACTTAATTGAAGACGATGTCTATGANNCCGGAATGTGTCAAAGAGCAAATCGCTCGCGCAAAAGCCATTTTGGCTGCGGCCTAAACAAAAAGGAAAACAACGATGAAGATTGAAACGTTCGGTGTTGAGCAGTGGATGAACGCTTGGGAGACGAAGTGTGCCTATAACGTAGCAGAGACCTGCGTGGAATCGTTGACTGTAGCGGAGCTCTTGGAGATGGCGGGGATGTCTCAAGAGCAGATGGCAAAGGATTTGGCGGCTAAAAAGCTGACCTATGGTTGGATTGAGGGCAGTGAAAAGCTTCGCAGTCTCATTGCCGGGCTTTATCGTCAGCAAAAGGCCGAAAATGTTTTAACCACACACGGCTGCATCGGGGCCAACATGTTGGTGCACCGCACATTGGTTGAACCGGGTGATCATGTTATTTCCGTGATTCCGACTTATCAGCAACACTATTCGATCCCGAAAAGCTTCGGAGCGGACATCGAAACGTTGCGATTGTTACCTGAAAACGGTTTTCTACCGGACCTCTCCCTGTTAAAAACGATGATTCGTGACAACACGAAGCTCATTTGCATTAATAATCCCAATAATCCAACGGGAGCCTTAATGCCGGTTGAGTTGCTTCAGATGATCTGTGATATGGCCAAAGAGGTGGGAGCCTGGGTGCTTTGCGATGAAGTTTATCGTGGTTTGACGCAAGAAGAGACTTACAGCGAATCCGTGGCTGATCTTTATGAAAAAGGTATCAGCACGGGTAGCATGAGTAAGGTCTTTAGTCTTGCCGGTCTACGCTTAGGCTGGATTGTGGCTAACCCTGAACTCATAGCCAAGATTCTTGAGCAACGCGACTATGACACGATTAGTGTCGGGATGCTCGATGAGTATTTCGCGGAAATTGCACTTTCGGTCAAGGACAAGATTTTGGAAAGAAATCGTGACATTGTTCGAGAAAATTTAAAAGTTTTGGACGAATGGGTCAACAATGAACCGCGCGTAAGTTACGTTAAGCCAAAGGCTGGTACAACGGCTTTTGTGAAGGTTCAAACGGAACTGTCCTCGTATGAGTTCTGTGAACGTTTGGTTCGCGAAACCGGCGTGATGTTTACACCGGGTTCGGCATTGCACACCGAGGGATTTGTACGAATCGGCTACGCCAACAATATTGAGGTATTGAAAAAAGGTCTTGATTTAACATCGGAATTTTTAAAGACGATACCTTAAGTTTGAACGGTATCAAAAGAACCATTTTTCAGAACGGTCTTCGATAACACGAAGGCCGTTTTTCTAGGTGGTTTGCAGTAGAATTGTCGGCGTCGCTAAAAATCTGCTTTTAATGGAGATCATTATGCAAACTCAACCGACCGTGTGGCGCGAAACGGCAAGTGCCACGGCCAACCGTTTAACGGACCTCACCGTTGAAGAATTCCTCAAATTTTGCAAAGTACCCCGTCCGGGTTTTCATACGGAAAAAGCTTTGGCCTATTTCCAATCCTGGGCCGACGAGCATGGCTTTGCCCACTATCGCGATGAGTACGGCAATTTCTGGATGGATGTACCTGCCACGGCCGGTTTTGAGCATTATCCTAAAGTGATTCTTCAGGCTCACATGGACATGGTGTGTGTGGCAACGTCCGATAAGGAAATTGACTTTGAAACGACGGGCATTACCGCTGTCATTAACGGTAACCGCATGACCGCCGACGGCACCTCTTTGGGGGCTGACAACGGAATCGGTGTGGCCAGCGCTTTGGCTATTGTCGCTGGTGGCGTTGAACACGGTCCGCTTCGCGTACTTTTTACCGCCGATGAAGACGTTGGTTTGCACGGCGCCGCAGCGCTCGATCCTGCCGCTCTCGATAGCGACTACCTGATTAACATTGATCTTGAAGAAGAAAACGAAGTCTGTTACTCCTGCGCCGGAAATCTTCGTGCATCGATGAAAAAGACGGTGGAAATGAGCCCCGTGACCGAGGCTGAGCACGTTTGGTGCGTGACGGTTGACGGTTTGATGGGAGGACACTCCGGCATGGATATTCACCGCAATCGTTTAAGTGCCTCTGTGGCCTTGATGCGCATGATGCAAAAAGCTCAAGAAGCTTGCGGTGGCTTGCGCTTTGTGCAAGTGAAATCCGGTGCCGCCTTTAACGCGATCACCTATACGGGTAGCGTCACAGTAGCAGTAGCTGAGGACAAGGACGAAGCGTTTAAGGCTGCTGTAGAAGCTCAAAAGGCAGAGCTTTTGTCTCAATTCCCGCAAGAAAAGATGACGGTGAGCGTTGAAAGTGTCGATGCCTGCGGTGTAAAGGCCGCTTCAACTCAAGAAAGCGCTCATTTGATTGCTTTGGTGAATTACTTGCCGCAAGGCGTATTGGCGATGAGTCCCAAGATTGAAGGCTTGGTGCAAACTTCGTCCAACATTGGCGTGCTGCAAATGAAGAATGGAGAAATCGAAGTGGGCACGAGCAGCCGCTCTTGTGTGACCGCCGATGTTGACAAACTCGAAGCAGACTTTACTGCGGAGTCGGGTAAGTATGGTTACACGTTGAGCGTCATGAGCAAGTACCCCGGCTGGGACGGAGATCCGGATTCGCCCTTGTTGATGCTCTCGGCTAAAGGTTATGAGTCGATCGGTGTGAAGGCTCGTTTGGTGGCTATTCACGCGGGGCTTGAACCTTCGTGGTTCTCGTCCAAGCGTCCCGGCATGCAAATGATTTGCCTGGGACCGACGTTAAAGGGGGCGCACACGACCGAAGAAACGCTGTACATTGACACGTTGCCGCCGACAATCGATGTTGTGTTGTATTGCTTACAGCATGTCAATGAACTGTAATTTGTAGCGTTAATGATCGGGGGAGAGAGGCTAGGGCTTTTCTCCCCATTTTTGTCTAAGTCTCAATTGTTGTGAAGGCAAATTTGTCGACGTCAAAAAGCCCTCGATCGGTAATCTTTAAATGCGGAATGACAGGTAGCGCAAGAAATGATAGAGTCATGGCGGCGTTAGAACCTTCGGCAATGTCAAAGTGCTCATGCACGGACTTTTCAAAGTCATGTTGCTCGCGTCTGACGCTTTCGGCATCTTTGTTACTCATTAAGCCGGCAACGGGGAGAGCCAGAGTTGCAACAACAGCCCCCTCTTTAACTGCGCATTGCCCGCCTTGAAGGACTTTGAGCATTTCAACCGCTTTGAGCATATCGTGATCGTTGTCACCAATCACAACGATGTTGTGACTGTCGTGGGCTACGGTTGTTGCTACGGCTCCTTGCATATAAGCACCCTCTTTGAGATATCCCTTAACGATACCGAGAGCCATACTGCCGCTTGCGTGATGTCGTTCAATAACGGCAATTTTTAATAGGCCAGGATTGTCTTTGCACTCAAAGCGCCCTTCGGTTGTTTGAACATTGACTGTCAGAGACTCTGTTAATAGTTCGTCCGGTAGCAATCCGATGGCACGAAGCGTGTCGGAGGTAACGGGCATCTTAAAGTCATCGACGGCAATCGGTGCGTGATTAACCGTGTGCGTAATGTGATCAGGCAGACTCGGATGAGTGGATTCTTGAACCAGTTGTCCGTCGTGGGCCACATGAATGCCTTTTAAGAAAACGTCACGGACATTGAAATCCTTGAGATTGTCGACAATGGCAAAATCCGCTCTGCGTCCGGCTTCAATGGCGCCGATTTGCTCAAGCCTATAGTGTCGGGCCGTATTGATTGTGGCCATTTGAATGACTGTCATGGGATCAAACCCCGCGGC
>DCTK01000045.1:0-903 GCA_002329575.1 Sutterella sp. UBA1442 | reverse complement strand
AGCAGAAGCAACAGAATGCGGCATTATCCTTCGTCACTGCCGGTAGCAGTTGTTGGAGATTTTTTGCAGCCGAACCTTGGCGTAGAAGCACTGTCATGCCGCACGCAATTCTTTCCAACATTTCCTCAGTTGTTGAGCACTCATGATCACTAGTGACTCCAGCAGCGGCATAGGCTTTCAGATCTTTTCCCGTCAATAGTGGTGCATGACCGTCAATGGGACGATGATGAGCGAGGGCAAGTGCTAGTTTTGCCATCAGGTCCTGGTCTTTATGAAGAACGCCCGGCACATTCATGACCTCACCTAAGCCAAGAACAGAAGGTTGGTCAAAGTAATGCTGAAGATCTTTGGCGAGCAATGTGGCGCCAGATGTTTCAAAAGGCGTTGACGGTACGCAGGAGGGTAGCATAAACCGAATATCCAGTGCGGTGTTTTTGGCATTGTCAATCATAAAATCTAGGCCTGCCGTGCCCAAGACGTTAGCGATCTCGTGAGGATCAGCGATTACGCACCCGGTGCCGTGAACTACCACCAAGTCACTGAAGTGAGATGGGGTTAATTGAGAGGACTCAATATGAACATGCGCGTCGATAAAAGCGGGCAATAAAAAGCGTCCCTTGAGATCGACAACTTGATCGGCTACGACTGTGCCTTGAGGAACCAACGTTTCAATGGTGCCGTCTTTGACAATGACATCGGTATTGTTAAGCCAGTGACCAGCAATGACATCGGCAATGGTAGCGTTAGTAAAACAAATGGTTTGCGACATGGCGTGCATCCAACAAAAAGCCCACCAAGCATGGTAAAAGTTTTGGCGTTTTCGGGCAAGAGCGTCGCGAAAAAGAAAACGGGAAAGCCTTTGTCGACTTTCCCGTTAATTGGCTCCCCGAGTTGGGCTCGAAC
>DCTK01000034.1 GCA_002329575.1 Sutterella sp. UBA1442 | reverse complement strand
CTTTGCTACGTCTTGCCGAGATGCGCATAAGGACTTGAAAATGAGAAGAGACGTTGTCACGGAGGTTGTGGTTGATTGGGGAGATTTTGTCGAAACATTCGATACTCCCCTACAAGCTCGTGAATATATCAATGCCAACTTAGATGAATATGACCTGCCTGTGGCCGTTTGGTTGGAGGACTCCAACGGACGTAAAAAATGGGATTACAGCATTGTCGATGACGGGGCCGGAGGTATTGAACTTATTGCTGGCGATCCTATTCGTAGTGGCTCCTATTTCCGCCCTATTCACTAAATAAGAGGATTTCAGATGCATACAAATTGTGAGTTGTGTCAAATGACCGATGAGAAGGCCATTTGGAGTAACGAAAAACTGCGAGTTATTGCAGTTAATGATGCTGCATTTCCCGGCTACATTCGTGTGATTTGGAAAGCTCATGTAGCGGAAATGACCGATTTAGACGAAAACGAACGTTCTCTTCTAAGCAAGGTGCTTTTTATTGTGGAATCGACCATGCGAAGCACCATGAAGCCCGACAAAATTAATTTGGCACAGTTTGGCAATATGGTGCCACACCTGCATTGGCACATTATTGCCCGTTATCGTGATGATTCTCACTTTCCGGAATCTATCTGGGGAATCAAACAGCGAGACAACAATCCCGAAACACTACTAGAGCGTGCTCAATTAGCCGAAGTCATGCAAGCACATCTGTGTCAAGAGCTTCAGCAAGCAAAACTCTAAAAACTTAATAACAGCTCGCGAGTTTAAAGCCGTGTTGCTGAGCAATGCGGCGTAAACTCTGCTCTTGCTTTTCATTTAAGTTTGCAAAAACCAATGACACGCGACCCGTTGCTTTACCGATTATTCTGGAAACGCGCAATGCGGTCATATCAAGTTTTTTTGCACTTTCTTCTAAATAGGTTTGAGCCTGTTGCTCAGAATTAAAACTGCCAAGTTGTACGGCATTGTGTAAGGGACCTTCTGTAATTACACGTGCTGATGCAAATCCTTGTTTTTTAATTTGTCTAGCAAGTATTTCTGCCCCTTTGCGTGTTGCTGAAGGCACAATGAAGACAACATATCGATCGGCTGACAGTTCTGATTCGATCTGAAAAGCTTCCAAAAGTCCCGCGGATTGTAATGAACGATTAATAGCAGGAAGAGCTTTCTGAGACAGGATAGATGTACGCAAGCAAATGGAAGCAAAGTCCGTTTCGCTTTGAGCACGGGCTTGAGCTTGTATTGCTTCCGGTAAGGGTTTTAGTGTTGGTTTTTCTTGAGCTTTTGCTAATGCCGCCTGACGCTCATTTTCAAGCCTAATTTTTTCTTCTTCTGCTACCTTCTGAGCCTGAATCCGTGCAACTTCCTGCCGTTGGCGAATATAAGCGTCCGGGTTATCAATAGGACGAATATTTTTCATTGCCTCAGGGAAAACTGTAACAGCAACCCGCTCCTCATTAACAGGAGCGACATCCTCTTGAAGCCAAGCTCTGAAACTGTCAAAACTATACAGTGCCACACACGCCAGCACTAAAACCCAAGCTACAACCCTCATTGCTGATTCTCTCCGGATTGAGCACGAAGAGACAAGCCCCTTAACACCAAATTGTGTTTAAGAATGCTCTGAGGAAATTCCTTATGCAGATATGGAAAAAAACGACCTGCAGCCCCGCCGGCAATGATTAGTGTTGGGTCAAATCCGTGTTGCTGCATCACGCGCATACCTCGTTCAATAAGTCCGAGCTGAGAATCCACAATACCGGTCACAATCGCTGTCATCGTATCCGTAGGAAAGTCAGCGTAATCCCCATCGGCTTTCGGTAGCGTAGCCGTACCCGACACTAAACTGTCACGCATCAATCCAACGCCAGGGGCAATACGACCTCCTGCAAAAACCATTTTGTCATCTTCAGGAAATACACAGTCAACCGTCGTCGCCGTACCGACATGTACGACTAAAAGTGCCTTTTGCGGTAAAAAACTCACAGCGCCTAGCGCAGCATGCCAGCGGTCAGATCCTAATTGAGAAGGATTTTGGTAACGGTTAACCAATACAAAATCGCCATCAAAGCGCTCTTGAGCCCCGAGCCATCGAGTGCTAGCACCGGCAGCGCCGATGATACGAGACACCGATAATCGAAGGTCTCGTGAAGCAACAGAACATCCGTACACGGTCTGCCCAGCAATATTGGCCATTTGAGAGAGGAGTTTTTCAGCAAAAGAATGAGTCCCCCCATGCACAATAGTGTGAGGCTCTTCGAGATTTTCGGTTGTTGACCACTTTAAGGCCGTATTCCCTAGGTCAATCAGTACAGTCATTATCAGGCACCAGTTGTCTGATCGAGCCGGAAATCAACGCACACCGTTGTCCATCGTGCTCGATCAACAGTCTTCCCTCTGTATCAATACCTAAAATTCTGGCTTGATAGGGGGCGACATTTTCTTGAATAATATTTACCGTTTCAGCGATATAAGCTGAAATTTTATCCCACGCCATCACAGTAGGGGTAAGTCCATGGAAACGAATTTCTTCTACGGCTTGCAACACAGCTTTGGCTAAAAGAGCTACCCAAAACTCCCTTTTACTTAACTCTTTCCCTAAATCCCCATGTTGACTTAAAAACGAAATACCATAAGAGGGATTTTGAACATCAGACGTTTTCCAATTAAAACCAATACCTATGACCAACACCCATTGATGATCGGGTGTTTTTGCACTTTCT
>DCTK01000050.1 GCA_002329575.1 Sutterella sp. UBA1442 | reverse complement strand
AAGACTTGGGTGGCGATACCGGTTTCAACCAGAGCTTTATGCAAGCGTCCGCGAGGCGTATCACCAAAGACATCGGCCGCTAAATTAATATACTGAGCATCGGCGTGTAAGGCAGACGGAATGCGATAGGCCACAGCCACCACCTTGGCTTCGCCGGCTCGACGGATTTCAAAAGAGCGCGGGCCATCGGCCACGGGCTCTTCGGTCCACTCACCGGGCAATTCACGTGTAGGCTTCGGAATGCTCGAGAAAATCTTTTCAATTTTTTCAATCGTCTCTTTTTCATCAATCATGCCCGAGACCGTTAACACGGCATTATCGGGTTGATAGTAACGATGGTAGAACGCTTGAAGGTTTTCGATCTTGACGTTTTCAATATCGCTTCTTGCCCCGATCGTGCTATTGCCATAGTTATGCCAGTCAAAAAGCACCGACTGCAGGCGTTTGAGCAACACACTCGTGGGATTATTTTCACCCATCTCAAACTCGTTTCTCACGACCGTCATTTCGGTATCAAGGTCGCTTTTGGCGATAAAGGAATTGGTCATGGCGTCGGCCATCCAACCCAACGCCCAGTCGAGGTTATCTTCAACCGCATTAAAGGAGACAAAATAATTCGTGCGGTCCAACCACGTGGAGCCGTTCATGCGAAAACCGCGGCGCGTAAATTCCTTTGTGGGCTCGGGATAGTTCTTCGAGCCCTTAAACATCAAGTGTTCCAATAAGTGCGCCATCCCCGTCTCGCCATAGCCTTCGTGGCGAGAGCCTACGAGGTAGGTCATGTTGACGGTCACGGTCGGCTTGCCCGAATCTGGGAAAAGCACAACACGAAGGCCATTGGGCAATTGATATTGCGTCACGCCTTCAACCGTGAACATTTTTTGAGCTTTTACTTCAGCCTGAGAACTTTGTTGCGTTTCAGTCATAGGGACTTGAGTTTCCTTTTGAGGCCATACCGCCCAAGCGCCTGCAGCCACAACGGCCACAGCGACAACGGCAAGCCATACAGACTTGTGATTCATAAATACATAGACGCTCAACTTTACGCGTATCGCTACGCGTTAGTCAACGCATCGTCTCCTTTTTACTGTTGACGATAATGCCAACAGTGTATCGTGTTTGAGCCACTAGATATTGCAGATCACAAAGAAAATGTTTCTGAGTTTTGCGGTTTTCTCACACATTGCCGCGCTTTAGGTTATAGTGTGCGACATTGATTTTATTCGGTTTAGTACACTGAACTGACCCATTAGAAAGTCGCCACTGTGAAAACTCTTTTTGACCTACTGCCCGTTATCTGCTTTTTCGTCACCTTTAAGCTTGCGAGCTTATACGAAAATTCACTGACCGCAATCCTGCCCATTGCTCCTGACTTAATCCCTATCGTCTCGGCAACGGCTGTGATCATCATCGCTTCACTTTTACAGATGGGCTACATCTATGCCAAAGGTGAAAAACCGGGCAAAATGGCCGTATTTTCAACGCTTTTAGTCGTCATATTCGGTTTGATGACGATTGCGTTTCAAAACCCGGTCTTCATTCAATGGAAACCGACTCTGCTGTATTGGCTCTTTGCGGCGATCCTACTTGTTGGACGTTTTAAGGGCAAGATATATATTAAAAGTGTATTTGTCGGGATGACGATGCCCGAGAACGTATGGAAAACAGTCGAGAACTGTTGTTTAGGATTTTTAATTGCCGTGGGCTTTTTAAATCTCTTTGTGGCTTACACTTTTTCCATGGACACGTGGGTCGATTTTAAACTCTTTGGGTTATTGGGATTGACACTTCTTTTTACAATTGGTTTGGGTGTCTATATCGCCAAATATGCCGAAGTGGCGGAAAATACGAAAGATCAACACTAACTTTGTTCTCTGAAGGATAGACAACAATGAAACAGAAAGCTTTAGTAGCCGGTCTGACCTTGGCCTTGGCTAGTGCCGTGGCTTTTGCCGCACCGTCTGCCGTGACCGTTAACGGAAAGACCATCTCGGCGCAAGCCCAAGAAAAGGTCATCCAACAAATCGTCAAGAACGGTCAAAAGCGTACGCCTGAACTCGAAATGCAAGTGCGTAATCAACTCATTCAGAAGGAAGTGCTCTTACAAGAAGCCAACCGTCTGAAGTTGGCTAACCGCGCTGAAGTGCGCGATGCTATCAACAACGCCCGTGACACGGTGTTGATCAACGCTTTGGTAGCTGACTACGCCAAGAAGAACCCGGTTAAAGACGCCGATGTGAAGAAGTTCTACGAAGAACAAAAGAAAGCCTACGGCGACAAGGAATACAAAGTGAGCTTGATTTCCGTGAAGACGGAAGCCGAAGCTAAGAAAGTCATCGACAGCTTAAAGGACGGTGACAAGTTCGCCACGGTCGCGAAGAAGTACTCGCTTGACAAGAACACTAAGGACAAAGGTGGACAATTGGACGGCTGGAACTCTTCGGCTAACTTCCCGCAACCTTTGGCCGTTGCCGTTCGCGCTCTTGACGAAGGTGATTTCACCGAAGTCCCCGTTCGTGTCAACAACGGTTACTTCATCTTGCGCGTGGATGACACCCGTAAGGCCGAACTCTTCCCGACCTATGAAAAGAGCAAGGATCACTACAAGAACATGTTGACGCAAATTAACGTCAATAAGCAAATTCAAAAGTTAAACGAAAAAGCCAATATCAAGATCGGCAAATAATCGTTTAGCCTTGTAGTGCTCAATACGAACCCCGCTTCAAGCGGGGTTCTTTGTATCTGGCAATGGGTAGTTAATGCGAGATTACCGATCAAAGCGCTGTTGCCCGACGCCAAGAGCAGTCAATAGCGCAAGCGTTTGGAATGTCCCGACAATCATCAGTGCCAAAGAGAAATACCCCGCATCCAACAAAGGACCTGCAATCAAAGGCGACAATGTTTGCCCTACGTCCATCCCGCAGTACGTAAATCCAAAGACGCGACCGAAGCTACTGGTTCCCAAAAACTTCATGCACGTGCCCCGAATCAGCAAATCTCGAGAAGGGGTAGCGACACCGACACCAAAACCCATCAAGCACATCAAGGGCAACACGGCCCAGCCACCGAAGACTTGGGTGGCAAGCAAAATCGCACAAGCTGCCGACAGTGCCATACTGACGGCCACCACCCTATCANNTGCTTCTCGGAAAACTCTTTGCAACCCAAGCGCCGGACAAAATCCCTGCAATCGAGCCCACGATGTAACTCGTTAAGCTCGTCGTGGCAATTTCTAGCCCTAATTCATATGTGGCATTAAAGATGGACGGGGCGAAGTTTTGCAATATGCCAAATGCAAAGGAATTGCAAAAGAAAAAGAAGAAACAGAGCCAAACGGCCAAAATCTTCAAAAAGGCAAAGGAGCCGGCCCCTTGAGCTTTTTCCTCTACCGCGGCCTCTTCTTGCGTAAGCTCTCCCTTCGCATCAAACAAATGACGATTGATGATAAGTACGAGTAAAACGACTAAAGCCATCACACCTGAAGTTGCCGCTGCCAATCGCCACTCACCGGTCAGTGTCACAACCGCCATCATGGTCAAAGGTGCCAAAGCCCAACCGATGTTAGCAACGACCGAATGAATGGAGAAAGCAAAAGGCAAACGTTCCTGAGAAACCGAACGATTGATGATGGCGTAATCGGCCGGATGAAACACACAATTGCCTAAGCCGGCAATGGCTGAGGCCGGAAACAGCATCCAATAGTCTGTCGCCACTGAGAAAAGAAAACCGGCAACCATCAACAGAGCCACACCACCCAGCAAACACACCTTCGGGCCCATACGGTCGACAACAAAGCCGCTTGCCGCCTGCCCGACCGAGCTCGTAATGAAAAAGATGGTCATCACCGCGCCCATCTGGGCAAACGTTAAGCTCAGATCCGGCATGATCCAGGGAAATAGTGGTGGGAGAACTAAGTGGAAAAAGTGCGATAAACCATGCGCGACGCCCAATAGCGTAATTAGTAATATGTCCTGCTTTTTAATGGCATCTGACATGGCTTACTCCTTGAAAAAACTGAGTCTTAGCCGGCTTTCCACAACAGCGTAGAGATGGCGAGCAACAAGAAAATGAGTGCGCTTGTCTTATTAAGGATGGTCTGAACTCGCGGACTGCGCAAACGATCCGCTAACGTACCGGCCCCCCAAGCAACGGCGGAAAAGACCACCAATGTGCAGACTAAAAACGTCATGCCCATAATGAGCATTTGCACCATTACTTGATGTTCACCGGAGCCCGGGATAATAAACTGCGGGAAAAATGCCACGTCGCCAAAGTTGAAAATCTGTCAATCGAGGACCTTTTTCTTTAACTTCCCCGTCTTGACCGACCGGGGCTCGCCATGCGCCCCAAGCTAAGTAGAGCAAATACGCAGCACCGCACAATTGAATGATCATCAAAAGTGTAGGCGAAGCCGCCACGACTGCCGCCACACCAAAAGCCGCCAAAAGCGTTTGAATGAAAACGCCGACACAAAGGCCGAGCGTCACAAAGATGCCGGCACGAGCGCCGTACATGGCCGATTGCAGTAAAACGAACAAGTTATCCGGACCGGGCGCTACAGCCAACACGGCCGCCGCCACCGTAAAACTCACCCAAAGATCAAAAGGCATGATTTAACCCAATCACAAAACAAGAAGGTCTGCAAGCACTATGCATCGCAGACCTTCGCTGTGGCAAAGCGCCGATCATGGCGCCTGCACTTTAATTAACCGACAAAGCGTCGTGCGTTACGGAACATACGCATCCAGGGACTAAACTCACCCAAGCGTTCATCGGCCCAACTCAACTGTACCGCACGGTGCGAGCGCTCCGGATGCGGCATCATGATGGTAAAGCGTCCGTCAGGCGTGGTCACGGAAGTAATACCGCCCTTAGAGCCATTGGGGTTAAAGGGATAAGTTTCCGTGGGACGACCGGCCCAATCAACGTAGCGAGCTGCAACCGTTGCGAGCGCTGCGTCTTCGGGCTTAATCCACTCCACGCGGCCTTCACCGTGAGAGTTAACGATCGGAGCCATGGTGCCTGCCATGCCATCGAAGAAAATCGAAGGCGAGGGCATCACTTCCACTTGCACCAGACGGGCTTCAAACTGTTCGCTCAAGTTACGAATAAAGTTCGGCCAATGCGATGCTCCAGGGATGATATTACGCAAATGGCTCATCATTTGACAACCGTTACAAATCCCTAAGGCAAACGTATCAGTGCGGTTGAAGAACGCACCGAACATATCGACCATTTGGGGATTGCGAAGGATGGTTGTGGCCCAACCGCCACCGGCTCCCAAGACGTCACCGTAGGAGAAGCCACCGCAAGCGGCTAACCCAGTGAAGTCCTTCAAGTCCGTACGACCGGTTAAAAGATCGGTCATGTGAACGTCAAGCGCTTCAAAACCTGCACGTGTAAAGGCAGCAGCCATTTCCGTTTGGCTATTGACCCCCTGCTCGCGCAAAATCGCCACACGCGGTTTTGCCCCAGTTGCAATAAAGGGCGCAGCGATGTCCTCTTCGGTGTCAAACGTTGCCTTAACGAATAAGCCCGTGTCGTCATCGCGATCACAACGAGCATATTCTTCATCAGCACATGCAGGATTGTCACGCATGCGGGCAATTTGCCAACTCACTTCGGTCCAAGCCTTTTGCAACGTAGCGCGGCGACCTTCGTAGACCGTCTCTCCATGAGCTGTGATTACAAGCGTCTGATCTTCGGTCACTTCACCAATGAAGTGTGCACAATGAGACAAGCCTGCGTGCTTGACAGCAGCCACCACGTCATCGACTCGATCAGCACGAATTTGAAGAACGGCACCCAACTCTTCATTAAAGAGCGGCGCAATCACATCCTCGATCTTCGCAGATGCGGCCAAGGAATCAAGCGTGAGCTTCACGCCGCAGTGACCCGCAAACATCATTTCTGCAACGGTTGCCAATAAGCCACCGTCAGCTCGGTCATGATAAGACAACACGCAGCCGGCAAGCGTGAGCTTACGTACAAGCTTCACAAATGCCTTTAATTTCGCGGCATCTTCCATATCGGGCGTTGTTTGACCGAATTGTTGCGTCACTTGCGAGAGGATGCTACCGCCCATGCGGTTTTTGCCTTCGCCCAAGTCAATGGCCACTAGCACACTGGCAATATCCGTACGCAATTGTGGCGTAAGCGAAATACGAACATCACGCACGGCTGCGGCGGCAGAGACGATCAAAGACACTGGAGACGTCACCGACTTCTTCGCACCGTTATCTTCCCACGTCGTCTTCATCGACAACGAGTCTTTACCCACCGGGATAGAAATGCCCAAATCTTGGCAGAAACGGCTTGCGGCAGAAACTGCATCATAGANNGGCTGGCGGCTGCCGCATTGGAAATGGCCAAAGGCGTTCTTTCGCCCATACTCATCGCTTCACCGCGATGCGTCTTAAAGCCTAAGTTCGTAACGGCAGCATCGGCCACCGGCACTTGCCACGGACCAACCATTTGATCACGATGCACAAGGCCGCCCACCGTGCGGTCACCGATCGTGATTAAGAAATTCTTGCTCGCGACCGTCGGATGACGAAGCACATCTTCAACAGCTCGATTCAGATCAATGCCTTCGGCACTGAATTCAGGCAACACAACGTTTGCATGCGTGACCTTGCGATGCATGCGAGGAGCCTTACCCAAGAGCACTTCCATGGGCATGTCAACGGCAGGCTCTTCACCTTCTGCGCGAGCGACGACCAAATTGTCATCGGCGCTGATTGCGCCCAAGACTGCGTACGGACAACGTTCGCGACGGCAGAGTTCATCGAAAAGTTCCAAAGATTCCGGTGCAATGGCAATCGAGTAACGTTCTTGGCTTTCGTTACACCAAATTTCCAAGGGACTCATGCCGCTTTCTTCAACGGGTACCTTGGTCAAATCCAAATGAGCGCCGTGACCTGAAAGGTCTGCTAATTCCGGCATAGCATTCGACAAGCCACCGGCACCTACGTCATGAATGGCCAAAATTGGGTTCTTGTCACCGGCTGCCCAGCAACGGTCGATAACTTCTTGAGCACGGCGTTCCATTTCGGGGTTGCCGCGTTGAACGCTATCAAAGTCGAGTGCTTCAGAGTTGGTACCGGTCGTCATGGAACTTGCGGCACCGCCACCCAAACCGATACGCATGCCCGGCCCGCCTAAGCTGATTAACAAAGTGCCGGGAGGCAATGCCGTCTTGTGCGTTTGATCGTGACGGATGTTACCGATACCGCCCGCCAACATAATAGGCTTATGGTAACCGTAACGCTTACCACCAACGTTGGCTTCAAACACACGGAAGTAACCCAAAACGTTCGGGCGACCGAATTCATTATTAAATGCGGCGGCGCCCAAAGGACCGTCAGTCATAATGCTCTTAGCGTTGGCAATACGGGTGGGATAGCCGTAGGGCGCTTCGGATGCATCACCGGCAACGGTCACATCCTTATCCGTTTCCCAACCTTGAGGAGCATCGGGCAATTGCAAAGAAGACACTGTGAAGCCACAAAGGCCGGCTTTAGGACGTGCACCACGGCCGGTTGCGCCTTCGTCTCGAATTTCACCACCCGAGCCCGTAGAAGCTCCCGGGAACGGAGAGATCGCAGTCGGATGGTTATGGGTTTCGACCTTAAAGACCGTATGCGTGAGTTCTTTTTCTTCAGTATAGACTTGACCGAAGGCCTTTCCATCGGGCGTTCTCGTATACAGACGCTCGACTTCTGCGCCTTCAAAGATCGCAGCATTGTCCGAATAAGCCACAACCGTTGCCTTGGGTTGGGCCTTATGCGTTTCGCGAATCATGCCAAAAAGCGTCTGATCCTTATCTTCACCATCGATCGTCCACTTGGCATTGAAAATCTTATGACGGCAGTGTTCGGAATTGGCCTGAGCAAACATCATCAATTCCACATCCGTGGGATTGCGGCCGGCCTTCGTGAAGGCTTCAGTCAAATAATCGATTTCATCATCGCTCATGGCCAACCCCATCGAAAGGTTGGCATCGGCTAAGGCTTGTCGACCTTGGCCCAAAAGATCCACCGTGACCATGGGTTTGCCGGGCAATTCTTCAAAAACCACCTCAGCACTTACACCACTGTCGACCACACTTTCGGTCATGCGATCGTGCAGGCAGGCTGCGACTTGCGTCAAAACCGTAGCCTCGGGCACCTCACCGCCGAAATCGATGTTATAGAGCGTACCGCGTTCAATACGCAAAACGGCATCAAGACCGCAATTATTAGCAATGTCGGTGGCTTTACTGGCCCAGGGACTGATTGTTCCCAGGCGCGGAATCACCATAAAAGCCGCATCGGCTTTGGCATCGGCAGTCTCAAACCCATAATGTAAGAGCGCCTGAAGGCGCTCGTTTTCATCATCGGTTAAGGCACGTGCAGTGTGCACAAAATGCACAAAACGGCCCGAGNNAATGCCCTTTAAAAGGCGGGCTGCGCGAAAATCAGACAAAGCGCTTGTTGCCGTTAAGCTAAACATCGTTTCGGTATTGGACATGGCCGAGACAATCCTCTAAGAAAAAAGCAAAAATCAACAAAATCAAACCTGATAATTATAAAGTCCGATTCGTGGCAATGTACTGATTTTTCTAGCTTAGCGCCCCTTTTTTAGCTTCAAAGAAAGATACCTCGACGAGTCTGAGAATCTTGTCAAACCAATCG
>DCTK01000005.1 GCA_002329575.1 Sutterella sp. UBA1442 | reverse complement strand
ATTGTTGTCCACCCCTTGACAAAGAGTCGGGTTCCAGAGACTTTTTTAAGAAGTCGGCCTCAGCTTCCCTTTCGCGCAGAAGTTTCTTCAAGCGGGCAATTTCTTGTTCGGCAGACAACTGTTCTTGGGGAAGTTCTTGTTTGGCCTTCGTCCACCAGCTGTTAACCGTCTTACAACTGATTCCCAGGCTTTTGGCGACACCCATTTGGGACTCACCATTGCGAATACGCTCAATAACGGAAGCTTTAAATTCTTGGGAAAATTGTTTCATCTTGATCCTTTCGATGCTTAATTTTAAAAAATTCAGGATCAAAATTCCGAATCTACAACCTTACTTCACTGCCTAACAAAATCACTGACAACACCACTGCAGACAAAGGTTCAAAACACGCCAAAATGGAAGTGACTGAAGGTGCCACGAATTTAAGACTCTTTAAATAGCACCAGAATGCTGAAACGGTACCGATCAGCACGATATAACCATAGGAGGCCAGCATCATTTGGTCCCAATGGATATCGAACGTAAAAGGCGGCTTGATAATACAGGCCACTAGGGCGCCAAAAAACATCCCCCACCCGACAACTTGCATCACAGACATTCGTTTCAATAACTTTCTCGGTTGCACCGTACAGAAAGCCCCGCACATAGCAGAAACTAAGCCCCAGAAAACGCCTGCTACTGAGAAATTGATGCCACTTAAGTCCCCTTTTGTCACCAAACAGATCACGCCGATTGAAGACATTACGATGGCAAAGATTTCGGCAATTCGAACTTTTCGATGCTCCCCGATCGCCAGAAATCCAACAACAAACAAAGGACCGGTGAGCACCAAGATAGCTGCAGTGGCAGCGTTCGCGTAGTCAATGGACAAAAAGAAGGCTCCTTGGATGCCCAGTTGTCCCAGGCCATAAATCAGCAGATCCTTGAAATTTTCTTTTCTAAAGACGTCCTTGAGGCTTTGCCCGCCTGAACTGACCAAGTCAAACAGTACAAGCAAAACCCCGGCGCCCAAAATTCTCAAAACGGCTAACTGTTCGCCATTGACTTCACGGTTCATCATTTAGTGTTGAGCAACAACCGCCATCGAGCCCCAACACAGACCTGCAAGAACAGCCAATGAGACACCTTTGATTACCGTTTTGTTCATTTTTAACCTCGCATCATTGTTTTGTTCACACTATTGATCGAGGTTGAGTATGTGACAATTTGCATGTTTCAATTATTGAAACATTAGACGTGAAATACGTTCATGCGAAAAAAGATTAATCCTTGGGACGTTGTGCTTTTAATGGCACAAAATTACTCACTATCCAAAGCGGCAGCCCTACTGGGTGCAGACCGTTCAACGGCCTCTCGTGCGCTAAAACAACTTGAAGAAACGCTGGGGTTTAATCTCATCGAGAAAGACTCAAAGCCGGCCCGCTTATCGGATAACGCCCGCTCGTTACTCCCCTCATTGCGTGCACTTAACCACGCTCAAAGCCAATTTGATTTGACACTGAAATCAATTCTTTCGGCTGACGTCCCCAAAAGCGGTTAATTCGAATCAGTTTGCCCATTAACATGGGACGGGCTCCGACGTTGCAAGCGCTTGATCAATTCGCAAAAGCGCATCCAGACATTGAATTTGAAATCAGTACTGACGCTACTGAAGAGGATGTTTTAGAAGGACGTGTCGACATTGCTTGGTTTGGATTTGAACCCTTACGCAAAGAGTCTTTTTACGTTCACTGTCCCGGGCTTAATTGGTCATTTTTAATGGCTACCCCGAAATACATCAAACAACACGGACGGCCACAAAGTATTGAAGAACTTCAAGCTCATCAACTTTTAATTCGCGACTCCAACAACGGCTCCTACAGCCGACGGCTTGAAAATAACGAGGCCGTTTACGAGCTGCCCAAGAGTGCTAATTTACTACAGGCCGATGCTTTGACCTGCAAAAATCGATTGATTGCCTCCGAAGGCATAGCCATTGATCTTACTACGGGGTCCCTTGCCCGAGAATTGGCTGCTGGCGAGGTCATACCGGTCTTACCGCAATGGCACCGAGCACCTTGGCCCATTCATTTAGTGTGTCTGAAAGCCAATGCTGAGAGCGAGTGCATTAAAGAAATTATGCGTTTGATTCGGACCATTTTTAATCGTCCGAGTATGGAGCACTGGCGGTTTTGGTTCACGCACTTCAATCTGCCAATGCCCAAAGAGGTTCAAGCTTAACGAGTTATTGCTCAAGGGGCAGCGACACTTCTGCCGATTCATGGGCGTGAAGATGAGCGTGTTCGTGCTCTTGCTGGCTTAAAGCAACACCGGCAGCCATACCGACAATTAAAAGCAGTAAGGTTAAAACAACGTCTCGCCCTGTCGTGGTTTGAGCGATGATGTGTGGCAGGAAACTTCTCATCGTCATGTACACAAAAGACGTGCCCGAGACAATGAGAACATATGGTAGCAAGAAGGGTTGCAACATCGTCACAGCGCCTGTTGCGGCACCGATTGCCGCAAAAAGTGTCGGCAGTAAAAGACAAATGAGCGTTTTATGTCTGGAATACCCCGCTCCACGATATAGAGCGGCTGCACCGGCTTGTTGTGGCACCTCGTGAAGCAAAATAGCAAAGGCCGCAAACCAACCCAAGTGTGAATCGGTCACAAAGGCACCGGCTAAAACCAAACCATCGGCAAAGCCGTGCAGTGACATCCCGGTTAAAAGAGAACGGACTTCTGGTCGAGTTTGCATTTGCTCGCCCGGGCGCCTGGCTAGTGCTGTACCGATCAATTCGAGTAACACAAAAGATAAAACGACAACAAGCATCAAAAGACCTGCCCAGAAGATATCTGCTTGAAGCAGGCCTTCAGGCAAAAGATGCGTCATTGCAACCGATAGTAATAACCCACAGGCAATCGGTAACAGTCGTTTGCCGACGCGATCGAACATCGCCCCGATCGCCCAGAAAGCCAAGACCGTTGCGAGAATTCGAGCAATGACTAATGCCGTAATTAACTCAATGATCACTACAGAGAACTCTTCTTTAGAATCGTTCTCATTTTAATTTATTAATTAGAGCCCTGGGAAAAACTCAAGCACGAAAAAGACTCTATTTGCCATAACTAAATAAAATTTTTAATTCATCTACTTTTTAAGACTTAACGCAGAATACCTATTTGTAAGGGTTCTTACCTAAGACTCACTGAAATTTAGCTTTTGTCAACAATTTGCACTCCCTACAATGGCATTTTTGGAGTGCTCACCATGGATAGTCTAACGCACTGGGTCTCGGAGATAAACAGTGTACTCTGGGGCGTCTTTGTTCTCATTCCGCTTTTGTGCGGAACGGGGATCTTTTATACGATTCGTCTTCGATTCGTCCAAATTCGCAAGTTCGGTCTCGCTGCTCGCTTTCTCTTCGGCGGCGCTTCTCTCTTTGGTAATAAAGCCGATAAAAGCGGTATGAGTTCCTTCCAAGCTTTGGCAACTGCCATTGCTGCTCAGGTAGGTACCGGTAACGTTGCCGGAACTGCGACCGCCATCGTCTCCGGTGGCCCCGGTGCACTGTTTTGGCTTTGGGTTGCGGCATTTTTCGGTATGGCAACGATCTTTGCCGAAGCAGTATTGGCTCAAACTTACAAGACTACAGATAAAAACGGTCACGTGGTCGGCGGTCCTGCCTACTACATCACATTAGGTTTGGGCGAAAAGTTCCGTCCTTTAGCAGTATTCTTTTCCATTGCCATCATCATTGCCTTGGGTTGCATCGGCAATATGGTGCAATCCAATTCGATTTCCATCGCAATGGAACACGCCTTTAACATCCCGTTGCTTGTGACTGGCGTGGCTACCGCCATTGTCAGCGGATTGGTCTTTTTCGGCGGTATGGGACGACTCGCTAGCGTAACGGAAAAAATCGTACCTTTTATGGCAACGATTTACTTAACGGGCGGCTGCATTGTGATCGGTATGCACATCGATCAACTCGTCCCCGCTTTTGAACTCATTTTCAAAGCAGCCTTTGATCCACAAGCCGTTACGGGTGGNNCGTGGTCTCTTCTCGAACGAAGCCGGTATGGGTTCGACTCCGCACGCTCACGCTGTCGCTAAAGTTGAGCACCCGGCCGAACAAGGTTTGGTAGCCATTTTCGGTGTCTTTGCCACGGTACTTGTTGTGACCTTCACCGGCATCGTCATCATGGTCACGGGCGTTTTAGACTATACAACGACCGGCATTGAACTCACGCAATTGGCCTATAACGAAGGCTTGGGCCAATTCGGTATCGGTTTTGTGGCCATCTGCTTGTTCTTCTTTGCTTATTCGACGATCATCGGTTGGTTCTTCTTCGGGGAACAAAACGTACGTTTCCTCTTTGGGAAAAAGGGACTGATGCCCTATCGCGTGATCGTTTGTATCTTTATCGTGATCGGCGCAACGCTTAAGGTGGATTTGATTTGGTCGCTTGCAGACCTCTTTAACGGTTTGATGGTCATTCCAAACCTAATCGCACTTCTGGCACTCAATAAAGTCGTTGTGAACTGCTTAGATGACTTTGAGTCAAAGCTCAAGCGCTACGAAGATTCCAAATCTTAATTAATTCAATGCGTTAGACTTAGCAGAAGTCCGGCCGAGGCCGGACTTTTGCTTTTGGGTGAAATAATTTCCTCAGACCGAGGCCACGCTCAGCGCAACCCGTATTGGAATCGGATTTCTTGCGTCAATTCAATCTCGCCGGTTGCAATATCTTTTGGCCGTTTA
Source organism: Sutterella sp. UBA1442 (assembly GCA_002329575.1). Taxonomy (GTDB): domain Bacteria; phylum Pseudomonadota; class Gammaproteobacteria; order Burkholderiales; family Burkholderiaceae_F; genus Aphodousia. The sequence continues at coordinate 975 of DCTK01000005.1, read as the reverse complement.
ACGACACAACTTGCGCTTCGAACAGCGTTTAGCGCAGCCAAATCCAACTCCGGATTGCCCGACGTTTTCCGAAGTCTGATATCGGAGAAGCACCCATCGGGATCAATCGCAAAAGAGACTTCACAAAGCCCGATTAGGTCCGTTTGACCGTGTTGAAGGCGTCTGGCGTGAATCGCATCGCTGACATCTTCAATGTACTGAAAAAGGAAGAAACATAACTTAGAAATCAGCGTACAGAAACGCAGACTTATATGGTATGATTGTTAACAAAATTGATAACAATTGATTTTATGTTTCAGATCATATACTACTCTGATGATGTTTACGAGAGTATTGAAAATTGGCTTCCTAAAATAGCGGCAAGTTATGCTCGTATCACCGATCGCATCATCGATAACGGCCCTAATTTAGGAATGCCATACACTGAATCCTTTGGGTAAGGATTATTCGAAATTAGGGCTAAAGGACAAGAAGGAATTGGACGAGCTTTCTTCTGTACTCTGATTGGACAAAAGATCGTCATCCTTCACGCATTTATAAAAAAGAGTCAAAAGACTCCTAAAAAGGAGATTGAACTGGCTCGGAAAAGAATGAAAGAGGTTAAGGAAAATGGTTGAATTTTCTAAAAAATCTCATGAGCAACTTATCAATAAATGGCGCCAAAATGCTGAATTCGTCAAAGCTTACGAAGAGCTTGAGGAAGAGTTTGCGTTATTAGATGAAGCTATCAAAGCCCGTAAAGAGCAAAAACTGACACAAACTGAGGTAGCATTGAGAATGGGAGTTCCTCGAAGTGCAGTCTGCCGACTAGAACGAGGACTCGTTTCCGGGAAAATGCCATCCCTGCCTACACTTAAGCGATATGCAAAAGCAATAGGTAAGAAAGTTGAAATTCGATTAATCTAAGGAAGATTTAATGTGTTTAACATTGGCTCTGTTTCCCGTAGTCATATTCATCACCACAGGCATTTGCAT
>DCTK01000054.1 GCA_002329575.1 Sutterella sp. UBA1442 | reverse complement strand
CTTGAGTGGGGAGTTGTTTAGTTTAGAGATTCGTCCGATATGGGAAAGTTGTATATCAACTATCCCATGCTAGAGTCTTTCCAGCATATACGCCTGGATAAACTTAAAGTGGGAGATGTTGATCGAGATTTTTTTGACAGGAAGTTCAACGAAGATGACTTTTCTAAAGAAGGGACGAACAAAGTAAAGTACAAACGGCGAGCGAAAATGGAAGGGTTCTCTCACTGTAATTTAAGCAGACAAGAATGGGATTTGCTGATCAGTCATCAACTTTTGAAAATAGAAAATTTCGTTGGGTCCTTACAAGACTGTGACTTTTCCCAAGAAAGTTACCTTAAATTGCTAGATTTTCAAGATACGTTGTATAAGAATCACAAATATAGAATGGTTGTCAACACATCTTTAACAATAATTCCTGAACTTTACCCTAGCGATTGGCAAGACAAAACTTCATTATGTCGTAAGGAAATTACCGTCAAGAGCTAGCGGCACTTTACTATTTTCCGCTTTACATCTGCTCTTTGATAGCGATCCTGCCGAATGCCTTCAAAGCATTCTCTCCCGTTTTTTGCCTAACCTCTTGAACAGTTACTTTGAGTAAATCTGCGATCGTTTGTGCATACCGCGGTAAATACTCAGCCCTTGAGCGCTGGGAATCAAAAGCCGGTGCCATGTCCGGAGAGTCAGTTTCAAGAACGATGTTCTCGAGCCCAAGTTCAGTGACGATTTTGCGCACCTTTTTGCTACCCGTATAGGTCACTGCTCCACCGACGCCCAAATAAAGCCCTGCGCGGCGAACGTCCTTTGCCTCTTCCACAGAACCCGTAAATGCGTGAATTGCTCCACCCGTCACTCCAATCGCTTTCACAAAATGCATCACTCGGAATAAACTGCGGCGGGCGTGAATCGTCACCGGCAGAGAGAACGCTTGAGCGATTTTGAGTTGCTCGGCAAAGAAATACTCCTGCTTTTCCCGGTCAAGCCCCTGTACGTAGAAATCCAATCCGATTTCACCCACACCAATTAAATACGGGTCATCGAGATGCGAAACGATCGTTTCGCGAAGAAGCTCTAGCGACTTCTCTGATTCTCCTTGGATAAATAATGGATGAAGTCCCAAGGTGTATCCCCAGCCTAAGCGGGGTGCCCAATCGATAATACGAGAAAAATCGGCGCTACTGCCCGTTGTCATCAGGCCGGTTGAGACGCCTAATGCACGCGCGCTCTCGACTTCCTGCAAGGCCTCATCAAAAGTGCCTGCAAGTCCTACATGAGAATGTGTATCGATATAGGTCATTTATTTCAATTTGTGCATAAATGCAATAATTCGTCATCGTAATGGCGAATTATTGCATTCGACTTGCCTTAAGCCATTAATGGCTACTTTCGTCAGCCGACTCAATTCGGCCATCCGTTAAGTGCAACACGCGATCACACTTGGCAGCAAGCGCCAAATCATGCGTCACAATGACGCAAGCCGTGCCTTGTTTTCTCGCAAGCGTCACAAATGCATCAAAGACTGTCTGAGCGGTTTTACCGTCCAAGTTACCGGTGGGTTCATCGGCCAAAATGCACGCAGGGTTTGTCACCATGGCTCGAGCAATGGCGCAACGCTGACGCTCCCCGCCTGAGAGCTGCGACGGCAAATGCGACAAACGCTCTCCAAGACCCAAGTCTTTCAGGATGACACCAGCCGTCTCTTGCGCGGCCTTTTCATCAACACCGCGAATTAAAAGCGGCATCGCTACGTTATCTGTAGCACTGAATTCGGGCAATAGATGATGGAACTGATACACAAAGCCCAACTTTTCATTGCGAAGGCGATCGCGTTCGGTTTCGCTTAACGCGTGCACTGGGGCTTCGCACACCGTGACTTCACCTTCGTCAATTGAGTCAAGCCCTCCGAGAATATGCAAAAGCGTACTTTTACCCGAGCCTGATGCGCCGACAATAGCGATGACTTCGCCGGCTTTAACCGTCAAATCCACCCCATTGAGAACCGATAACGTGCTCTCAGCCTCGCAGTAGGCTTTCTTTACCCCGCGGGCCACAATCACATCTGAACGTCTGCTTTGCATTGTTTCGTTATTCATAGCGAAGCGCCTCCGCGGGTTTGGTTTGCGCAGCGCGCCAACTCGGGTAAACCGTTGCCAAAAGCGACAACACAAAAGAGAAAATGGCAATGGGAATAATGTCTTCCATGCGAGGATCCGAGGGCAAAGAACTGATGAAATACACTTCTTTGGGCAAGAACTGAACACCTAAAACCGACTCAATGGCCGAAACGATGACGTCCAAATTGCACGCTAAAAGTAGCCCCAGCACCACGCCGCACGCCACACCCACGACGCCCACAACGGCCCCCTGCACCATGAAGATGCGCATGATAAATCCGCGCGAAGCCCCTAGTGTTCTCAAAATGGCAATGTCAGACTGCTTCTCGGTCACAGTCATCACTAAACTTGAGACAAGACCGAACGCACCCACCAGAACAATTAAGAACAAAATGATTGCCATCATGCGTTTTTCAACCTGCACGGCGGCAAACCAAGTACGGTTTTGTTTGGACCAGTCAGTGACGGAATAGCCCGGTGGTAAGGATTTTAAAATTTCATAGCCGATAGCCGGCGCCTCATTCATGTCATCGACTTTGATCCGAAGGCCGGCCGGCCCCGAAAGACGCATCAGTGTGTTGGCATCATCGATATGCACAAGCGCCATAGCGCTGTCGTACTCATAGTGACCGGATGAAAACACGCCTTTTAAAGTAAAACTGCGCATTCTCGGTACGATGCCGGCTGGTGTAGCTCTCCCTTGAGGCAAAATCACATTCACCTTGTCGCCGATTCGCAATTGCAACAAGCGTGCTAAATCAAGCCCCAAAATAATGCCGTAGTCGCCGCCTTTTAGGTCCGTTAAGTTACCCAGGGCCATTTGATCGGCAAGCTCGGAGACCTTGGGCTCAACTGCGGGATCAATGCCGCGCAAAAGCGCTCCACGCACACTGCCTGCGCTAGACAACAAAATCTGCCCGGCGGAGTAGGGAGCCACGCCCACCACATGTTCATTTTGCGAGACAATGGCTGCACTCGTTTCCCAATCTTGAATGCTTCCCGCATAACTCATCACTTCCACATGGGGAATGACCGAGAGCATCCGATCACGCACTTCCTTTTGGAATCCGTTCATGACAGAGAGCACGACAATTAACGCCATTACCCCTACGGCAATGGAGGCCACGCTCATCACGGAAATAAAAGAGATAAAACCGTTTTTCGTTCGACCGCGTCGCCCCTGTCGGACATAACGCCAGCCGATATTGAATTCGTATCCGAACACGCTAACCAAGCCTTAGACTTTTAGACAATAACGAGCTCATTGTAACAATTGCGGCCTTATTCGGGATCGCCGAACAAGGCCGCAGCGGTGATTAATGTGTATCTAAAAAAGAATTAGTCTTCTTTCTTTGCGCCGCCCAACATGGCCACTGCAGAGGAGCCAGCAATCAAACCGCTCTTGGCATAAATGCCAAGCTTGGCGCGCGTGTCCACGATGTCCAAATTGCGCATCGTCAATTGACCGATACGGTCTTCGGCCGCAAACATCGAGTCACCCTTTTCCATCGTCAAGCGTTCGGGTTCATAGGTGAGGTTGGGGCTGACGGTATCCAAAATCGTGTAGTCATTGCCACGACGCAATTCCAACGTCACGGTACCGCTGATGGCGCGAGCCACCCAACGTTGAGCCGATTCACGAAGCATGATAGCTTGCGAGTCAAACCAACGACCTTGGTAGAGCAAGCGGCCCAAACGGCGACCATTGATGTGATATTGCTCAATCGTATCTTCGTTGTGAATACCGGTGACCAAACGTTCGTAAGCAATGTAAAGAAGTGCCATCCCCGGGGCTTCATAGACGCCACGGCTCTTGGCTTCAATGATGCGGTTTTCGATTTGGTCGCACATGCCCAAGCCGTGACGACCGCCGATGGCATTGGCTTCGTACATCAAAGCCACCAAGTCTTCAAACGATTGGCCGTTTAACGCCACAGGCACACCTTCTTCAAAGGTCACCGTCACCACTTCAGGTGCAATTTCCACGGCCGGATCCCAGAACGCCACACCCATGATCGGTTTGACGATCTTCATGCTCGTTTGCAAGCTTTCCAAGTGCTTGGCTTCGTGCGTAGCACCCAAGAGGTTGGAGTCGGTGGAGTAGGCCTTTTCAGCCGACATACGATAGTCAAAACCTTCGGCTTGCAAGAACGCGCTCATTTCAGCGCGGCCGCCCAATTCATTAATAAAGTCACGGTCAAGCCAGGGCTTATAGATCTTCAAATCCGGATTGGCCAACAAACCATAACGATAGAAACGTTCGATGTCATTGCCCTTGTAGGTCGAACCGTCGCCCCAGATGTGTACGCCATCTTCGCGCATGGCGTTAACCAACATCGTGCCCGTCACAGCGCGGCCCAAAGGCGTCGTGTTGAAATACGTTTGACCGGCAGTCGAAATGTGGAAAGCACCTGATTGAATCGCTGCGATGCCTTCGGCCACCAATTGCGGACGGCATTCAACCAAACGGGCCTTTTCAGCGCCGTACATCATGGCGCGGCGAGGAATAGCCTCATAGTCATCTTCATCGGGCTGACCGAGGTTAGCCGTATAGGCGTAAGGCAAAGCGCCTTTATTTTTCATCCAACGCAAAGCTGCCGACGTATCCAAACCGCCCGAGAAAGCGATACCCACCTTTTGGCCTACCGGCACTTTTTGCAAAATCGTTTCAGACATAGTCTTTCATCCAAGAAAAAAGAGTGTGACATCAAAATTCGCCGCGCTTAGTAATTCAAAGCGCACCTAATTTTTGAGTTTATCGGGAAACAGTAGCTCTTGAATAGGAAAAAGTTTGAGCAAAAGCAAACTCTTCTGTGTCGACAAATACAATGGATTTGTCGAAGTTTAGGGGCTTTGAGCCCCTAAGACACTTATGGACAAGGTGTAGGCGTTTTCTTACCTTCAACCACTTGCTCGGCCCACAAGAGGCCAATGATGGTTTTCACGTCCGTAATCTCGCCCGTTTGGATCATTTGCAACGCACGTGTCAAAGGCATTTTGACAACACTTAGACACTCCCCTTCATCCAGGTGCGAAGTCCCTTCAGTCAGCCCTCGGGCAAGATAAATTTCCAAGTGCTCATCGGAGTATCCGATGGCATTGTGGATGCGACCAAGGTAGCTCCACTCGGTTGCTTCATAACCGGTTTCTTCTGCCAACTCACGTTTGGCGCAAACAAGGGGCTCTTCATTGGGATCGAGTTTGCCTGCGGGCAACTCCCAGAACGCTCGCTCGCAGGGCTGGCGCCATTGGTACTCCATCAACACCGATTGATCATCAAATAAGCACACAATGACGCTTGCCCCTGGGTGCACAATGTATTCACGCGTACGAGTCACCCCCGTTGCCGTCGTTACCGTATCACAGCGCACTTTTAAAAAGCTGCCTTTAAAAACCTCTTCTCGGGCGATGCGGGTTTCTTTCACACCTGCGAGCATTTTTTCTTCTAAATCGGTCATGATGAGCTCTCAAGATTAAAATTTCTTTCTCGATTATAGGCCAGTGCCTGCGATCGGCAGCATTTTCCGCTAGACTAGCGGATAACATTCTCCCTTTTTCTTTTTAAAACAGTATGGTAAGTCTTCGAGACCGTGTAGACATTCTGATTCGCATTGCGTTCGGTCTGGCGATCGCCATCGGCTGCTACTTCATTATTGCGCCGTTTCTGACTGCAATCACGATTTCAGCGATTGTCACGGTAGTCAGTTGGCCGCTCTTTAAGCGATTTAAAAACTCCATGGGTGAGCGCGCCACACCGGCAGCACTTTTGATGGTGATTTTGCTCACCGTGCTCATCATTATCCCGATTACGTTCCTGTCGGCTGCGATTGCTCAGCAGTTGCCCGTTGCCATCGCTGCGGCAAGCGACTATATCCGCACGATCAGCGCGCCGCTGTGGTTAAAAGACATCCCGATGGTGGGCCCCTGGCTCTACAACCAAGTCGCGATCGTCTTTGAACCCAAGGCCATGGCTGAGTTGATCAAAAAACTCATTGACCCGGTCTCGCGCGAATTGGTTTCCATTGCTCTGCAATTGGGGAATGGCTTGGTGCAGTTGACGCTTGTGGCCTTCATCGCCTTCTTCTTCTACCGCGATGGTGACTCACTGGCCGAGCGCGTCAATGAACTGTTGGAAAAAGTCTCCGGCAGTTTAAGTCAAGAACTCTCGCTCATTCTCGTGAATACAACGCGAAGCGTGGTCTACGGCATTGTGGGCACATCCGCCGCGCAAAGTCTTATGGCCTGTATCGGCTTTGTGATTGTGGATGCACCGGGCACGTTACTGTTAACGGTGGCCGTCTTCATCTTCTCTGTGGTGCCGATCGGCCCGCCCATCGTTTGGGGTCCGGTTGCCATCTGGCTGTGGATGCAAGGCGACATCGGCATGGCCATTTTCCTTGTTGTTTGGGGCTCCACGGTGGTGGCGCTTGTGGACAACTTATTAAAACCCTTGTTGATTGCGCGCGGCACACCGCTACCCATTTCGCTTGTCTTCTTAGGCGTTTTCGGGGGTGTGATTGCCTTCGGTTTCTTGGGCTTGATTTTGGGTCCGGTGCTTCTAGCCGTGGGTGTGGCCATGGTCAAAACGTGGCTCTCGCAAAAGGGACGCAAGCAAATTGCCAAGCAGGTTTCTACCATCACCTTCCCGCCCTTGAAAGAGGCTGAAGATGCGATGCACTCGGCGCCTGCCGTTGCCCAACAAAGCGGCCCCAAAGCGTCCATGCAAAGCACGGCGCCCCGACGCAATCATCCCAGAAACATTCCCTCGGGCAAGAAAAAATAATACGAAACGAACTCTCTAGACACGCAAAAGGCCGGGATCCCGGCCTTTTGTATTGGAGGGACTGTTGTGCAAACGGCTTAACCCAAGCGCTTAAACGTTAGGCGGTCATAGTTTTCCAATGAACTTGCCATATCGGTTGCCTCCATCATCTCTCGAGGATCGATTTGTGCGGCCACCACGTCTTCACCAAAAAGATTCACGATGCCTCGATAGCCCACGCCTCGCGGCGTAAAGCCATAATAAGTCGGATAGTGGCGGTCTTCGTGTTGATGACCGTGGAAAAGGAACTTCACTTGAAGTTTCTTGGCCAACTGATCAATCGCTAAAAAGCCCTTACGGTGGCAGCCCGGCGCCTCGTGGGTGACCAGTACATCGGCACGGTGTTCGCACAAATTGTCATAGGTAGACGGGAAAATCGAGGTTCTGTGACGACGCGGCAGTCCACCTCGCCACATATTGCCGCGACCGATTCTGCGAATAAAAGCCCCGGCAGACATATAGTTAGGTGCCTGTGGCGGCATCCAAATTTGTCCGCGGAAAACTCCACCCAAACCCGCAATACGAACGCCGTTTACAGTAGCCACGCGCCCGTGAAGATTGTGGCCAGCCAATTCACTTCGCCAAAGGCGATCGTAGAAGACATCGTTATCGGTGTCGTGATTGCCGGGAATCCACCACACATCGACATACGGCAGGATATCGGCTAAAACCTCATGCAAAGGCGCAGGCGGCTGAAGATCGCCCAAAATCACCATGGCTTTGGGACGATGCTCACGGGCGGCCTGCAAAATATGGTCAAAAGCGCCGTGCGGATCGCCGCAAAAGAAAATCTCACGTCCGAGCTCCTCAAGCGAGGCTTTGGGCGCAGCACTTTTATCGCGAGACTCGCGCTTTTTATGACGGTAGTGATAAGAACGATGAGTCGACAACACCGGCCCCCGTCGTCTTATTCGTAATTCTTAAGCGTAGCTTTAAGCTGCGCTTTGACGGCTTCTTTAAGCGACTCAGGCTCCATCACACAAGCCTCAGCCCCATAGTTCAAAATGTCGCCGACCAATTCCGGGCTATTTTCGCCGAACGGAATATTGAGTTCGTAGACATCTTCTTTGAGCCAACGCTCAAACTGATCCTTGTGCCAAATCAGTTGACTGGCACGCTTGGCGGATGCGCCCATGAATCGAATACGAGCCCATTGGACGTTTTCGCTGTGATACATCCCGTAGATATTGTCGAGCGTCTCGCGCACGGTCTTCATTGGTACGATCTTGACCGTCATTTGCATGATGTCGGCATGACGGATATTTTCAACATTAAAGCTTCTAAGGGCACCTCGTTCATGACACCAGGCATCCAAGTACCAACGTTGACGATAGTAGACAAGACGCATGGGACTGATCACACGGCGCGTCTCTTCACGCTTGTGATCGGAGTAGTACACGATGCGTACACGTTGACGGTGCACAAGCGCCGGACCGAGCACTTCAAAGCATTCACTCTTAAAGGGTTTGCGTTGCGGCTCGTTAATGACAACACGCTTTAGAAGCTCTTCAGCATTGGCTTCTTCGACAAACATGCTCGAGCGAAGACGCGAGGCCATTTGTTGAAGATCTTTAACGAGATAGCCTTGACGATTTTTCTCAAGCTCGCTGAAGTTATTGAGCGTTTTGACCATGCAGTGAAGCTCATCGGGCGTAAACCACATCGAGCGACGATCGTAGAAATCATCACGCTTGGCTTCGGCACGGTTTTTGGCAAAAAGATAACCGCCGCGGGTGCGCGAATAGGTAATCGGCGCTTTTAATTCTTCGCGCATATAGCGAATGTCGCGTTTGACGGTTGCAGGAGCCGCTCCGGTGGCGCGTTGCAATTCTTCGAACGTCACCACCCCCTTTTCACTGATTAAACGATCCATCTTCATCAAGCGAACTTTGAAATCCATCTTCAAACTCCTGATATCTTTTCAAAAATTTAAAACCTTACAATGGTATCAGAGCATGATCTTTTTCTCAAATTTCTGTAAAAAAGGCGATACCGTCGCCGATACCGCCCAAAAATCTCAATGACGCTTTTTTCGAATTAACCCGTGAAACTGACGTTCGGATAAATCGTCTCAAGCACTTCGTCTTTGACTTCTGCGAAGTGCTTTTTATTGATTTCAAAAAGGTTGTTGCCGTNNCATCGCCTCCGGCATCCCGAGCTCTTGCCATTGAACGTCTTCGACTTCTTCAACGCAGCAAGCGGCCACTACGGCGCAGCCGCCCGGGAACACACAGTGCAATGCCTTCGTTTCCTTACAACCTTCAGTCGTCTTAGGGCCCATGCCGCCCTTACCGATAATGACCTTAACGCCCGTTTGTTCCAAAAATTCTTTTTGGAATTTTTCCATGCGCATGGAAGTCGTCGGACCGATGGAGACGACATCAAAGCGACCGGGTTCATCCTTGCGAGGCACCATGATGGGGCCTGCGTGGAAAATGGCCTTACCCTTTAAATCCACGGGCAATTGACGGCCTAATTTAACCAAGCGGGTATGCGCACAGTCGCGAGCGGTAATCAAATAGCCGTTTAAGTAAATCACGTCACCGACCTTGATATCGGCAAGGTCTTCGTCCTTAATCGGCGTTGTCAAAATCTTTTTGCTCATAACGTGACTCCCTTGTGCGAAATCATTTCATAGGTCAGATCAGCATTGAATTTGATGCAAGCGCGGCGATGAGCCCAGCAGCCCACCGACAAGCCCACGGCCAAGCACGACGGATGGCGAGCTGCGTCTTCAATATTGACGCCCATCACGGACTTCTTGCCCGTTAAACCGCCCGGGCCAATGTTGAGTTTATTGAGGCCGTCTTCGAGCATGCGTTCAAGCTCTGCACCACGCGGGCTGGGATTATGAGTGCCGATGGGGCGCATCAGGGCTTTCTTCGAGAGCATGCTTGCGACTTCGGCACTGCCGGCAATGCCGACACCCACCAAGACCGGCGGACAAGCATTGATGCCGCGTTCTACCATGATGTCAAAGATAAACTTCACGACGCCTTCGTAGCCTTCCACGGGCATTAACACCTTAGCGGCGCCCGGCAGCGAGCAGCCGCCGCCAGCCATATAACCGTGAATGGTGCACTCGTCACTATCGGGAATAATGTCCCACTCGATCCACGGGATGCGGCGGCCGGTGTTGTTGCCGGAATTTTTCTCTTCGAAGATTTGCACGGCGTTGTGGCGCAAGGGAGCAGCGACCGTGGCGCGTTTGGTAGCTTCCGTCAAACAGGCTTGGAGCTTACCGAGCAGCGGGAAATTCTCACCCACTTCCACGAAATATTGAATCACACCCGTGTCTTGGCACATTGGGCGGTTGAGCTCATCGGCAAGTGCCATGTCACGGAACATCGTGTCATAGATAATGCCCGCCATGGGCGTATCTTGTTCGGCACGCAACTCTTGGAGTTTGGCCATGACATCATCGGGTAAGTGCTTTCCGAAGTAGGCGGTGAATTTCGCCATCACGTCGGTAAAGTGTTCTACAGCTTTGATTTGATCGTTCATCTTTGGTCTCATAATCAAAATTGGGGGAAATCGATCGGTTCCGACCGATGACAAGCATTGTGAAGCGATTGTTGATTCGATGTAAATCACTGTTGTAATCAACAAATAACAACAGAAAATGACATCTATCCACTAAAACACATATCAAAAGAAAATAAAATTATTTATTTTCAATGAATTAAATATTCTCAATCTTTTAAACTTGCTGTCACATCAGTCGAGATTTTTTTAGATTTTCTGTTTTGCTGTAATATTGCTGTATCTTTTTTCGTCGATTTTCAGGATCGGAAATGACAGCCTTTGTTAAAACGCTCGGCCAGTTTGTCTACGATGATCTCTTTCAAAAAATCAATCAAGGGGTTTTTCGCCCCGGCCAGAGACTGCCGTCTGAAGAGCAGTTAACGGCGCAATACTCCGTCTCGCGCCCTGTGGTCCGAGCCGCTTTGCAAAAGCTTCGTACAGACGGGTTTATTGAGTCCGTGAAAGGCGTGGGCAGTTTTGTTAAACGCGCCTCAGTGCCCAGCGTCATTCAAATGAGCCCCGTGAGCGGTCAAGAAGATTATCTGAATTGCTTTGAATTTCGACTGACGCTTGAAGGCAGTATCGCGTACTACGCAACGCTTCGCGCCAATACGGCCGATAAGATCAAGATTCAAAAAGCGTTTGAAGCCACCACTCAGCACCGAGACGTCTACGATAAAAATGAAATGGAGCGCGACTTGGCGTTTCATCTGGCCNNGCCATTGCCGAAGCCACTCACAACCGCTTCTACGTTCAGGCGCTACAAGCCATCAGCATTCAAGTCATTGAAGGCATGAGCCGCGTGACGCATCACTTTGAGAAAACGCAGTCCAACTACTTTGCCATGAAAGATCGCGAACACAGCACACTGCTTGAAGCAATTTTGCAAGGTGACGCCGGCATGGCTAAAGCGGCACTTGAACTGCACTTAAATCGCTCCAAGCACAGCATTGCTTGGAGCCTTTCGCCAAAGAAATAGTTTTAGCGCATGCTCTTGATGACGTAGGTCACAACACCCACACACTGCCACTCATCGGCCTCATCGGGGAAAATATCAGAAAAAAGGCCGCTGGAATTTTCCGGGTGCAAGTAAATTCCTTGCTCGTTTTTCATCAAACGCTTGACCGTAAACTCATCGTTGATGCGCATAATCACAACGTCGCCCGTTCGGGCCTCTTTACTGCGATCGAGCACCAAAAGGTCGCCCTCGGCAATGCCCGCTTCGATCATCGAGTCTCCTTTGGCACGCACGACAAACGTGGCGGGCTCGCAATCGACCAACAAATCGTTGAAGTCCAACGCATCTGTCGCGTAGCTTTCTGCCGGCGACGGGAAACCCGCCTGCACGGCATAGTCAAACACGTTGACCGCTAAGCGAGTACTCGCCTTAACGGGCTTAATTTCGGGCACCTCAGCCTGAGCCTTTTGCTGCAAAAGTGTGGCATCGAGTCGATTGCGAAGCCAGTCGGCGCCGCCCAAACTCTTAAAACACTTCGCTTGTGAATCACTTAATCGTGCCTGCACGACTTGGCTTAGTGCCGCATCGTACTTCGGCTTTCGGCCGGCCCCAGCTCGTCGACCGCCCCAATTTTCATGCTTGCTCATTACCAACCTTTCCTTTAGACTTGATTTTGTCATTATATTCAAGTTGATCAAAAAAAGGCGTCATTTTTCATTATGTATGCGCTCATCGACGGCAACTCCTTTTACGTCTCCTGCGAACGGGTTTTCCGCCCCGATCTTCTCAAGCGCCCCGTGGTGGTTTTGAGCAATAACGACGGTTGCATTGTGACACTGAGCGCCGAAGCAAAAGCTCTCGGTATCAAGCGCGGCATGCCGTACTTCAAAGCTAAAAATCTTCTCGATCGACACCATGCCGCCGTTTTTTCGAGCAATTACGAACTCTACGGCGATATGTCGGCACGGATGATGAATACGATTGCCTCACTTGTGCCGCTCACGGAAATCTATTCGATTGACGAGTGCTTTGCCGTCTTAGACGGCTGCCGAGAGCTCACCGCCCTGGGACAAGCCATTCGCAGTCGTGTTTTTCAATGGGTCGGCATTCCCACCTGTGTGGGCATCGCACCCACCCGAACGCTTGCCAAATACTGCAATCATGTCGCTAAAAAAGTCCCCGCATTAAAAGGCGTTTTGAATTGGAACGATCTCAATACGCTCAGACAACAAAAAGCTCTTGCGTTATTTCCCGTGGGGGATGTCTGGGGCGTAGGGCCGAGGTTAGCTGACAGACTCTACCGCTTGGGTTATCGCAGTGCACTGGATCTGACACAAGCCGATCTCGGCTTTTTGCGTGAGCACTTCCCTGTCACACTTTTGCGTACAGCGTTGGAGCTTCGGGGCATTGAGTCACTCGGCGCCCAAGACGATCCCGAACCTCGGGAGCAGATTCTGCGAAGTCGTAGCTTCTCGCAAGACGTCACCCAAAAAGAAGACCTCATCAGTGCGCTTGTCTGGCATGCTGAAGAAGCCGCTCAAAAGCTTCGCAAACAACAAAGCCTTTGTGCCACCGTCGGCGTTTTTGCGCTCTCAAACATTCAACGCCCGGGAGCAGTACCCTACTCGGGCTTTCGTACACATCATTTTGTGCGAGCTGTCAGCGATACTTCTTCAATAGTGCAAGCCGTGATGCAATTAGCCGATAACGTGTTTAAACCCGGCATCCCCTTTAAAAAAGCCGGTGTTGTTCTCATGCAACTGCAAAGCACTGAGCACATTCAAGAGGATTTATTTCTGGCGCAAGACCTCGCCCGACGAGACGCACTGTCGGCCGTCATGGATAAAATCAATGCCCGCTTTGGCAAACGCACGCTAAGCCTTGCTGCCATCAACACCAAGCGACAGAGTTGGCAGATGCAAAGGCAGTTTCTAAGCCCTGCTTACACAACGCGTTGGAATGAACTGGTACAGATCGGTTAGCACTTTGTGTGCCAGAAACGAGCTAAACCTTGTCTTTTTTAGCAGTTTCTTAGACAAAGAGTGCACAAAACTAGGCGAGGATGATCAAAAAGCTTTAAAATTAGTAATTTCCGACTCTTTATTGTTTGAAAAGAAGAATTTATGTCTACGACGGAAACCAAAGATACGTGCGCTCAAGTCACGAACTTCATTCGCAACATCATTGACGAAGACCTTGAACGCGGTGCTAATCAGCCGCGTCTGTGGTGCGGTCACCCTGCTCCCTACAGTGAGCAGATTGCCGGCGTTGCCGATCCGGCTCGCATTCGCACGCGTTTTCCGCCCGAACCCAACGGCTACCTTCACATCGGTCACGCCAAGAGTATTTGCTTGAATTTCGGTCTTGCCCGTGACTACCAAGGCTACTGCCACATGCGCTTTGACGACACCAACCCCGTCAAGGAAGACCAAGAGTACGTCGACTCCATCATGGAATCGGTTCGATGGCTCGGCTTTGATTGGAAGCACGGCGAAGAAAACAATCTCTACTTTGCCAGCGATTACTTCCAATGGATGTACGACTGCGCTGAACATCTAGTCAAGACGGGCTTTGCTTACGTCGATGAACAAAGCGCCGAAGAAATGCACGCCATGCGCGGCACGCTCACCGAGCCCGGCAAGAATTCGCCCTTCCGCGATCGCCCGGCCGAAGAAAGCCTGCGCTTGTTCCGTGAAATGCGCGACGGCAAGCACCCCGAAGGCTCCATGGTGGTGCGCGCCAAGATTGATATGGCTAGCCCCAACATCAATATGCGCGACCCGGCCATCTATCGTATCCGCTTTGCTGAACACCATCGTACGGGCAACCAGTGGTGCATCTACCCGATGTACACCTTCGCTCACCCGATTGAAGATACGCTGGAAAACATCACGCACTCCATCTGCACGCTCGAATTCGAAGACCAACGTGCTTTCTATGATTGGGCACTGGAGCGCTCGATTCCGGTGTTGCGCGCGCCGCAATTTGAAGAAGCCAAAAAGATTCTCGCCGAGATGGCCGCAGGCCGCGATGAACGCGCCTTGGCCTTTATGCGTGACTGCTACCGCAACCGCAACAAACTCGGTCAAAG
This sequence comes from Sutterella sp. UBA1442, assembly GCA_002329575.1. Classification (GTDB taxonomy): domain Bacteria; phylum Pseudomonadota; class Gammaproteobacteria; order Burkholderiales; family Burkholderiaceae_F; genus Aphodousia. Next base: position 2,483 of record DCTK01000054.1, on the reverse strand, counting down.
CGCCCCTGAGCTTGCCATGGCAGAGATTTTCGATGCCTGGGACGATCAAGTGGGTCCTGAAAAATTGATGGGCTTGCGAGCCGATGCGTTCTGGGCTTTGTTAACGCAACAACCCGAACAATTCACGCCGCTTCTGCAAGCTGCACTTGATGTGGTTCGCCCCAACTTCTTCTTGTTGTCTCACCAATACGAATTCAATCGTTTGAATCTCTCGCACGTGGTGGTGAGCAAACGCAAACTTATCCAATTGGTGCAAGAGCACTTGGTGGACGGCTGGGACGATCCCCGCATGCCGACAATCTTCGGTTTGCGCCGTCGCGGCTACACGCCTGAAGCCATTCAACTTTTCGCAGAACGTTGCGGTGTTTCTCGCGTAGCAGGCGGTCTTATTGACTTCTCCGTGCTTGAAGCCTGCTTGCGTGAAGATCTTGAAGGACGTGCCGCTCGCCGCCTTGCCGTTGTTCGTCCGTTAAAGCTCATTATCGACAACTACCCCGAAGGCCAAAGCGAAACGCTCATTGCGAGCAACCATCCGCAAAAACCGGAAATGGGCACGCGCGAAATCACCTTCTCTCGCGAGCTCTGGATTGAAGAAAGTGACTTTGCTGAAGTGCCTCCGAAGGGCTTCCGCCGCTTGACGATTCCGGCCGATGGCTCTGAAGCCAAGCCTGTTCGTTTGCGCTACGCCTACACGATCATCCCGACCTCGGTCGACAAGGATGAAAATGGTCAAGTGATCGCCGTTCACTGCCGCTATCTGCCGGAAACGAAGTGCGGTACCGCAGGTTCCGAAACGGTTAAAGCCAAAGCTACCATCCACTTTGTGGATGCCGCCACGGCCGTAAAAGCTGAAATGCGTCTTTATGATCGACTCTTTTCCGTACCGCAACCCGATGCCGTGGACGCCGATTACCGCACGTTGCTCAACCCCGACAACAAAAAAGTGGTTCAGGGTTATGTGGAACCGGCTCTGGCTCAAGCCAAGCCCGATGACAAGTTCCAATTCGAACGCATGGGCTACTTCGTGGCCGATCGTATCGATCACAAGCCCGAAGCTCCGGTCTTTAACTTGTCGGTCGGTTTAAAGGATACGCGTAAGAAATAATCTCTTGCGTTCTCTATGATTAAGAGGCAACTGAACTTTTTCGGTTGCCTCTTTTTTTACGCAATTATCGATTGCTCTTTCTTGTCGGCTTTTGTTTTTTTGAGTTAAATCAAGTTTTTGGTTTGTTGCTTTTCGGCCTTTAATAGTCGACCAATAATGAGCGATAACACACTATCTCATTGATTATTAATCACTTTACGGATTTTGGCCTTTTCCAAATAATTGAGTACTTTTTTCTGACCGTACCTCCCCGTGACTTAATGAGACTAACAGGATTGCCCTAGAGGCTTCGTTTAAAACTCTGTCATTTTATCTAAGCGATTCTCGCTACTGCCCGTATCTATCCTTTTGAAAATTCAGCACTTTATTTTTGTCGGCATTTTACTTGATTTTCGCCGAAAATTGCCAAGAAAAACACATGCCCAATCAATGGGTTAGCAACTACTCAAAAGATATTCTCATCCGTAAACTGCACAAAACAAATTTCTTTTGGAGTTCAAAAATGAAAAATCTTCTCGCCGGCCTCATTGCCACGCTTGCCCTCTCCGCTAACGCTTATGCCGCCACCATCGTTGTCGGCACCGATGCGGGTTTTGCCCCTTATGAGTTCAAAGACCCCAAAACGAACGAAATCGTGGGCTTTGATATCGACTTGATTAAAGCAACGATTGAGGCTACAGGCAATGAAGCCAAAATCCAAAATATGCAATTTGCCGGTCTTATTCCTGCACTTCAGACAAACATGATTGACGTTGCAGCCTCCGGTATGACGATTACGCCTGAGCGGTTAAAACAAATTGCGTTTTCTGACCCCTACTACGAGATCGGCGGCCTCGTGATGGTTGTGCAGGACAAAAAGAAGGGCCAGTACTCGGTTTATGAAGATTTAGAAAACAAGCGTGTTTGCGCTCAGATCGGTTCCACCGGTGCCATTCAAGTCGGCGAAATCAAGGGCGCAAAGTTGGCCGCCTTTGACCAAATCGGCGAAGCCTTCATGGAACTGAAGATGGGTGGCTGCGAAGCCGTAATCGTTGACAAGATTGTCACCGAATACTACTTTGCTCATAAGGGTGGCGATGGCCTCTACATGGTGCCGCGCAAAGGCTCTTCGGGTAAATTTAACGGATTTGGCATTGCCAAAAACAATAAAGAAATGCTCGCTTTGATCAACAAGGGCCTTAAGACTATCAAAGAAAACGGCACATACGACAAGATCTACACCAAGTGGTTTGGCCATGCACCGGAAAAGAAATAACAAATTCGGCAACTGCCAAGCTTGATTTGCGACACGGTCCCCTGTTCTTGGACAAAGAATTGGGGATCTCTAATTTAGAGGCGTGTACGCACGGATAAATTCACAGATAAGCGAGCAGGAAGC
>DCTK01000114.1 GCA_002329575.1 Sutterella sp. UBA1442 | reverse complement strand
GGACACATGTTTTCTTGTCGCTTTCGGTACAATCTTACTGTTTAAGGTTTCCTTTTTTCACCTCTATTTTGGGAATGTTGAAATGACTTCACGTGTCAGTGACGAGATGATGGCCAATGCCGTTCGCGCGTTGTCTATGGATGCGGTTCAAAAAGCCAAATCCGGCCACCCCGGCATGCCGATGGGCATGGCCGATATCGCAATTGCGTTGTGGACTAAGCACTTGCGCCACAATCCGCTCAATCCGCGTTGGAGCGGTCGCGACCGCTTCATTCTTAGTAACGGTCACGGCTCAATGTTGCAATACGCACTCTTGCATTTGACCGGTTACGATCTCACGATCGATGACATTAAATCTTTCCGTCAATGGCACAGTAAAACGCCGGGCCACCCCGAAGTGGATGTGACCCCCGGAGTGGAAACGACAACCGGCCCCTTGGGACAAGGCATCGGCAATGCTGTCGGTATGGCTTTAGCTGAAAAGATGCTGGCGGCTGAATTTAATCGTCCGGGCTACAACGTGATTGATAACCGCACGTACTGCTTCTTGGGCGACGGCTGTTTGATGGAAGGCATCAGTCATGAAGTCTGTTCTTTGGCCGGAACTTGGAAGCTCAATAAGTTAATCGTCGTTTATGACGATAACGGCATTTCCATTGATGGTAAGGTGATTAATTGGTTCTCGGATGATACGAGAAAGCGTTTTGAGTCCTACGGTTGGAATGTGATCGGCCCTGTTGATGGCCACAATATTCCTGCCATGGACGCTGCCATTGCTGAAGCAAAACAAAGTGAAGAAAAGCCCACGTTGATCATTGCTCGTACCGTGATCGGTAAGGGATCGCCCAATCGTGCTGGTACAAGCAAAGTGCACGGTGAAGCTCTGGGTGAAGAGGAACTCAAACTGACCCGTGAGGCATTGGGTTGGTCTTATGAGCCTTTCGTTGTGCCGCAAGAAGTCTATGACGCCATGGATGCCCGTGCTGTCGGTCGCGATATGGAAGCTCAATACAACCATATGTGCGAAAGCTATGCTGAAGAGTATCCTGAGCTCTGGGCCGAATTAACCCGCCGTTTGAAAGGTGATTTGCCCGCCGACTTCACAGAAGTCATGCAAAAGGCTATTGCAGAAGCCGCAGCAGCCCAAGAAACGGTTGCTACGCGCAAAGCCAGTCAAAAGGCCTTAAATGCCTTTGCACCCCACGTGCCTGAACTTTTGGGCGGCTCTGCAGACTTGACCGGTTCCAATCTCACCAATTGGACGGGTGTGGAAGCGATGCGTCCTGACACTTACCTCGGTCGTCATGTCAATTACGGCGTGCGTGAGTTCGGTATGTCGGCTATTCAAAACGGCATTGCGCTCTATGGTGGGTTTATTCCGTTTAGTGCTACGTTCTTGACGTTCTCAGATTACTCTAGAAATGCCATTCGCATGGCAGCGCTCATGAAGCAACGTTCGATTTTTGTCTTTACCCACGACTCGATCGGCCTGGGTGAAGACGGTCCTACGCACCAATCGGTGGAACACATTCCGAGCTTGCGTTTGATTCCGAATTTAAACGTTTGGCGTCCTTGCGATACGGTTGAAGCTTTAGTGGCTTGGGAAAGTGCTCTGGAGAGCCGAGAAACGCCGTCGGTCATCATTGGTTCTCGTCAAAACATTGAATTTATCGCACGTAACGAAGAAACGGTTAAGGTCGATGCTGCTCAGGCATTAAAAGCCGGTGCTTACGTGATGATGGAATCGGGTAAGGGAGCCGAGCAAGTCGATTGTGTGATTTTGGCCACGGGCTCTGAAGTTCCATTAGCTGTCAAAGCTCGTGAAGTGCTTGAGGCTGAAGGTGTGGGAACTCGCGTGGTTTCGATGCCTTGCACGGAACTGTTCGATCGTCTTAGCCCCGAGGCTCGTCGCGAAATTCTGACCGATGCTCCGAAGGTTGCAATCGAAGCATCGGTGACGGGCTTATGGTATAAGTACGTAGGCGATGGTGCCGTGATCGGTATCGATACTTTTGGAGAATCGGCACCGGCAGGCGTCTTGTGGGAAAAATTTGGTTTTACGGTTGACCGTGTTGTCAATGCCGCTAAAAAACTGCTTACTCATTGATTTCTTAGGGGGAACCTCAAAATGACTATTAAAGTTGCCATTACAGGCTTTGGCCGCATCGGTCGTAATGTTTTGCGTGCTCACTATGAGTTCGGCAAAAAGCATGACATTGAAATCGTTGCCATCAACGCAATGGGTGACATCAACACCAACGCCCATTTGTTGCGTTATGACACGGTACACGGCCGTTTTAACGCTGAAGTGAAGGTCGAAGAAGTCTCTGATACCGAAAAGTATTTGATCGTCAACGGTGACCGTATGCGTGTGTTCTGCGACCGCGATCCGCGCAACTTGCCTTGGAAAGAACTCGGTGTGGATGTTGTGCTCGAATGCACCGGTGCTTTCCGCACGAAGGAAAAGTGCTTGGCTCACTTAGAAGGCGGCGCTAAGAAAGTGTTGATTTCTGCCCCGGGCAAGGGTGTGGACGCTACGGTTGTCTACGGCGTTAACCAAGACGTTTTGACGGCTGACATGACCGTTGTTTCCAACGCTTCCTGCACGACCAACTGTTTGGCTCCTGTGGTTAATGCTCTTCACAAGGCGATCGGCGTTGAACGTGGTTTGATGACGACCGTCCACGCATACACGAATGACCAAACGTTAACGGACGTCTATCACAAGGATTTGCGTCGTGCCCGCTCTGCCACGCACTCCATGATCCCGACCAAGACCGGTGCAGCTGCAGCCGTCGGTCTCGTGTTGCCGGATTTGAATGGTAAACTCGACGGCTTTGCCGTACGCGTGCCCACGATCAACGTTTCGTTTGTTGATTTGACGTTTGAAGCCAAGCGTGACACGAGCGTTGAAGAAGTCAATGCTGTCATGAAGGCTGCTGCCGAATTGCCGGAAAACCAAGGCATTTTGGGTTACAACGATCAACCGTTGGTTTCGATCGACTTTAACCACGATGCTCACTCCTCCATCTTTGATGCGACGTTAACGAAAGTTTCCGGTACGCGTTTGGTGAAGGTTACGGCTTGGTACGATAACGAATGGGGCTTCTCTTGCCGCATGCTCGATACCGCTTGCGCCATGATGGCCGCTAAATAATTTTTAGCTGTATCGATCGGCGCGTTGCGCCCGACTCTCCCTGTTGTTAGTCTTAGCAACAGGGAGTTTTTGTTAGGCGTTTCCATATTAATACTAATACTTTTAGAGGCAAGGGTTGATACGTATTCAACAAAATTTCAACGTGAATGTTTCTGAGGACTTTTCGAGAAGTTGAAAGAATTGTTCGGAGGTTGTCATCGACAACCAATTGTAAAAAATTATATCGACAAAAATTGAAATATCTAATAAAAACAAATAAATATAAAATATTTTGATAAAAATACATAAGATTGCTGATTGCTATGTGCCCCAAAATATAGGATCATTAATCCCAAGTAAAGGAACACTCCTTTTCGATCCGTATACCCTCTCTAAAATCCCCTTTTAGAGGTATTTTCCCCGATGTTAAATCGGGGCTTTCTTTTGAAATCACCCCCCAATCGGCGATAGTCCTGAGTACCTAGTTAAGCTTAAATTCGTTGTGCGAAGTGGTGTTTTGTAATGTTAAGCTCAAAACATCGTTGAGTTATGGACGTTTTAATCAATCCGATTGTTTTATCCGTTTTGGCACTGTGTGCGTTGTGTCTTTGTCGGCTCAACGTTCTGGTCTCTCTTATTATTGCGGCCATCATTGCCGGTATGTCCGGCGGTCTCGGAATTACTAAATCGATGACCGTGCTTGCTAACGGTTTTTCGGGTAATGCTACAACTGCATTGTCCTATATTTTGTTGGGCACTTTTGCTGTGGCGATTGCACAAACCGGATTAATGCAGATTTTAGTTAATTGGTTAAATCGCCATCTGGCAACGCGTCCCATGACGTTTTGCTTAGCGATTGCGGCTATTTCTTGCTTGTCTCAAAATGTGGTTCCCGTGCACATTGCGTTTATTCCGCTTTTGATTCCGCCGCTTTTGGTTTTGATGAATAAGATGAATCTTGACCGTCGGGCAGTGGCTTGCGCTTTGGGGTTCGGTCTAACGGCACCTTATATTTCTTTACCTGTGGGTTTTGGGCTCATTTTCCAAGGCATTGTAGCCGACAGTATGACTTCAAGCGGGATGCCGGTAACGGTGGATGACGTTGCCTCGGTTGCTTGGATTTTGGGGTTGTCAATGTTGGTGGGACTTTTGTTTTGTGTATTTGTGCTTTACCGTCGGCCGAGAACGTATCGTCAGGATGCTCAACAAGGCTTGCAAGCCCCTGAGCTAGCAGCCGATACGCGCATGACAATGAAACACTGGTCGACACTATTGGCGATCGTTTTGGCGGTTGTAGTGCAGATCACGTTGGAATCATTGCCATTGGCTGCTTTAATGGGATTGGCAGTTATGATTGCAGGTCGAGCTTTTAAGTTCAGCGAGCTCGATGCTCATGTCACCGGCGGGATATCCATGATGGGCTTTATCGCTTTTGTGATGCTTATTGCCGGTGGCTATGCCGCTATTCTCAAAGAAACGGGGTCTGTCAACGAATTAATCGAAAACNNGATCGATGCAAGCAAGGTCATGGCAGCAACGATTATTACCGCTATTGGTCTTCTTGTGACGATGGGTATTGGTACATCGTTCGGAACTGTACCTATTTTGGCGGTGATTTACGTTCCGTTGTGTGCTGCAGTGGGTTTTTCCGTGCCGGCTACTATTTTGCTCATTACGGCAGCTGGTGCTTTAGGGGACGCTGGAAGCCCGGCATCGGATTCAACGTTGGGACCCACCAGTGGGTTAAATGCTGATGGTCAGCACAATCACATCTGGGATACGTGCGTGCCAACCTTTATTGCGTACAACATTCCACTGATGATTGCAGGGATTGTCTTTGCGCAATTTTTGTAATTTTTAAGTTTTTTCGGCAAAAACAAACGGCCTTGCGAGATGACCCGCAAGGCCGATTTTCAAAGGTGGTTAGCAATTATTTTTTGCCGTTTAAGCGTTCAACCATCTTCACGCAGATTTCCAGGCCTTCGGGCAAGCTTTCGGCATCTTGAATTTCAAAGTCGGCACGATGGTGACCGTGGTGGTTGCAGCCGTAGAAGAAGAATGCACTCTTGCCACCGTGAGATTGAACTTTTTGTGCCAGCAAGGAGAAGTCTTCACTGCCGGAGCACTTGTCAATGTCAAAGACTTTCTGTACGGTGGGCACGCTCTTGGCGACCTCTGCCACCATGTCGCTTAAATCCGCATCGCTGTGAATGTCCACGGCCATGCCGACGATGTCAATTTTGTATTCAACGCCATAGCTTTCAGCTGCACCGCGAATCATGCGCTCAGCGGTTTCTTGCATATAGCGGTTAATTTCTTGGGTTTCACCGCGAACTTCAAATTCCATGCGAGCATTCACAGGCACAACGTTACGTCCTTCACCGGCGTGAATGGTGCCGATATTGACGTTAGAATTGCCGGAACCGTGACGAGCAATACCCATCATTTGCATGGCGGCGTTGCAAGCAGCCATCAAAGCATTACGGCCTTTTTCGGCGTTGCTACCGGCGTGGGCAGGAGAGCCTTTAAAGGTCACATTCATCTTCGTGGTGTTCATGAAACCGGCACGGATGATGCCGACTTCGTGCAAATGGGCCGATACGCCAATGTGACCGCCCAAAATGTAGTCCACGTCATCAAGGTTGTTGGAGTATGCGATGCCGCCAGCACCTTTCGTTCCTTCTTCAGCCGGTTGGAAGATGATCTTGATCGTACCGCAGAGCTCTGCTGCGTTATCTTTAACCCAATGAGCTACGGCTAAACCCATGGCAGCATGAGCATCATGTCCGCAAGCATGCATCAGGCCGCAGCACTCAGAATCAAAGCCTCCGCGATGAGCTTCATTGGCATCGGTGTGGTCTTCTTCAACGTTAACGCAGTCGATGTCAAAACGTAAGGCCGTGACAGGGCCGGGACGACCCGTTTCCCAGATGGCTAGGCAACCGGTAAAACCTTCGAGTTCTTTCAAAAGAACTGGATCCATGCCGAGCTTGAGCGATTCTTGCATCGCCGCCTGAATCTTTTCTTCATCGCGACCGAAGGTGTGTTCAACATCAAAAAGAGCTTTGCCGACAACTGTCTTAAAGCCTAACTCGCGAACGCGCTTGACGATCGTTTGCGTGGTCAAAAATTCCGTCCAAGCAATTTCAGGATGATGGTGAAATTGACGGCGGGTTTCAAGCATCTCAGGGATGTACGCAGATAATGAAATCATTTCGAATCGCTCCTAGGAAAAAGGGTCATATGCAAAAAGCATTTTAGGTGATCAACGCGGCTCTACGTTTGAGAGAAGTCAGCAGAGCCGCGTGTTTTCAAATTTGCAACTGTTAAAAGAGCATATAGCTGACGATTAACATGACAACGCAAGCCGGGGCTGTACGTTTGACAAGTTCCATCGGGTTAATCCCGGCTAAACCTGCAGCAAGAATCACACCACCGGCCAAAGGCGAGCAGGTGCGCCCAATACCACCGGCCATCACTGCCAGGAAGCCTAAGTCGGGGATTGTCATGCCGAAAGACTCAGCATGTGGCGTAACCGCTTCGTTAAAGGCAAACGCTGCGGCGTCACCTGAGCCAGTCATCACACCCATGATGAACGGACCGATACTGCCACCAATCTTGGCCCATTCGTTGGAGTTTTGCAGGAATGCAACGAGCATATCAATTAATCCACATGCACGAAGACCGGCTGCGAAAACACCGGCTGCAATGATGATACCGAGCACCATTGAGTAGCCTTTACCCATACCGTCAAAGAATTTCTTTGTCGCTTCGGCGGGATTTGTGCGAGTTACTGCCAATGCATAAATGGCACCAATTAACATAGCGGTAGCCACACTGATTTTGATGTTCAAATACAGCGAGCACACCAACAACAGGGCGATGGGTACCAACGGAGCAATGGCATAGAAGATATTGATCTTTTCAGGCAAGTTACTGGCTTGCATTTGAGCGCCATTACCTTCAACGGTGTTGCTCTTTAACGTGGGCTTATAGTCTTTGTAAAGGATACAAACGATCGTCAAGCAGACAATTGAAACACCGATGATGATTAATAGTTTGACCGACAACAAGGAAATTAAGTCCATAATTTCCATGTTGGCTAGCTTGGCGACAAATACGTTGTGAGACACTCCGGGGTTAAAGAAGGCTCCCCAGATCGGTGTCACAATGGCCGCAGCGGCAACGGCAGGGTGAAAGCCGGCTCGCACCAAAATCGGAATCATCGTCGGGCCGATAGCGGCAGCCAAACCAGAGGTTGACGGGATGGCCATTGAGCAGAAAGCTACTACACACATACAGGCCGGTAAAAGAAATACCCCCATACTGCGCAAAGGCTTCATTAACAGAGCAACGAGTTGCACATCGCAACCCGTCAAAGACACCACGCCGGCAAAACCCATTGCTGAACAAATGGCAATGATCAAGGCCGGATTGGTCATGGATTTATCGAATTGTTGGAAAGCCATCATAGGCTCAAGAGACAGAATTGCAAT
>DCTK01000083.1 GCA_002329575.1 Sutterella sp. UBA1442 | reverse complement strand
GCTCTACAAGACCTTAGGTGGCGGCGCTGTCGATAACGCCAAAGCCGAAGAAGGGAAAGTTACTAAAACGGGGGCATAGTCATGGGAACTGAACTGGCAAAACAACGCCGTGAGCAAATTCTGGCGGCGGCTTCGAAGTGCTTCCTCTCTAAGGGCTTTCATGCAACGGGGATGGGAGATATTGCTCGTGAGTTCGGTATGAGCGCAGGGCATATCTATAACTATTTTCCGGGCAAAATGGCCATTATTGAGCAAGTGCTTTTACGCGGTACGGAACAGTTCTACGCCGATACCTGTCAAATTCAGGAAATCGGCGCGGATTACGACAAGTTGCTCGCACATTTACGAAACCTCATCATCAATAAGTTTTCGTTGGGGCGGGCAAGGCTCTCCTTAGAGCTGTTGCTCGAGGGCAGTCGAGATCCTGCTATGAGAAAGTTGCTCGAAGAGCTTGATGTGAAAGCCCGTCAACATTTACTGCAATTGCGCTTTCAGAATGCTCAAAGTCCTGAAAACTTGGCAAGAATTGAAATCTCAATGGCCACTTTTGAAGGACTGCAGTTGAGAATGTTAAGAAACCCCGATCTTGACTTGGATGCTGTGTGTCGGGTGTTTGCGGATCACATTTGCCGAGTTCATAACGGCGAAGAAAGACGCATTTTCGCCTAATTGACTATCGTCAAAAAAATCGGGAGGCTCGGCCTCCCGATTTCGTTGTAAGCAATCGATTTACTTGAGGTTAACTGCAATAAAGATGCGAGAATTTTGGCGTTGGACCAAAAGCGCAACTTTGTCGGCTCCGGAGACTGCACGGCGTAAATCGGACACAGTCTTAACGGTCTTGCCATTTGCACTCAAGATAATGTCTCGTGGCATGAGGCCGGCTTCAGCTGCTGCGGCACGTACTTCCGTCACCAAAAGACCGCTAGTGAGGTCAAGTTCTTTCAATTCTTGCTCATTTAGCGGGCGCACACTGACACCGAGCTTGCCCGAGGCGTCTTGCTTATTGGGGGTGGTAGAAGCTGCTTTATCATCTTCGTTTTCAGCCACGGTCACCATGATGTCACGTTCCTTGCCGTCACGCAGTACAGTCAATTTAGCTTTGGTGCCCGGCTTCATCGTGGAAATTCGCACGGGTAAGTCATTAGCATTTTTGATTTCTTGACCGTCAAGCGCAACGACCACGTCACCAACTTTCAAGCCGGCTTTTTCACCCGGAGCTCCCTTTTCGATTTGCNNCCCTTGGGCGTCTTCATACCGAAGACTTCAGCCAAGTCTTGAGTGACGGATTGAATGCCCACACCGATGCGGCCGCGGATTACTCGACCATTTTCAATTAATTGGTCTTTGATTTGCATGGCCAGATCAATCGGGATGGAGAAGGACAGGCCCATAAAACCGCCCGAAGTGGAAAAAATTTGCGAGTTAATCCCAACAACTTCACCCTTCATGTTAAAGAGCNNGAGTTGCCGGGATTGACGGCAACGTCAGTTTGAATAAAGGGGACGTATTGATCAGAGGGCAAGGAACGGCTCTTTGCCGAAACAATGCCGGCAGTGACCGTATTGTCCAAACCAAAGGGAGAACCGATGGCAGCAACCCATTCGCCGACTTTCAATTTATCTGACGAACCGATCTTGAGAACCGGAAGGTCCTTGGCTTCAATCTTTACGACTGCAATATCGGTCTTTTTATCAAGACCGAGCACCTTGCCTTGGAATTCACGCTTATCGGTCAAACGAATCTTCAATTCATCAGCACCTTCGACAACGTGGGCATTGGTCAAGATCAAACCATCGGAGGAAATAATGAAGCCAGAACCCGTGCCACGTTGTTCAGGAATGCGTTGTTCAAATTGACCGAAAAGGCCGGAAAAGTCGCCGAACCCGAAGCGTTTTAAGAGTTCTTCGGTGTGTTTGTCCAAACCCGGCATTGCTTGACCCAATGTTTGAGTGTGGGCCTTACGAATGGTGGAAATGTTAACCACGCCCTTACCGTTTTCTTCCACAAGTTTCGTGAAGTCGGGCAACATGACCTGTTGTTGCTCGCCTTCATTGTTGGAAAATAAAGACAGTTGTGCGTTGGCTGCAGGCACAAAAGCGAGAGCGGCTGCCAGAGCAACAGCAACGGCAGAGGTTTTAATTACGCGGTTTTTCAACATGTTAGAAATTCTCCAAATAGACTTTTGGCAATATCCCAACAGGAATTGCCATTCATAGAGCAAACAATAAAGTAAATACACAAAAGTGTGTTTTTCGGGTTGTTTCGAGCCGGACTGATTTGTAACAAAGCTAGGACTGGGTGGTTATAGGTAATTCAATTCGCATGCATGTGCCTTGTCCTTGAAGCCCGTCTTCGATGCGAATTGTGCCGTGGTGAATTTCTACAATGCGTTTGACAATGGCCAGTCCCAAGCCGTGGCCTTGTGTCTTGGTGCCTAATGCTCGGTAGAAACGATCAAATACACGCTCTCGTTCTTCATGTGCAATGCCCGGGCCGTTGTCAGCAACACAAATGACAGCGTGATTGTTCACTTGTTGGACGGTCAGTTCAATCGCTCCCCCTTCTTGCGTGTAGCGAATGGCGTTATCCGTGAGGTTTGTCACGAGCAACTTCAGCGCATCTTCCATACCGGCAACCGTCACCTCTTGAGACTTATGCGTCAGGGAGATATTTTTTTGTTGTGCAACNNTTTTGATGTGCATCGGGATCTAGTCTTGCTATGACAAGCAGTTGCTGAACAAGCCCTGTTGCGCGATCAATACCCGCATGGAGGCGATTGAAGGCTTTTTCACGGGCTTCAGGTGTTTTGGCGCGTTCGGCCAACTGTACTTGAAGTTTAAGAGCCGTGAGCGGCGTACGTAGTTCATGAGCCGCGTCAGAAGCAAAACGCTTTTGCGCCTGAAGGCTATCCTGCAATTTTGCTAAAAGCTCATTTAACGCCGATACGAGTTGCAACACTTCGCGAGGCAACCCCCGAGTAGGAAGCGCTTCCAGAGAGCTTGAGGAGCGCGTAGAAACGATTCTAGCCGTGCGATTAAGGCTCGCTAAACCTTGGCTCACTAAAAGCCATACGGCAATGACTAAGAAAGGAAGCAGTAACACGAGCGGCTGCAAGATATGCAAAGCAGAACCAAAGGCCATACCCAGTCGCACATCCGTAGGCTGAGCCGTAAGGATATTAAAGCCGGTCTCTGTTTTTAGATTAAATATGCGCCAAGTGCGTCCCTCATGTAGGATAGTTGCCAAGCCTTCTTGCTCAATAATCGGAAAAGGCGATTCAAGCTCAGCGGACAAATACGTTCGGTTATTTTCCAGCCCGGTAATTTGAACAATAATGCGTTGCTCATCGGCCGGCACTGCAACGGTGTCCGGAACGCGTTCAAAGGAGTGTGTACTCAAGGAGAGTGCAATCTGTTGCAGTTCT
>DCTK01000102.1 GCA_002329575.1 Sutterella sp. UBA1442 | reverse complement strand
ATCAATTTCATCAATGGTGAGTTTTGCCTATTGTGCATCGAGTATCGATATCACGGATACGGACGCTTCATCGGCCTACGCCGCCGCTCAAGCGATGCTATCAGAGTTAGACAGTATCAGTAAGCCACTGTTTGTTGCGTTGGGGGAAATGGATGGCGATGATAGTCGCTGGAATGATCCCGCATTAAGCCATTGGCGGTTCAATGTAATGGAGAAAAAACACTCCTGGAAAAACGGACTCTCGTCTCAAGACAATACGACGATAACAGCTTTTGCAGCAACAAATTTTTTTCCTGTTGATGCAATGTTCAAGCGTTTGAATAAGACGCTTAACGTGAGTGCCCAAAAATCCAACGGCGAGCAAGTGCAACTATCTCATGCTCAGTGTATGGGGGTGCTCAAAGGTGCTGATGATGCGCGACTGCGTCAAACTGCCCAAAAGGCCGTCAACGCTTGGTACAAAGAGCACGCTGGCTTTTACGTTGATTTACTCAACCTTTTGCACGGATTCAGAAAAACTCAGTTCCAATTAGCTGGTTTAAACGATTGGATGCGTCCGAGTCTTGAGCAAAACCGTATTAGTGGTCAGGCACTTGAAGCCGCAATGAGTGCAATACGGGCAAGAGCCGATGAAATTCGCGAGGCGATCACTGCACGCGCTCCTTTCTTCGGAAAAGAAAAAATGAGTGCTTGTGACTTCTTTGCGCCCCTGCCGCAAAAGAAAGCATCAGATGCTTATATCCCGTATCCGCAAGCAATAGAAACGTTGAAAGCGGCACTAAAAGACGTGAATCCGCAGATCCCTGAATTCGTGGACATGATGTTGGACAAGCACTGGTTGGAAGCACGAGTTGATGCTNNCGGAGGTGCATTCTATTCGCGCTTTAATCGATTAAAACAACCGAGAGTTTTTACAACATATTTGGGAAGTTTCGGCTCTGTGCTACAACAAGCTCACGAGTTGGGACACGCATTTCACTATTGGGTCATGCGTGATATGCCGACCAATCAAACGGAATTCCCCATGACGTTAACAGAAGTTGCCAGCACCTTTAACGAAGCGGCCGTACGTCGTTATTGTGCCGGTCACGCAACAGACGATACTGAACGCTTAACGATTCTCTGGCAAGAGTTGCTCAGTTGTGCCAATTTCTGCTTGCAGTTACCCGTGCGTATGAGTTTTGAACAACGTTACATCGAACGGCGCCAGAATGCTCTTGTGACGCAGGCCGAAGCTGAAGCAATGATGCAAAGTGCCTGGAAAGAGTATATGGGTGAGGCTATTGAAGATTGCGACGAGTACCTTTGGTGTTACAAGCCTCATTTTTACATGACCGATCAATATATCTACAACTATGCCTACACGATCGGCTATCTGATCTCCCAAGGTTTGTTGCGTGAGCAACAAAAACGAGGAGAAACTTTCCCGGATTTTTATCGTGATTTCTTGCGTGATACGGGCAGAATGACCGTGGATGAGCTCATTGCTAAGCACATGGGTTTTGATGCAAGTAAACCGGATTTCTGGAATCAGTGTTTAGATCAGGCCTGCAGTTATATTGCGGAATTTAAGGCCTTGACTCAGAAGGTAGAAAAGTAGGGAAGGTTCAATGTTTAAAAGACTTCGGGGCGCGTTTAGCGCCCCGAAGGGTAACGGTATTAGAAACCGTAGAAAAGCCAATCAGGACTGGGTTTTGCTCGTCTGTCGGATGTTCCGAACAAGTGAGGCGCAAGTGCCTCAAGTGCTTTGCGATAAACATCGTGTTTAAAGTCGATGACATCGCGCAACGGTACCCAGTAATCATTCCAGCGCCAAGCATCAAATTCGGGCGTGGAGCTTGCGTACAAATTAATTTTCGTTTCCGGTCCAACCAAACGTAGTAAGAACCAAATTTGCTTCTGGCCACGGTAAACGCTTCGATCGGCACGGCGGAAAGGCTCCGGTACATCGTAATAGAGCCAATCTTTGGTATGCGCAATAATTTGCACATCCTCGGGCGACAAGCCGATTTCTTCGTTTAACTCGCGCATCAGCGCATCTTCGAGTCCTTCTCCCTCATCGACACCCCCTTGCGGGAACTGCCATGCAGGCTTGCGAATACGTTTGGCCCAAAATACTTTGTTGTCGGAATTGGCAAGAATAATCCCGACATTAGGACGGTATCCATCACTGTCCAACATCTTAGGCCTCAAAATCTTCTAAAATTCTCTTTTCACTTTTACCAAAAGCATGGTAAAAAGTGCACAATGAAAAAATTGTACCTTAATCTGTGAGAAAACAATGCGTGCACGTTCCTTTTTTATTTCGACGTTAAAAGAAGCGCCTGCTGATGCTGATATTGTCAGCCAGCAATTAATGATTCGAGCCGGCATGATTAAAAAGATTGCTGCCGGTGTATATACCTATATGCCGATGGGCTTGCGTTCGATTCGTAAGATCGAGAACATTATCCGTGAGGAAATGGATCGTGCAGGTGCCATTGAATTGTTATTGCCGATGGTGCAACCGGCAGAATTGTGGCAAGAGTCTGGTCGTTGGGAAAAGTACGGTCCGGAATTGCTTCGATTCAAAGACCGTCATGCTCGTGACTTTGTGATTCAGCCGACTTCCGAAGAGGTCATTACGGATTTTGCTCGTCAAGAAATTCACTCTTGGCGCCAGCTGCCCGTGAATTTCTATCAAATCCAAACGAAATTCCGTGATGAACGTCGTCCTCGCTTCGGTGTGATGCGCGGTCGTGAATTCTCGATGAAGGATGCCTATTCCTTTGACCGCGATCAGGAAGGCGCATTGAAGTCTTACGACAAGATGTACGAAGCGTATCAACGCATCTTTACTCGCTTAGGTCTTACGTTCCGTGCTGTGGCCGCTGATACGGGCTCTATCGGTGGGGATCGTTCGCATGAGTTCCAAGTGATTGCCGATACCGGTGAAGACTTAATTGCGTACTGTCCTGATAGTGACTTTGCCGCCAATATTGAATTGGCCCCGGCTTTCTCTGTCATTGAAAAGCGAGCAGAGCCGACCCAAGCCATGCAAAAGGTTCCGACTCCGGGCCGTGAGAAGTGTGAAGATGTTGTGGAGTTGTTGGGCGTTGAGCTGACTCGTTCCATGAAGTCTGTTATTTTGGCTGCAGATCGCGTCAATGAAAAGGGCGAACCGTTACCTGCACAAATCGTCATGATCTTGTTGCGTGCCGATCATGATTTAAATGAAGTGAAGGCCGGTCATTTGCCCGAACTCAAAGAGGGTTTCCGCTTCGCAACCGATAGTGAAATTCAAACTGCATTCGGTAGCAAACCCGGTTACTTAGGCCCTGTCGGAATTAGCGAAGACATTGTTGTCTACGCTGACTCTACGGCGGCAAATATGAGTGACTTTATTTGCGGTGCTAATGAGGAAGGCTTCCACATCATGGGTGTTAACTGGGGACGGGATTTGCCTGAGCCCAAAGTTGCAGATCTCCGCAACGTGGTTGAAGGCGATGCTTCGCCCGACGGTAAAGGGACCATCAAATTGCAACGCGGCATTGAAGTCGGTCATGTTTTCTATCTGGGTACGAAATATTCCGAAGCATTAAATGCAACGTTCTTGGATGAAAACGGTAAACCCAAGGTACTCGAAATGGGTTGCTATGGGATCGGTGTTACGCGTCTTTTAGGTGCCGCGATTGAACAAGGTCACGATGAGCAAGGCATCATTTGGCCCGAATCGATTGCTCCGTTCTCTACAGTGATCTGTCCGATGAATTACGGCAAGAGTGAACTTGTTCGCGAAACGGCCGATAAGCTCTACGAAGACTTAAAAGCAGCTGGCGTTGATGTTATTCTCGATGATCGCGATATGCGTCCCGGTGTTATGTTTGCTGAGTGGGAATTGATCGGGGTGCCTCACTGCATTGTAGTCGGCGAGCGCGGCTTGAAGACCGGTGAAGTGGAGTATAAGTACCGTCGCAATGTGAAAGAAAAGCAGATGGTAAAGCTCGAAAACATTGTCTCGAAGATTGTTCAAGGTTAAGCGTCAGTAGATAACAAAAAACCGCACTTTGTGCGGTTTTTTGTTGATAGTGTCCAGAAAAGAACGGATTAGCGCTTGCAACCCTTCTTCTTGGCAACGGCGGCCTTGAAGGCAGCACCAGCCGTGAACTTCGGCAACGTTGTGGCAGCGATCTTGATCGTTTCGCCAGTCGTGGGATTACGACCTTCGCGAGCGGCACGCTTAACTGCCTTGAAGGAACCGAAACCGATCAATTGGAAGCCGTCACCCTTGGCAACGGATTTAACGATAGCGTCAAAGACGGAATCAATGATGCGACCGGCTTGAGCTTTGGAGAGTTCGTTCTCTTCAGCAACGATAGCGATAAGTTCTTGCTTGTTCATGGGAATAACTCCTTAGGTAAAAAACGAGCATCGGGAACGATGAACACCCTTAATATACTCCATCTAATCCCTTGAAAACTAGGGGTTTACGCAAAAAAACACTCTAAAAAGACTTTTTTTGTTGATTTGGATCGAAAAAATCGCGTTTTTGTTGTTCAAAAACGACAAGTCCAGCCGCAAGAGGCCTATTAGCAGGCATTTGAGCTCAAATCGAGGACTGTAATTTGGCGTTAAAAATTCGCAACTTTTAGTCCGTCACGGTTTTTAACTCGAATAAAAAACGCCTCGGAAAAATCCAAGGCGTCTTCAAAAAATGTGAGAATGAATCGACAGATTAGCGTCCTGCAGCTTTAGTTTTTTCTGGTTCTTTAGTCATCACATCAATCAAACGGCGGAAAGTTTCTGCAGACAGGGTTACTTGTTTGAGCGTACCTTGACGAGTCTTGTCGTTGATTCTATCTGAACCTTTGCCATGCAACAGTTCCAAGAAAAGGTCTGCCAAGTCGGCCTTAACCGTATCAGGACGAAGTGCGAGCGTGATTAATTGCTGTTTTTTGTTTTCGTATTCGTTGAGCTCCTCGGTCGACAAGCGGCGGAAGATCTTATCGGCCATCACTTCTTCGGCATGATAGTTCATTTGGAAAAGCGTCTTTTTGACAAGCTTTTCATTTTCTTGGTATTCAGGACAGTTATCAAGCACGGTACGAATGGCGACGGCTTGTAAAAGGGCGCTCCAAAGTGCGCGAAATTGCAAATAAGGAGACTCGTTGAAGAAATCAAAAAGCGGCAGCTTGGCTTTGCTGACACGAGAGGCTTCTCGGGCTGTAAAACGGATCAGATCGCGAATGCAACCGCCGTAGGTATAACCGAGATCTTCTGCAAATTGGTTCGTGATGGCTTTACTCATTTGTATTACCTATTGTGTCGGTCGATCATTAACGTTGATCGACCGGGTCGAAAGTCAATTGAATCGTTTTAGGCGGCCGATTAGTCGGATGCGCCGGGAAAGGATTACAGGCCCGAATGGCGCGCTCGACGGCTTGGTCGAAAGCGGGCAAGCCACTGGATCTGACCATGCGGATATTTTGAGGCGTTACGCCGTCACTGGCTAAATCTACCGAGTAGACGGCACGATATTGACCGGGTTTCATATCCGCACTGACCGCAAAAGCAATATTCGGTCGGATGCACGCTACGATGCGTGAGTTATAAAGCGCAGACTGAGCGCCGCCTGATTGGACTGTGACTCCGGCAGCATTGTCCGATGACGAAGCTTGCAAGTCTTTAAGTTGTTGCTGTTGAAGTTGTCGTGCCAGTTGACGAGCTTGTTGACGACGACGCTCTTCCTGAGCTTTGCGTGCGGCTTCTTTACGCTTTTGTTCTTCCAGACGTTTTTGTTCCTCAAGTCGCTTTTGCTCTTCAAGGCGTTTTTGTTCTTCAAGGCGTTTTTGTTCCTCGAGTCGCTTTTGCTCTTCCAGACGTTTTTGTTCCTCGAGACGCTTTTGTTCTTCGAGCTTTTTCTGCTCTTCAAGTTTCTTTTGTTCTTCTTGCTGACGAATAACGTCCGGGTCCGGCTGGGGAGGCTCCGGTTGTGCTTGTGGTTCGGGTTCTGGTTGTGGAGCTGGTTGAGGCTCTGGTTCAGGCTCGGGTTCCGGTTCCGGCTCCGGCTCTTCCTTGGGCTCTTCTGGTACCGGCGCAACCGTACCTTGCGGAGCGCTCGAGGGAGCCCACAGTTCGGCGTAGACTACTTCAGTACTTTCGCGGTTCCATTGAAAGACAACAAATAGACCTACGAAAAGTACAGCGTGAACACATAGCGCCAGGATGAAAGAAACGCCCCAAGGGCCTTCTTGACGCGGATTGGCGCTAGGCACTCGGGTTTCTTTTTTCGCCGGCGTTTGTTTGGTTTCGCTCACGGTTATTTCTCAACTTTCAAAGATAACCCAACACGAGCGATATCGGCCGCTTGAAGTTGCTTCATGACATTGACCACTTGTTCGTATTGCACCAATTTGTCTGCTGCAATGACAACCGGCACGTCTGTGCGGCCTGCTTGAGCATTTTTCACCGTAGCGATCAGGCGCGGCATATCGACAGCAACGAGCTCTTTGCCGTTTCTCACAGACATGGCTCCCGTCGGGTGCACAATCACTTCGACAATCGTATCAGGGGCTTTTTCAGCTTTTTTTACGCTCGGTAAGTTAACAAGTGAGGGATTCACAAAAGGTGCGGCCACCATCAAAATGACAACCAACACAAGCATCACGTCGATGTAAGGCACAACGTTGATTTCTGCCATTAAGCGACGTGAGCCACGACGGGAAGAACGAAAACCTTCCATCTCAATTAGCCTCGTTGACGTTGAAGAATGTTTTGGAACTCTTCAGCAAAACTTTCAAAACGATTGGACAAGCGTTCAAGGTCATTGGCAAAGCGGTTGTAGGCCGCAACGGCAGGAATAGCGGCAAACAGACCGATGGCCGTTGCAACCAATGCTTCGGCGATACCGGGGGCTACCGTAGCCAACGATGCGTTATCCAATGCAGACAATCCAGTAAAGGCATTCATAATGCCCCAAACGGTACCGAAAAGACCGATATAAGGTGAAACGGAACCGATAGAGGCTAGAGTCGGCAGACCGCCTTCCAAACTATCCATTTCTCGCTGGTAGGTGGCACGCATGGCTCGACGTACACCGTCTAATGCTTCAGCTGCATCATGGGTGGAGAGTTTTAAAAATTCCGTCATACCCGAGGCAAACATACGCTCTTGCGTGCCGGAACGTTCGCGGTGATTTTGGGCATGCTCGTAAAGTTTGTTGAGCTCGGTACCACTCCAGAAACGACTTTCAAAATCATCGCACAAACGCTTGGCGTTGCGAAGTTGGAAAAATTTTTGAAAAATTCGTGTCCAGCTGATCAACGAGAGCGCAATCAAGATGGCCAAAACAGCTTGCACCACAACACTAGCGTGAGTGAGCAAGGAAATGATGGACATGTCGGCACTGGCGTTCATAAAAAATCCTTCGTATAAGGCGTTGCTTGAATTATGCAGCGCAAGTCAATTGTTCAATTTCTTTGTACATGTCTTCTGGAATCGGCAATGGGCGACCCGTGGAAGGCGAAATGCAGACAACTCGTACCTGAGCACTGGTCATCAGAACATCGTCACGGAACGCGCGTTGCTCAAATACGAACGAAGCTCGTCGTAACTCTTTTAACGAAGTACGAATGACGAGTATATCGTCGAGTTTAGCCGGGCGTTTGTATTGAATCGATAAATCAGA
Source organism: Sutterella sp. UBA1442 (assembly GCA_002329575.1). Taxonomy (GTDB): domain Bacteria; phylum Pseudomonadota; class Gammaproteobacteria; order Burkholderiales; family Burkholderiaceae_F; genus Aphodousia. Next base: position 2,204 of record DCTK01000102.1, on the reverse strand, counting down.
AACGACAAACGCACAAGAGGCATTTTTGAGCAACTCACCTTGATTCCATCCGAGTAAACGTAAAAACTCGGTACGTGCTCTTTCGAAGAACTTCAGATAACTAGCGTGATAAACGACACCGCCGGCATCGGTGTCTTCGAAGTAAACACGAACGGAGAGTACAAACTCTTTGCTAACAGGATCGAGCATTTTAACACATTGAAAACGTTAAAAAAGTGATGAAGTTTGACCGGGAGAGACAGGGCCGTCAAAACCAAAATGACGATAGGCCAAAGCTGTCGCCACACGACCTCTTGGCGTGCGTTGCAAGTGACCTTGTTGAATAAGGTAGGGTTCTACCACGTCTTCAAGCGTTTCTCGGTCTTCTCCAACTGCAGCAGCTAAGTTGTCAATGCCAACAGGGCCTCCAGCAAATTTTTCGATAATGGCCAACAGGAACTTACGGTCAATGAGGTCAAAACCTAGGGGATCAACATCGAGCATTTGAAGTGCTTGGTCAGCTACAGCACGCGTAACAAGACCGTCGGCTTTAACCTGGGCATAGTCACGGACACGGCGTAGTAGCCGATTAGCAATACGAGGGGTCCCGCGACTTCTGCGGGCGACTTCATAAGCTCCTTGCTCATCAATACTCACATTGAGCAATCGAGCCGATCGGCGAACGATTTTAGCCAAGTCCTCAGTGTTATAGAACTGCAGTTGACTGACGATGCCAAAACGTGCTCGTAATGGATTGGTCAGCATCCCGGCTCGAGTTGTAGCACCAATCAATGTGAAGGGTTTTAAATCGAGTTTGATGGAACGCGCAGCCGGTCCTTCGCCAATCATGATGTCGATCTGAAAGTCTTCCAAGGCTGGGTACAGAATTTCTTCAACAACAGGGGATAACCGATGAATTTCATCGATAAAAAGCACATCGTTGGCTTGAAGGTTGGTGAGAATTGCCGCTAGGTCGCCTGGGCGTTCAAGTACGGGGCCAGAAGTTTGACGGAGGTTAACTCCCATCTCATTGGCAATGATGTGTGCAAGAGTGGTTTTACCTAAGCCCGGGGGGCCGAAAACGAGTAGATGATCGAGAGCTTCGCCACGAGCTTTAGCCGCTTCAATAAAAATGGACAGTTGTTCACAAGCTTTGGGCTGTCCAACATAGTCTGCCAAGCGAGTCGGGCGCAGTGCACGGTCGATATTGTCTTCATTCGGAGAGCTTGACACAGCACTGACAATACGTTCAATCGTTTGCATAACTGATTATTTCCCCATTCCCTGTAAAGCCAAACGGATGCCGTCGGAAACGGTTGTATCTTCCGGCAACTTCTTAACAGCCAAGCGGGCTTCGCGTTCGCTGTAGCCTAAGCCGATCAAAGCGTTGATGATATCGGTCATGGTCGATCCGGCAGGGCTACTAATTCCGGCATCGGCAAGCGTACCCGTTAACTTATCCTTGAGTTCTAACAAAAGTCGTTCTGCAGTCTTTTTCCCAATGCCGGGGACTTTTGTCAAAAGTGCAGACTCCTGCATGGCAACGGCATTGGCTAAATCAGTGACTGAAAGACCCGAGAGAATGGACAGAGCCGTTCGAGCTCCAATTCCGGAGACCTTTAAAAGAAGTCTAAACGCTTCACGTTCTTCAGCAGAGAGAAATCCAAAAAGTAATTGTGCGTCTTCACGCACGATCATTTGGGTTAAAAGCGTGACTTCCTGCCCGTGAGCCGGCAAGTTATAAAAAGTTGACATCGGAACGTCAATCTCATAACCCACACCATGCACGTCCACGACGATACGAGGAGGTGCACTTTCAATCAAAATTCCTTTAATTCGTCCGATCATTTTGCAGAAAGTCCTAAATGTGTTTCCCAAGCCGAACGACTTTTCGACGAAGATCGACGCCTTGCGCGTCCGGCACTTGTTTTCGGCGTAGCCAGAGCCTGAGTCATTTCCATCGATTGTGCAGCACAGACTGCACAGGCTAGAGCATCGGCCGCATCGGCTTGGATGCTCTCGGGCAAGCCCAACAGGTGAGACATCATTGCTTGCACTTGTGTTTTGGCGGCTCTACCTGTGCCTACCACGGCTTGTTTGATTTCCGTAGGCGAAAATTCATTGACCGTCAGACCGTTGACAGCCAGCGCTGTAATAGCCGCTCCCCGAGCTTGCCCCAACAGTAGTGTCGATTGGGGGTTGATGTTAACAAATACTTTTTCGCA
>DCTK01000090.1 GCA_002329575.1 Sutterella sp. UBA1442 | reverse complement strand
CCGCCCGGGCTGTTGATGTAAAGCGAAATGTCCTTATCGGGATCTTCGCTTTCCAAAAAGAGCAATTGGGCAATGACGAGATTTGCGCTTTCAGTGGTCACCGGGCCGGTTAAAAACACCACCCGATCGCGCAACATGCGCGAGAAAATATCAAAAGCACGCTCGCCGCGTCCGCTTTGTTCAACAACGGTCGGAACGAGATTATTTTCAATCATCGTGTTGCCCTCTTGCACTTTGCAAATTAGATGTTGCCCATCAATTGTTCAAACGCCACGACTTCTTCGGTCGTCTTAGCACGAGACAAAGCCCATTCGGTAATCTTGTTTTCCAAGACATAGGCTTGAGCATCGCTCAANNTTGAACCAAGCCTTCACTTCGGCCGGATCTTCGTAGCTAGCGGACAATTCATCGATATGAGCATCGATTTCTTCTTCGGTGGGCGTCAAGTTTTCTTTTTCAACCAAAGCGTTGACCAACAAGCCCAAGCGAACGCGACGTTCGGCTTGTTCACGGAAGAGTTCCGGAGCAACCGGGTTCTTCTTCACGTCCATGCCACGAGCGGCCATGTTTTGTTCGAAAGCCTTGGCAAGAGCAGCCATTTCATCGGCCACAAGAGCTTTGGGCAAGTCAAACTTGCAGGCATCGTTTAAGGCATTCATCACGCCGTCTTTGGTTTGTTGCGTCACGCGAGCCTTCACTTCACGCTTCAAGTTTTCACCGATTTCTTCGCGCATCTTAGCGACACCGTCGGTGATGCCCAACTTCTTGGCGAATTCGTCATCGATTTCGGGCAACTTGGCGTTTTCAACCTTCAAGAGTTCAACGTCAAACTCAACGGTCTTGCCGGCGAGCTTTTCAACGTAGTCGGTCGGGAAGGTCATTTCAAAGGTCTTCTTTTCGCCGGTCTTCATGCCGTCAACGGCCTTTTCAAAGTCAGCGAGCATTTGGCCGGCACCGATCACGAAAGCAAAACCGTTGGCCGTGCCGCCTTCAAACGGCGTGCCATCTAAGCGACCGACAAAGTTGATCGTCACGCGCTTGCCTTCAGCGGCCGTGCCTTCTTCTTCAACTTCGTAAACAGCGCGTTGCTTGCGCATGATTTCCAACGTCTTATCGATTTCAGTGTCGGTCACTTCGCACACAAATCGCTTCAATTCCACATCGCTTAACACGGGAACGTCCACTTCGGGGAACACTTCAACCGTAGCGATAAATTGCGGATCCACGTCGTCCTTGACTTCACCCTTGGGTTCGATCGTCGGAGCACCGGCCACCTTTAATTGAGCTTCAGCAACAGCCTTTTCGTAGGCTTGACCAACCAAGCGGTTCAAAGCATCCATATAGGCTTGAGCACCGTACATGGAGCGGACCATTTGCATGGGAACCTTACCCGGGCGGAAGCCGTGCACCTTAGCGGTGCGGGCGCGACGCTTGAGGATTTCTTCGGTATCAGCGTGCACTTGGGCAGCAGAGACCGTCAATTCAAGGGTACGTTCCAAAGAACTCTTCGTGGTTTCTTTTTCAGTCATTTTCTTCTAACTTAAAAGCGCGAAAGCCCTAAATTAAAGGCCTCGCAATAAACAAACAAATGACGGCCAAAAGGGTCCGTCACCCGAATAATGTAAAAGGGAATCGTTGACGAAAAACAATTTTCGTACGAAAACGCTTGATTATAGCCGCGAATCTTCTCGATTTGCAGTCTCAGAGATAAAAAAGGCGGGCAATTCATGCAAAATCTTTTCACACACCATTGCCCACCCATGCTCAAAACGCAAAATATAGCTGTATTTTCAATTGGTTAGACAATATCCTCAAGTACTACTTTACTAGAGACGCTCTAATAAAATCTTTCGAGCTAGCTCGCCATCGACATTTTGAGCTTCGCCGAAATGCACTCCACGTTCAGTAAAACGAGTGGCTATTGCCTCGACAGTCTCTACTCCAATCCCCTTTTCACTTAATCGCGTCGCAAGACCTAAAGACTTAAAGAAGGATTCAAGATAACGGATCACTGTCTCAATGCGATCTTCTTCACTGCCTTCAGTCAAACGCAACACGCGGTCGGCAAATTGCAAAATTTTGCCTTTCTTTTGTTCGCGCAAAACACTTAAAAGCCCAGGGTAAACGATGGCCAACGATTCGCCGTGCGTCACTCCACAAAGAGCGGTTAACTCGTGACCGATTTGGTGCGTAGCCCAGTCTTGAGTGATGCCCATGCGCAAGAAGTTATTTAACGCCATGGTCGCTGAATACATATAGTCACTCATGACATCGTAGTCGGGCTCATCGGCAAGAACCTGAGGGGCAATCTCAAAAATCGTTTGCATCACCCCTTCAGCCCAATGATCCAGTACTCGGCTCTGGCCCGTTGTGGTCATGTACTGCTCAAGCACATGCACAACAATGTCAGCCATGGAATTGGCTTTTTGAGTTTTTGATAACGAATAGGTCGTCATCGGATCCAGGATGGAAAACGTTGGGTAGCCAGCGAAAAAGCCGTACTTTTCTTTGGTTTCTCGACATGAAATCACAGCACCGTTATTCATTTCAGAACCTGTGGCAGGCAACGTCATGACGCTGGCAAAGGGAATTTGTTTAGAAGCCGAACGGCGCAAAACAATGGCCCACGGATCTGTTTCAGGCTCTGCTAAACCGGCAGCGATTAATTTCGTTGCATCCAAAACGGAGCCGCCGCCCACGGCCAATAGCATGTCAACCTTTTCCTCACGACCCAATTGAACGGCTTTGCGGACAGTTTCTACGGAAGGGTTAGGTTCAATGCCCCAAAATTCAACGACATCGTAACCCGTCAGAGCTGCCATGACTTGGTCATAAACACCGTTTTTCTTCACCGAGCCACCACCGAAAGTCAACATCAATTTTGTGCCCGGCGCAACGAATTGGGAAAGGCTAGCAATTTGCCCTTTGCCAAACACCAATTTCGTAGTATTTTGGAAAATAAAATTCTGCATGAGATAACTCCTTAATCCTTGACAGTCGTCAGTATAGAGCGTTTCTCGAAAACTTATGTGAGGAAACTTCTTTGATATTTGCTTATTTTTATCACCGCCGTTGACATCTATCTTCATGTAAAACAAATTCTTCAACAAAAAGCATCATTTCGCTTTAGTATCCTCTTTTCCCCTCTCCTCAAAGATCGGAGTTTACGATGGAACTCTTAGAGAAAATTTTCAAACTCACCGAGAAAAACACCACGCTTCGACGTGAACTTTTAGCCGGCCTGACCGGTTTCATCACTGTGTGCTATGTGCTTTTTGTGGTCCCGGCCATGCTCTCTGATGCCGGTATGAACCGAGAAGCGGCCACTATTGCTGTTATTTGGACAACAGCACTGGCAAGCACCATCATGGCGTTTTATGCCAATTTCCCAGTCATTGTGGCTCCCGGCTTGGGCATTTGCGCATTCTTTGCTTACTACGTTTGCGGCCCGATGGGACTGTCTTGGCAAACGGGCTTGGCAGCGGTCTTTTGCTCCGGCGTGATCTTTTTACTTTTGACCGTAACAAAGGTTCGTGAGCTGATTATTGATGCTGTTCCCATTGACATTAAGCATGCCATCGTTGTCGGTTTAGGTTGCTTTATTGCCTTTATCGGCATGAAAAATGCCGGCATTATTGTCTCTGATCCCTCAACATTTGTCGCTTTCGGTCATATTACGGAGTGGCCCCCGCTTTTAGCCAGTGTGGGCGTTTTAATTATTGCCGCTTTGATGATTCGTCAGGTTAAAGGTGCAATGATCATCGGCATTATTTTGATCACCATCGTAGGACTTTTGGTCGGCGCTTCTCCCATGCCCGACTTCTCCACCATGTCTGCTCCGTCTACCCTTCTGCCAACCGAAACGTTTGCGCAATTGGATTTCGGCGGTGTATTTGAATACGGCATTGTCACGATTGTCTTTACGCTCACAATGGTCGATCTCTTTGACAACATGGGTACATTAATCGGGTTATCCATGCGTGCCAAGTTGATGGACATGAAAACCGGTAAAGTCGAAGGTCTGAGCAAGGCTTTGATTTCCGATTCTTTTGCCACAATGGGCTCGGGCATCATCGGCACGCCAACAGCCACTAGCTACGTGGAAAGTGCTGCTGCCATCGCCGAAGGCGGTCGAACCGGTATTGTTCCTTTAGTTTCTGCCGTACTCTTTTTAGCTTGCTTGTTGGTACTTCCGATCGTTCAAATTGTGCCAAGCTACGCCACTGCAGCCGCTTTGATCGTGGTCGGTGCTTTGATGATGCAATCGGTCATGCACATTAATTTCAAGGACTTCTCGACGGCAATGCCTGCCTTCTTGACGATTTTGACGATGCCTTTAACCTTTAATGTCGCAACGGGCTTCGGGTTGGGCTTTATCAGCTATGTGCTCATCAAAATCTTAAGTGGCAAACTCGATGAACTTAATCTCATCACGGTTTTGATTGCCTTGGCTTTCGGAATTAATTTTGTGCTGCGCTAATCGTTAACTTGGCTCAGTCCATAAAATCGGCCCTCTTGGGCCGATTTTCGTGTAAAATGGCACATTCGCGTGCGGGGGTGGCGAAATTGGTAGACGCACCAGGTTTAGGTCCTGACGCCGTTTAGGCGTGTCGGTTCGAGTCCGTCCGACCACCCGCACCAGATTNNCTTGAATTTCCAAGAAATTGACTCTTGCATGCTATTTTGTTGTAGGAATAGTTTTTCCAAAACATTACCTTGAGAATTTAGATACAGCCCCATCCTGTTTGTTTGACAAGACATCGGATCTACACTGAATTTAACTTCCATGGAGGGACGTTTCCCCAGCCCAACGGCTTTCGTTGCTAAGGCATGACACTCGCTCCCAATCCTAGGGGGCAGAGATTCGGCTCCTCCCCTGACATGTCGAGGACTTGTAGACGATGGGGATGTAGACGTTGGAGCAAGATATCCGGCCTGATGATCATCCGAATCTC
>DCTK01000049.1 GCA_002329575.1 Sutterella sp. UBA1442 | reverse complement strand
TGTAAGAGAAGAGAATATTGCCTTGTTCGGTAAGCTCAATTTGGCGCTTCGTGCGATCAAAGAGTTGCACTTTCAGATCGTGTTCTAAGCCCTGAATCTGTCGGGTGATGGCCGGTTGTGTAAGAAAGAGTTTTTTAGCGGCTTTGGAAAAACTCTTTTCAAGCTCGACGTGGTGAAAGGTCTTTAAGTGTTCAAGTTGCATGGCAAAAGCCTTAACAAACGATCTATAAATATCCATTATAAAACTAATAGGCAGTATTCATTTTATTTATTGGTCAAATGCGCTCACAATAAAAGTGAGTCAAAACTCAATAGGTTGCTTGCTGAACAAGAACTCGGCATTCAATCAAGATAGTTTCCCCAAGGAGAGCTGTGATGAGCAAGGAAATTGAAAGAAAATTTTTAGTCAAAGGTGATGCTTGGCGTCAATTGGCCACGCCGGTTCACTATCGCCAAGGCTATCTCAATAGCCAAAAGGAACGCACGGTACGTATCCGCACGGTGGGCGAGAAGGCCTTCATGACGGTGAAGGGCCCCACGAAAGGCGTGACGCGTTTGGAATTTGAATACGAAATTCCGTTTGCCGATTGCGTTACGATGCTTGAAAACTTGGCCGAACAACCCATCATCGAAAAAGCCCGCTATAAGATCCCGATGGGGGAACTCGTGTGGGAAATCGATGAATTTTTCGGCGTTAACGAAGGCTTGATTGTGGCGGAAGTGGAATTAAAGAGCGAAGATCAAGCATTTGAAAAGCCCGAGTGGGTTGGAGAAGAAGTCTCCAGCGATCCGAGATACTTCAACAGCAACCTCGTTCGCAATCCGTACACGACCTGGAATAAATAGGCCGAATCGTTTTAAGGAGAAATATCATGGTTGACACATATGCAAAAAACGAAGCGATTTCGGCCGCTGATGCACAAAAATTGGCCGCTCGTGCTGAATTTCGTGTATTTGGCCAAGGCATCATTGATGTCGTGACGGAAAAAATGTGGCCGGCTCATGCCACGCTTTTCAAAGTTCGCGTGATGCCGCCTGAAACCTATATTTTGTCGAAGAAGACCGACGAGGCCAATGTGAAGGTGCGTGACGGTTTGCTCGATATCAAAGTCAAAACCGGTCAGACGCCCGAAGGCTATGAAATCTTTCAACCGCGTGGCAAGTTCCAATTTCCCGTCAAGCGTGACGAATTGTTGGAAATTCTGTCGTTTTTGAAGGTGGATCTCACGATTGAAGCCGAAGAGATCAGCTTTGATGAATTCAAACGCTTAGCGGCCGATTGTCCCGATCTGGCTTTTGTCACCGTAGAGAAGAAACGTTACGGTTTCTCTGTCAATGGCGTCATTTGCGAATACGCCTATGTGTGGCTTAACGGTGCTCAGATTGAGTCGGCTTGCTGCGAAAGCGAAGACTATGGTGCGATGCGCGCAGCCGTTGAAGCATTAGGCATTGCCGAGATGCCCAACGTTAACTATCTTAAGGCCATCAAGCGCGTGATCGGCTTTGGTCAATAATCGACTGATTTTAAATAAAAAAGGTGTAGACAATGGCTGTACAAGTTAAAGTAAATGTCAAAGAGGACTATGATCCCCTGGACATGAACAGCTACTCTCTTAATAAGCTGCCCAAGCGGCCGCTCTCGAAAGTCGGGCAGTTTTGTCAGATTTGGGGCCTGCCGATTGCTGCCATCATCTTTGTATGCTGTTCGTACATTTTTGATTTTGCAATTCTCGATGATCGTCAACAGATCATGTTCGGGCTTTTTGCCACGGCACTTTTCTTGTGGATTTCGGAAGCCGTTCCCAACTACGTGACCTCCATGTTGTTGATCTGCGGCTTGATTCTGACAGGAATTCTAAAAGCCAAACCCGCAATGGCCACTTTAGGGGACCCGACGATTTGGTTGAACGTGTCGGCATTTATCATGGCCAGTGCCATGGTTCGAACGGATTTGGTCAAACGGGCGGCCCTGTACATGATTTTGCGATTTGGCAAAAACGCCTCGACAATTTTCATGACGTTCTTGGCCATTAACATCATTTTGGCTGCGTTCATTAACGCCACGGCCGCTAAGGCTGCGTTGATGATGCCGCTCTTTATGGTGGTTAGTGCCGTTTATGGTGCTCCGGGTACCGATACGACGAATAACTTTGCTCGCAACCTCGTGTTACACAACTTGCTCATGATTAACGCAAGCTGCAACACGTTCATGACGGGCTCGGGTGCCAACCTTTTGGGTGTGGCCATTTTAGCCGGCGCCGGCGTCTCGATCTTCTACTTCGATTGGTTCGTGGCCGGTTTGCCCATCGTGCTAGTCTTCGGTCTTTTGTCCTATGCAATCGGCGTTCGTTTCATCTTCCCGCTCTCTAAGGAAGACCGTGAACCGAAATTGTCAGGGGGTCATGAAGCCCTGCAAAAGGCCTATGATGATTTGGGTCCCGTGAAGAAAAATGAGATCAAAGCGGCCATTATCTTTATGCTCGTTTTGATTGTGTGGGCAACCGATAAACTTCACGGTTTGAACTCCACCGTGGTGGCCATGTTAGGTGCCGTGGTGATGTTGCTGCCGCAAATCAAACTTCTGAACTGGAACGACGTGGATATCCCCTGGCACCTCATGCTGTTCTCGGCAGGTGCCTACTCCTTGGGTGCCGGTTTGACCGCCACGAAGTTGATGAACGTGNNGTTGATGAATGTGTTAACTGAACAGCTCATGCAAGCGCTCGGCATGGATACGATGAATTACATGACGCTCTTTGGTGTACTGACGGCCATCTTTATCGCGAGCCACTTCATCTTCCAAAGTAAGAACATGCGCACGCTGATCTTTATGCCGATTGTGATCGGTATTGCGCAAACGCTTAACATGGATATCTTGTCGTTGGCGATGCCAGTGGCATTGTGCATCAACTGCTGCTGGTCGTTACCCTTTAACGCCAAACCCAATGCGATGCTTTACGGTACCAACAAGTACACGATGGGTGAATCGTTCAAGTACGGCTTTACCATGAGTGTGCTCTACTGGGTGCTCTTGATGATCGCAGGTGCTACGTACTTGTGCTGGCTCGGTATTACTCCGGGATTCTTCTAAGAATCTCACGTTTGAGACAATGAAGAGCTTTGCTTAGAATAGGGTAAGGTAGTGCGCCTGCTGTGAAAACGGCAGGCGCACATTCGCTAGGATTTATAACGAAAGGACCTTTTGATGGGTGCAAACGTTTTGAACCGTTCGACCGAGATTTTGAAAGGGGTTGTGCTGACGCTGGTTTGCGCACTGGCGCTGTACTTCCTCTTTCAAAATGCCGGTGTGATGCGAGTATGCGCGGGTGTGTGCTTGTTTCTATTTTCCATGTTGTTGCTCGAGCAATGCTTTAAGCTTCTCTCGGGCGGCATTTTGGATCACTTTTTAAATCGTGTTGCCGATAAAAATTGGAAGTCGTTTACGTTCGGCTTTGTACTGGCAACGCTAGTGCAATCAAGCGGGCTTGTGACCGTGATTGCCGTCTCGTTTCTCTCTGCGGGGTTGATTACGCTTGCTTCTGGCGTGGCGATGGTCTACGGCGTTAATCTGTCGGCCGCATGCACCACTTGGATTGTGGGCTACTTCGGTGTTCAAGCCGAAATCTCGTTGTATTCCATGCCCTTTATTATCGTGGGTGTCATTTTTTATCTCACGAAAAGTCCTCGTACAAAGGGTGTTGGCCTCTTCTTTTTGTCGCTCGGGTTACTGTTCTTGGGCATTGCCTGGATGAAAAGCGGTTTTGAGACGTTTAAAGACACATTAAACCTAGCCGCTTACGCCATGCCGGGCTTAAAAGGGTTGTTGATTTATGCCGTGATCGGTCTTTTAGTCACTGCGATTACTCAAAGCTCTCACGCAACGATCACTTTGGCCATTACCGCTTTGACGGTGGGGCAGATCGACTACATGACCGCTGTCGGTATTTCAATCGGTGCGGCGGTCGGTAGCACCATTTTCACGGTCATCGGGTCTTTTAATGCCAATATTGAAGGCAAGAAGATTGCCGCTTCACACGTTATTTTTAAGTTAATCTGCGCTTTTTTTGCGATCTCGCTTGTGAAT